>JBKPDC010000269.1:0-5111 GCA_046727715.1 Thermodesulfobacteriota bacterium
TGCGAGCCGGGGTCATGAAGCTCGCCTCGAGGAGTGCGAGAGCATCCGAGGGAGACACACGGTACGGCGGCGGCAGCCTGGTCAGCACGGCGTACGCCTCGACGAGGCCAGGACCCGCGACGTGCATGCGCTCCCCGCGCAGCAGCCGCCGGTCGATCTCCCCCGAGGCCGCGTCGTGATGCTCGTGCCAGCTGCAGACCGCGGGCACCATGCAGCTGGTGTCGGGCAGAAAGCCTGGCACGAGCGGTCAGGAGGCGCCGCCGCGCTCCCGACGCAGCGTCCGACGCGTCTCTTCGACGGTGCTGGCCCGCAGCACGCGGACGGGTCGCCTGGGCACCGCGACGAGGAGGCGCCCCTTGCGACGCAACGTGACGGGCAGCGGCTCGGGCTCGATCTCGATCCGTCCCTCTCGCCACCGAACCTCGAGGGGTGTCCCCGGCTCGAGCCCGGCCTCGCGCCGTATGCTTTTCGGGATCACGAGTCGGCCCGCGGAGTCGATGGTCGTTCTCATGGTATCGAACCTACCACAGATCATGCCATGGTCAACGCGAGCGAGCCGCCCGTCGTCCACGTTCACGACCCGGGCTGGTGCTATACCCGCGTTCAATCCGATCACATGAAGACCAGACACGGCGCCCTGCGCGAGGTCGCGCTCGTCTTTCTGAAGCTCGGCTGCACGGCGTTCGGCGGCCCGGCCGCGCACGTCGCCCTGCAGGAGGAAGAGTGCGTCCGCCGGCGACACTGGGTCGACCGGCAGCGGTTCCTCGATCTGCTCGCGGCCACCAACTTGATTCCGGGACCGAACTCCACGGAGATGGCGATCCACCTGGGCCGGCAGCGGGCGGGCTGGCCCGGGCTCGTCGTCGGCGGCGTCGCCTTCGTCCTCCCGTCCGCGCTGCTCGTGACGGCGCTCGCGTGGGCCTACTCGCGATGGGGCGCCGTCCCGGAGGCCAGCACGACCCTCGCGGCGCTCCGCCCTGCGGTGCTGGTCGTCATCCTCGACGCTCTCTACGGCTTCGCGCGCACCGCCCTTCGTGGACCCTATACGCTCGCCGCCGCACTGGTGGCCGGCGCCCTGGCGCTCGGCGGCGCGTCGGAGGTGGTGCTCGTGTTCGCGGCGCTCGGTGTCGGGCTGCTCACGGCGCGCATCACCCCGGGCCGCCTGCGTGCCGTGCCGCTCGTCGAGCTCTTGCTCGTCTGCACCAAGATCGGGGCCACGCTCTTCGGGAGCGGCTACGTGTTGATCGCCTATCTCCGCAGCGAGATCGTCGGTCGCGGCTGGCTCGACGACGGCCGGCTGCTCGACGCCGTCGCGGTCGGGCAGATCACTCCAGGCCCGGTCTCCACGGCCGCGACGTTCGTCGGCTACCTGATCGCGGGGCTCCCCGGCGCCGCGGTCGCGACGCTCGGCATGTTCCTCCCGAGCTTCGCCTTCGTCGCCGCCACCGGCCCGCTCATCGAGCACTGGCTCAACCACCCGGCGGCGCGTGCCGCGCTCGACCTGGTGAACGCCGTCGTGGTCGGCCTGATCGCCGCCGTGGTCGTCCGGCTCGCCCCCGCCGCGCTCGCGAGTACGTTCGCGGTGGCCGTCGCCGTCGCGGCCGCCGGCGCCCGCTGGGGCCTCGGGCTCGGCGGCACGACCGTGATGGCCATCGCGGCCCTGGTGGGACTGCTCCGAGCGGTGCTCGCCCCGACGCCGTGACGGCGAGGCTCGCGGTCGCCTCGTTCCCGCGCTGCCGCCGGTCAGCCGACCGCGAGTCGGCGGCCACCCTCGACCGCGCGACGTGCCTCCCCCGCCGCTCTGGCTGGCAGGAGCTGCAGTAACACCAGGGCGTACCGCGGCAGCGCGTACGTCCTAGACGGGCGGCCGTGCTTGCCGGGGCGCGCCGTGTTGATCAGCTCGCGCCAGGTCCCCATCGCGGGCAGCGTGAAGGTGCAGTGCTCCGCGCCACCGTTCACCAGCAGGAGCAACGTGTCGCCGGCCACCGGACGCCCGTGATCGTCGATCTCGTCGCTGGCCCCGCCGTGCAGAAGCATCCCGAGCGCATGCGCGTCGGCCCGGTGCCAGTCCGCGTCGGTGAGCTCCTTGCCGTCGGGCCCGAGCCAGGTGACGTCCTTGGTCCCGTCGCCCGATACCGGTGCGCCGCGGAAGAAGCTGCGCCGGCGCAGCACGGGATGGCGGCGCCGCAGGGCGAACAGCTCGCGGGTGAACGCCAGCATCTCCTCGCCGCGCGGGTCCAGGTCCCAGTGCACCCAGCTGGTCTCGTTGTCCTGGCAGTATGCGTTGTTGTTGCCGTGCTGCGTGCGGCGCATCTCGTCGCCGGCGGAGAGCATGGGCACGCCCTGCGAGCACGCGAGCGTGGCCAGCAGGCTGCGGGCGACGCGCTCGCGCAGCCGGAGCACGTCGGGACGGTCGGTGTCACCCTCGACGCCCCAGTTGCGGCTCCAGTTGGCGTCGTTCCCGTCCTGGTTCTGCTCGCCGTTGGCCTCGTTGTGCTTGCGCTCGTAGCTCACCAGGTCGCGCAGCGTGAAGCCGTCATGGCAGGTGACGAAGTTGATGCTGGCGTACGGGCTGCGCGCCGTCGCGCCGTAGAGATCGCTGCTCCCCGTGAGCCGGTAGCCCAGGTCGGCGAGCTGGCCGGCGTCACCGCGCCAGAAGCGCCGCACGGTGTCGCGGTACTTGCCGTTCCACTCCGTCCAGCCGACCGGGAAATTGCCCACCTGGTAGCCGCCGGGACCGAGGTCCCACGGCTCAGCGATGAGCTTCACCTGTGACAGCACCGGGTCCTGAGCGATGAGATCGAAGAACGTCCCGAGGCGCTTCACGTCGTAGAGCTCGCGCGCGAGGGCAGGCGCCAGGTCGAAACGGAAGCCATCGACGTGCATCTCGAGCACCCAGTAGCGCAGGCTGTCCATGATGAGCTGAATGGTGCGCGGGTGGACCATGTTGAGACTGTTGCCGCAGCCCGTGAAATCCATGTAGTGGCGCGGGTCAGCCGGGTCGGTGCGGTAGTAGGATGCATTGTCGATGCCGCGCAGCGACAGCGTCGGCCCGCCCTCGCCGCCCTCGCCGGTATGGTTGTAGACGACGTCGAGGATCACCTCCATCCCGGCGCCGTGGAGGCGCTTCACCATCGTCTTGAATTCCGCCACCTGGCTCCCGGGCGGGCCGGCCGCATAGCGCAGGTCGGGCGCGAAGAACGCGACCGAGTTGTAGCCCCAGTAGTTGGTCAGGCCGCGGGCCGCCACCGCAGACTCCGTTCCGAAGTGGTGCACCGGCATCAGCTCGACGGCCGTCACACCCAACGCGACGAGATGCTCCAGGACCGGATCCATGCCGAGCCCGAGGTAGGTGCCACGGAGCGCCTGCGGCACGCCGGGATGGAGCTTCGTCAGGCCGCGCACGTGGCACTCGTACACCACGGTGCGACTCCAGGGGGTCCGCGGCGGACGGTCGTCGCCCCAGCTGAACGCGGGCTCGACCACGATGCACTTCGGCATGACGCCGGCGCTGTCGATCGTGCTGGCGGTCTCGCCGCTCGCGTCGGTCGGGTCATGCCCGGAGACCGCCGGGCTCACGAGAATGGGCCCGCTGAGCGCCCGCGCATAGGGATCGATCAGCAGCTTCGCGGGATTGAAGCGGTGGCCCTCGCGCGGCGTCCAGGGCCCGTGCACGCGGTAGCCGTAGAGCTGTCCGGGCCGCACGTCGGGAAGACGGGCATGCCATACGAAGCCGTCTCGCTCGGTGAACGGGATGCGCGCGGCTTCGCGCACGTCTTCTGGCCGGTCGAACAGGCAGAGCTCGACGCCGGTTGCATGCTCCGAGAAGAGCGCGAAGTTGACTCCCTCGCCGTCCCAGGTCGGACCGAGGGGGTGCGGGCTACCGGGCCAGACGCGCATCCCGGCTCTTTACCGGAGCGCCGGCGCGCCTTGAAAGGTGTCGGACTGGTACCGCCCGGACTACTTCGCGCGCCTCGCCGCCGCGGGCGGCCTGACGCACAACCCGAACGGGCGCGGCGGACAGCGTCACCGGGTTCCGCTGCGGGCGCGATCCCGAGCCGGCGGCGCCGGCGAAGTGACGGCCGCTCAGCGCGTCGGCGCCCAGGACGTGTCGGGGTCGTAGGACGTGATCGTCTTCGCGGCCTCCGCGGTCTGCGCTCCCAGATCCTTCTGGAAGACGACGCCCTGCGAGTTCACCAGGAACGTCATGATGCCGCTCTGGCCGTACTCCGCGGGCCACGCGAGGAGCGCGAACCCGCCCGTCATCTTGCCATCCTTCACGTAGCTCCGGGCGCCACCCGGGGCGTTCGCACCCTGGCCGGTCAGGATGCGGAAGAAGTAGCCGTGATATGGCCGGGGCGTGACGGGCTGTTGCGCCAGGTCGTACCCCTCGGCCGACGCCGACGCGAACAGCGGACCCAGCGGGCTTTCGTCCTTCCCGCTTGCATCCTCCCAGTAGAGGCCGTCGTGCTGGCCGGGGGCGCTGAGGAACTTCTGGGCGTAGGTCCGTTCACCGCCGCGCACCGTGCTCGCGCGGGCGTATTCCTCCTGCGCATCGACGTAGGCGCGCGACGCGGCGATGGCCATGAGCTCGTTGCGCCCGATACGGCGGTTCAGCAGCTCGTCCTTCCCTGCGGCGGTGTCGAAGCGCCATCGCTCCCCGTCCTTGACGAGCGGGATGGCGAAGGGCGTGGCCTGACGGCCGATGTGCGCGATCGTCGCGCCGTCCGGCAGGGTCTCGAACCGGGTGCGCTCCGTCGCCTTGGCGACGAAGCGTCGGCGGTCCTCGGCGTCCGCCACCTCGTCTCCCGACGACACGATGACCTCCGCGTCGGGGCCGAGGACGGCGAGCAGCTTCACGGTGTCATTGCTGCGCGCGGCCGTGACCAGGGCCTGCATCGCCGCACTCGGACTCTCGAACCGCGTCTGCGTGGCCGGTCCCTCCGCGAACGTCGCGGCGGCGCCGGCACAGAGGATCGCCAGAGCCACGGGCAGGAACAGGTCGCGCATCGCCATCATCCTCTCCCGATTCGACTAGTGCCGCCGGCCGCCGCGCCCGCCGCCACCCCCGCCGCCGCGGCGCCCGCCGCCCCCGAAGCCAGGCCCGCCAC
>JBKPDC010000270.1:0-7825 GCA_046727715.1 Thermodesulfobacteriota bacterium
ATGGCACGGCGCGGATGAGGAGGGTCAGCACGAAGCCGAGCGGATGGGCGGTCCAGGTGTTCTGGTCCCAGTACACCTGATGGTGCCACCAGCGTGCGACGCTGCGGTAGTCGGCCAGGATGTCGATGATGTGCGGCACCAGGACCATGCGTTTGCCGAGGCCGCGTAGCCGCCGGCCCAGCTCGTAGTCCTCCACCAGATAGTCACCGAGGGCGGCCATGCCGCCGATGCGGTCGAGATCGCCGTGCCGGAAGGCGACGGACGCCCCGAGGCAGAAGTTGGCGGCGCCGGTGACGGACGAGAAGATGACGCTGGGCACGAAATCGGCGTTGAGGCTCAGCAGCTCGAGCTTCTCGAACCACCGGTCGGCGGCGACGGAGCGGTACAGCGAACACACGTAGCCCACCTGCGGGTCGGCGAGCGGCGCAACCATGTCGCGCAGGTAGCCGGGTTTCAGGCGTACGTCGCTGTCGCTGATGATGAGCGTGTCGTGACGCGCGGCACCCAGCGCGTTGACGAGGTTCTGCACCTTGCCGTTGACGACCGGCTCGCTGGGCTTGATCACCAGCGTCACCCGGTCGGGAAACTCCTGTGCGAGGCGGCCGAGCAGCGGCAACGCAGGGTCGTCGGGGCGCTGCACCGACATGACGATCTGATACTCGGGATGGTCCTGACGGCACAGGCTGAGGAGACTCTCCTCGAGCCCCTTGTCGAGACCGTAGATGGGCTTCAGCACCGTGACGGGCGGCAGGTACGTGCTCGCCGGCGGATGCCTGGAAAAGAAGCGCGCAGCCGCCCAGACGCACAGCAGGCAGAACACGCTGCCGGCGAGGACGGGGATGAGGAGAAGCATCTGGAGAACATCGCTGGCGGTCATCACGATGCACCCGTGCCGGCCCGGGCAGGACTTCCCGTTCTCTGGACCCCACCGCGCACGACGGCCCATGGCTACCATGGTGATCCGACGCACCGCGAGTGCCCCCGCCACCCCGGGGCAGCGCGTCACCCGCGCGCCGTGTGATCCTCAGGTCGGTGCGCAGCCGGCGTTCGTCGTCACCCTCGATCTGCGGGCGCCGCGCCAGGGGTCCTCTCGCGGCGCAGCTCCGGCGCCGCTTCGTACACCGCGTCGCCCACGCGCCGGGGATAGTCCTCGGGGAAGGTCCACATGCTGCGACCCGGCGCGTGCACCAGGCCGCGCCAGGCCGGATCGAACGGATAGATCATCGACAGGAGCACGTCGCTGGAGACCCGCTCGTTGGCCACCCAGTAGCCATGGCCACGCATCCCCCGCAGCTCGTGCGCGCCGTACACATCGGCCACGTCGATGCCCACCAGGCGCTCGTTGCTCGCCAGGGTCTTGAGATCCTCCCGGGTGAGCTCGTCGAAGCGCGGGCGCCCGAGGCGCGAGGCGCCGGACAGGAGGGCCGCAAAGCGCAGCGCGCCATCGTTCTCGGACACGTAGACCTCCGTGCGCCGGGCCACGTCCGACAGGGCCGGCAGGTGCGAACGGGCGAAGGTCTCGAGGTCGATGTCGGCCGCGACGAAGATCGCGTTGGCGATGCGATAGCGCCGCTGGAGCGCGTCGTGGTCTTCCTCGGGGTGGCGGTCGCGCAGTGCGACCAGCGCCTCGGCGAGCAGGGGCGAGCCGCAGCTGAAGCCGATCAGGTTGATGCGGCGGGCCTGGCTGCGATCGGCAACCAGCTCCACCAGCCGCGCGATGTCCGGGACGAAGGCGCGCGCGCGCGGGCAGTCGAGGAGGTAGTTCCACACCGATGTGCCGGTCGGCCAGCTGAAGGCCACCACCGACGAGGAGCGGCCGAGGTAGTGCGCCCAGGTACCCATCAGCACCATCACCTGGTCGAAGGTGACGCGATAGCCCGGCACGTAGATCACCGCCTCACCGGTGCGCGACGTCCGGACCTGGCGATCGATGCCTGCAATGAAGGACTGCTCGGCGTCGCTCCCCATCACGCCGAACTCCTCGACCGACGTGACCCGCGCCGGGCGCAGCGCGTCGATGCGACTGTTGCGGTCCGATTCCACGAGATCGGCGAAGGACCAGCCGGGCTCGCCGAGCTCCACCTGCGCGACGCCGAGCCGCACGGCATCGCCCCGCTTCCTCGAGTAGCGCTCGGCATACCCGTCCGGCGCCGGCGCGCGTGTCGTGGCGTAGAAGACACGCACGTCGGTCGTGTGGTGCTCCGGGGCCACGAAGCGGGCGAAGTCGAGGCGCGGATCCTTCAGGAGGATCGGCGCCGGGAACATGGTCTCGCCGTCCCCGCAACCGGCGAGCTGAGCGGCGAAGGCGAGGACGAAGACAGCGACGCGCTTCGTGCTCCGAGCCCACCGACAAACCCGGGTTGGTTCACGCGCCATCGGTGCCTCGGACTGGAGCCGTCGTCGCCGCAGGAGCCAGCCGGAGACACAGGCGATCACCGCGCCGGCGAACAGGTGCTTGAGATTGTGCCCGCTCACGACACTGCGGGTCGCGCAGTCCTCTCGTCAGCAGCCTGACCTGGTCCTCGGTGAAGTCGACGCAGCCGTGTTTCGGGCTCCCGATGGGCGATGGTCCGGGGGGGTCGATGTTCACAATGACGGGGGCATTCACGCCTGGAGCGCCCGGAGCGTGGAAGTGGGCGAGGATCTCGATTCCCGCAAGTGACCATTGCACGGCGGGACAACGCTCGCATGAGACACCTCCTCGGACGGGATCGGTCGCGGGCTCCATGCCCATCTCACCCCCGTCCTCCCTGCGTGATCTATCGGCCGTCGGTTTCGACGCAATCTCCAAGACGGGGCCGCGCGGACACCTCGACTGGCCGGCCCCGTGTCCTCCGCTGGACGGTGCGTCCAGCCAAACGCACACGGCACTGCCGATCGCCGGCACGCCCGATCGCGCAGCTGATGCCGCTGTGTAGCCGGCGCGCGGGGCCTGCCGTCTTCTTGACACGCCACTTCTTGACACGCCACGGGCGGGAGACGAAGCACCCCGTCACGATGTCCAGCGCGAACGCGCTCCGGAGGGACGTCCACCAGGCCCTCCTTCTCATCGCCTCTGAGCCGGCTCGTGCGTGACACCCTCGCGACGCTGGGCGCCCTCGTGTACGAGGCGGTGACCCTGACGGGCGAGAGGCTGCGCCCGCATCGCCGCGGTGCAGGGACCCCCAGACATCCGGCGTCGATCAGCCCCGCGTGGCTGACCGGCGCGCTTCAGCCGGCGTTCGGCGGAGTGCGGGTGCGCGCGCTCGAACCGCTCGACGCGCACGCCGGCACGACGGACCGCGTTCGTCTCGCCGTCCACTACGAGGCCGGAGGCCCGCGACAGCCCCCGCCGTCGGTGTTCGTCAAGATGCCCCCGCGCGACCTCCCGACACGGCTCTTCGTCAACCTGATGGGGCTCGGATCGACCGAGGTTCGCTTCTACACCGAGCTGTCGGCCTCGGCGCCGATCGACACCCCGCGGCTCTTCTACGCCAGCGCCGGACGCGCGGGAGGCTTCGTCCTGGTACTCGAAGACCTCGAGGCGCGCGGCGTCCAGTGGAGCGATGCATTGCACCCGCTCGACGTGGACCGGGCTCGACTCGTCGTGCAGGCGCTCGCGCGTCTCCACGCCGCGCTTCGGGACCGTGCCGAGGCGGCCTGGCTGTGCCGTGGCCTCGGCAGCGCCCGCTACCCCGTCGAGCGCTTCGTCAGCGCACGCGGGATCGCCGCCGCCGTCCGGCGTTTCCCCGACCTGATGCCGCCCGCCGCGCGTGCCGCAGCGCCGCGGCTGGCCGCTGCGCGCGACGCGCTCGAGGCGGCATGGCTGCGTCCACCGCTCACGGTGATCCACGGCGACGCTCACGCGGGCAATCTGTACTTCTCGTCGGACGCCGTCGGATTCTTCGACTGGCAGGTCGCGCAACGCGGGCAGGGCCTGCGCGACGTGGCATACTTCGCGATCACCTCGCTGCACCCGGCCCTCCGGCGCGCGCACGAGCGCGATCTCCTGACACTCTACCTGGCGACCCTCGCGGCGCACGGCGGGGAGGCCCCAGCCCCGCCGGCGGCGTGGCTCCAGTATCGCCTGCACGCTGCGTACACGTGGATCGCGACCGCGGTCACCGCCGCTGCCGCCCGGCTCCAGGCGGGGGCTATCGCAAGAGCCGGGCTGGTGCGCGCCAGCACGGCCTTTGCCGACCTCGACCCCCTCGGCGCACTTGCCGACCTGGGGAAGCCCGTGGTTCGATCACGCGCATGAAGGTGGATGCACCGCTTCTCACGACGGACCTCGCCGAGGTGCCGGCGGAGGTGCGCGAGATCGAGCGCCTCGGCCACGACGGGCTTCTCACGTTCGAGGGACCGAACGACCCCTTCCTGCCCCTCGCGCTCGCCGCGGAGCACAGCGGGCGACTGGTGCTCGCCACGGGCGTTGCCATCGCGTTCCCGCGCAGCCCGATGCAGCTCGCCTACACCGCGCACGACCTGCAACGATTCTCGCAGGGGCGCCTGATCGTCGGCCTCGGGTCGCAGGTGAAGGCGCACGTCGAGAAGCGTTACGGGGCGACGTGGAGCCGGCCCGTGGCGCGCATGCGCGAGTTCGTGCTCGCGCTCCGTGCGATCTGGCGCTGTTGGAACGAGAACGAGCCGCTCCGCTTTCAGGGCGAGTTCTACCGCCACACACTCATGCCACCCGTCTTCGCACCGCCCTCGAGCCCGTACGGGCCACCGCGCGTGTTCCTGGCGGGCGTGGGGCGTTCGATGACGGCCGTCGCCGGCGAGGTGGCCGACGGCCTCTTCGTTCATCCGCTGAACAGCCCGGAGTTCATTCGCGGGACGACCATGCCGGCGCTCGAGGCCGGCTTCGCGCGGGCGGGACGTACGCGCGAGGGCTTCGAGGTGGCTTGTCAGGCACTCGTCGTCACCGGCTTCACGGAGGACGACGTCCGCCAGGCAGAGCTGGCGACGCGAATGCAGCTCGCGTTCTACGGCTCCACGCCGCAGTACCAGGTGGTGCTCGAGACCCACGGCTGGGGGGGCCTCCAGCCCGAGCTGAACGCACTCGCACGCCAGGGGCGGTGGATGGAGATGGGGGCGCTGATCGACGACCGTGTGCTCGACACCTTCACCGTGCGCTGTGCTCCGCGGGACGTGGCGGCGCGCCTGCGGGCTCGCTATGCCGGTCTCGCCGATCGCGTGAGCATCATCTGCCACGCCCGACCCCAGCGCAGCGAGCCCGCATTCTGGGCGGCTCTGATCGCGGACCTTCGCGACTGTTGACGCGAGCGGCGCCGGTTCGGACTCACGGTCGGGGCTTGCGACGAGTGCTCGCGAGATGCACGACCGCGAAACGACGGGGAGCTGAGGAGCCGTCACCCTGCGCTTCGAGGTCGAGCGTGCGGAAGAACGGCGAGAGGATGCCCATCGGGTGGCAGCCCGAGCAGACGACGACGGCGTCATCCATGCTCACGCCTCGCCGTAGTCCCACGGTGCGCGCCGGGCGAGGTCATCCAGGTGCGCGTGACCTTCCTCCAGCAAGCCGCGTTTCGCGTCGAAGATCCGCCAGTGGAGGGATGAGCCGAGCAGCGGCTGCGACTCGACCACGATGGCGCGCAGCTCGCCATCCTCGAATGCGCACTCCTTCTGGATGCACGCGAGTAGCCGGTGGTCGCACAGGTGACCCTCGCCAAAGTTCCAGCCGAGGACGGAGCCGGCGACGTTCTCGCCGTCGACGTAGTGGTACTCCTCGAAGGGCCGGCCGCCGGTCGCCTTCGGCAGCAGGAGACCGAGGCATCGCCCCTGCAGGTGCAACGAGCGGAACGCCATGCCCCGCGAATCCATGCTCGCCGCCTCCGCCGGCGCGAAGCGCTCGAGCTGCTCGCGGAAGAGAGGCGACGCACGCGTCAGCCGCTCGAGCTTCTTGTGGGCCTCGCCGCGGAAGAGCCAGGCGTTCCACGCCCAGTTGCCGGCGTAGTACCGCATCGCCACCAGAAAGGAGACCTTCGACGGCACGAGGTTGCCGACGAGCGGCAGGACGAGCAGCGCGACGAACAGGTAGATCGCCAACGGCACCGAATCGACGTCGAGCACGGTCACGTCGGGATGGCCGACGAACAGGAAGAACGCGGCGTACAGGCTCAGGAGATTCCACTCGAAGACGGCGCCCGCCGGCATGTTGCCGAGGATGAAGCCGTGGAGCATCAGCACGAGGATCATGCCGGCAACGAGCAGCGGGCCGGGATGCGTCACGAAGAGCAGCGTCAGCGGCGCGGCGAGCTCGAGGAACGTCCCGGCATGCGCCGTCGTCCGGCCGAGGAGCGACGGCCGGAGGTCGTCCGGATACGAAACGAACATGCGCCGCCGCAGCGCCGCGCTGCGCACCAGCGGGTTGTTCACGGTCATGACCGGGATCACGTAGCCGAAGGCGACGGTGAGCTTGGAGACGCCGGCCCAGAACCAGATGGCGAGCTGCACGGCCTTGCAGCCCGCGATCCAGTTCCCGCCGAGGAGGAAGCAGACGATCATGGCGAAGTGGTGCTCGACGCGCGCGGCGAGCACGATCGTCTTGTCGGCGAGCGCGCACAGGGGCAGCAGCACGACCACGGGCACGAGCTCGGCCGCGCCGATGGCGGGCGCGACGAGCGCGCGCGCGAGCGACCCGACGAAGGCCGCGTACAGGGCGACGTCGAGCAGGCTACGCGTGGTTCCGCCGAAGATCGGCAGGGCCGGCCATGGCGCCAGCTTGATCGTGCCCGGGCGAAGGAAGTGCAGAAAGGCGGTGAACGGCGGCCAGATGTGGAAGCCGAGCGGGCCGCTCATGCATCCGAAGCCCATCACTTCGATCAGACATGCCCACAGGAACGCCTTCTGGAAGGCGATCCCCTCGCGCCACCACGAGCCGACGTTCCCGGGGCTGCCGAGGCCGGGCGTGAAGCTCACGAAGAACATCCAACCGAGGACGAACAGCCCGAGCTTGACGGCGTGGAACAGGTAGGCGGCGATGGGCAGGCCGATTCCCTCGCGGACGTAGCCCTCGCACCCGGCCCGGACGAGATCGGTGAAGGCCTTCCCGGATGCAGGCTCCACGTCGGCGCGCGCTTGCCGGGCGTCTGGATCGATCACCGTGTCCCCCTTCGCCGCCCATGCGTTGGGCCGTGCCGGCATCGTTGTGTAGCGCGGTTCGGCGACGCATTGCCACCGCGAGCGACAGGCTCGCCGCACCGGCGGCGGCGCACGTGTGGCTTCCCAGCAGACGCCCGTGCACGACTGAAGCTGGACGCGCTAGGGGCGTCAGCGCGAGCGTGGGTAGGGCGAGACCGCGGCTCTTCGCCTTGTTCCGCACGGCCCGATGAAGAGGATGAAGCGCGTGAGATCGCTCATCGACCACGGGCGCGGGCGCGCGACCAGCTCGGGATCGACGTCGTCCGTCGGAATCGGGACCTGAGAGAAGTCATAGAGGAGGTTGTTGGTGAGGATCTGGATCGGGGCCATGGGCACGACTTGGCTTCCGACCAGGACCGATTCCGTCGGCCCTGACAGCTCAGGCATCAGATGCCTTGACCGTGCCCCCCCGCACGCACGAGCATGGGGGCCGACGGCGGGCCGGCGGCCCGCCGCCGGAGACTGGAGACGGACGGACGCAGCCCTCACCCGAGGAGGAAGCAAGTCATGCGAGGTCATGTGATCACGGGAATGCTGGGAGCGGCGGTCGCGCTGGCGCTGGCCGCGACGGCGGGCGCCGCGGGGACGCTGCTGATTCAGTACACGGGCACGGGAACCGACCACCTGGGAGGCGCCGTGGCCTTCGGCGACGTGAACGGTGACGGGACGCCCGACATCATCGTGG
>JBKPDC010000271.1:0-7965 GCA_046727715.1 Thermodesulfobacteriota bacterium
CCGTGATCGACGGCGATTCGCAGCTGCGGGCGCCCCGGCGCCTCGAACAGATCCTCGCTCAGGCGGAGCGCCACGTTGATCAGCCCGTTCGGGTCGTCGTGGACGATGATGACCGCGTCGCCCTCGCTGACCTCCGACCACAGGCAGCGCCCGGCGTGCGCCGCGACGGCCGAGCGGAGCGCGTCCCAGACCGCCTGGCCGGTGTCGGCGGCATGCATGTGCCGGCTGAACTCCTTGATGTCGGCCTTGAGCACGCTGAGGGCCCGCTCCCGCGCCTGTCCCGCTTCGCCCCGCTCCCGCCACGGCCGGCCGTTCCCGACCACGTTCACGGCGTCGATGTTGCGCGCGTACTCGGCACTGTACTTGACGACGATCTCCGCCAAGACTGGGTGCACCAGGTAGTGCGACGACAGGGGGAGCTCGCTCCCGCGGTCGAGGGTCTCGTCGCCCGGCAGCAGGAACCGCTGCACGTGGCTGCCACTGACGAGGTCCGGGCGGATACAGCCGAGCAGGCCGGCCCTGAACAGCACAGCGAACACGTCGCCGTCCGGCGGGGCACCCGCCGCCTCCATCGCGGCGTCGTACTCCTCACGCACCGCGCCCAGCTCCTCGCGCGGCAGGATGTGCCGCCGCAGCATCGTGAACAGGCGCGGCAGGTCGAGCTCGCCGATGTAGGGCGAGATCTCGTTCAGATATTCCTCGGCGATCTCGGTGGCGCCTTGATTCACCGCGACCTTGAACCGCGCCTCGGCCCGGCGCTCTTCCGGCGGCAGGTTCGAGAGCTTCTGCCCGAGCGTCATCAGGTCACGCGGCCGCTGCAGGGTGTGCCGGTAGATGTAGTCGAACACGTCCTCCACCTCGCCGGTGTAGCTGTGCGTGACGGTGGACCGGCCGAGAAAGGCGGCAACGGGATCGGTCCGCAGCTGCACCGGTGCGCAGAGGTTCTTCTCCTTCTCCCGGCGAATGTTGTTCAGGAAGATCTCGAGGAGGTTCCCCTTGGAGTAGCTGATGTCGATGGCGCTGCCGCGGTACTGCTGCACCATCGACGTCTCCTCGCTGAACTTCGCGAAAGCTTCCTTCCGCACCGAGGCGAAGACCTTGAGATGATGGCTGATGCGCCGCAGCTCGTAGGCCACCTGCACGAGCCCCATCTGCGAGTAGTACCAGATGCTCGGGGAGAGCAGGCCCGTGTCGCTCGTGTGCGCGGAGCGGTGCTTGATGTGCTTGTTGAAGTACTCGTCGACGCTGTCGATGAAGATGGCGACCGGCGTCGCGATGGTGCGGAGCCGCGGCACCAGGCGGTTGTTGGTGTCGTTGACGCACTTGAAGAGCTCGCTGCGCGGGAGATCCAGGAGGTTGACGAAGTGGTCGATCACGCTGCGCAGGCTGTCGTCGCTGACGAGCGCATGCAGCCGGCCGCTCACCCGGAGGTCGTCGGCCATGGCGAGGCGCTTGAGCGTCGCGGTGGCGATCGCGATCAGCCACACGTTCGACCACGGCTCCACGTGGCCGTAGAGGGCCACCATGTCCGCGCTGAAGATCTTGTCGCCGACGGGCTTGTCGAGCAGGCTGTCCTGCGGCAGGCAGACGGCGCGCTCCTGCAGGGCGACACGCTTCGCCTTGAGCAGCAGCGTCTTCCCGAAGCCCTTCGTGGCGACGACGATGAACTTGTCGCCGCGCTGCGGAGCCAGGAAGGCCTCGATACCGGGCGTCTGGTAGAGCTCCCGCGCGGTGAGATCGTCCGCGACCTGAATGTCGTCGGCGTCCACCGTCCAGGCCCGCATGACGGCCCGGGTTTACGACAGGTGCCCGGACCACGTCCACCCGGGCGCCGGCGGCGCGGTCACTTCGCCGCGCGCCGGGCGAACCCGCGCGGACGCCGCTTGCGCCGCCGGCTGGCCTCTCTCTGCCGCTTCTCGGCCACGTCGACCAGCACCTGCTGGCTGCTCCTGGCCGCCTCGCTCGAGCGCACGTACGTCCCGTCCGCCTGCATCTCCCAGGCACCGCGGGCGGGAGCGAGCTGCGCATCGATGACCTGGCGGAGCTCCTGGCGGAGGCTCGGGTCCTCCACCGGGGCCACCACCTCCACCCGGCTCTCCAGGTTCCGTTGCATGCAGTCCGCCGAGCCGATGAACCACTCCTCGTCACCGGCGTTGCGGAAGTGGTAGATGCGCCCGTGCTCGAGGAACCGGCCGACCACGCTGACCACCCGCACGGTGTCCGAGAGCCCGGGGACACCGGGGCGCAGGCGGCAGGTGTCGCGCACGACCAGGTCCACCTTCACCCCGGCCTGCGACGCGCGGTAGAGCGCTCGCGTGATGTCGACGTCCTCGAGCGCGTTCATCTTCAGCTGGATCAGCCCGGGCGTCCCTGCCGCCTGGTGGGCCACCTCGCGCTCGATCCTCTGGAGCAGCGCCTTCTTGAGCATCGTGGGCGCCGGCAGCAGCTTGTGGTAGGCGCGCTTCGGCCGGTACCCCGTGGTCAGGTAGTTGAAGAGCTCGGTCAGGTCCTGCCCGATGGCGTCGTCACAGGTGAGGAGGCCGAAGTCGCTGTAGATGCGCGCCGTGCCCGGATGGTAGTTGCCGGTGCCGATATGGGCATAGCGTCTGAGCCCGCTGAAGTCCTGCCGGATCACCAGCAGCGTCTTGCAGTGGGTCTTCAACCCGACGACGCCGTACGTGACGTGGATGCCGTAGTCCTCCAGACGGCTGGCGAACTGGATGTTGGCCGCCTCGTCGAAGCGCGCCTTCAGCTCCACGACCACCGCCACCTGCTTGCCGTTGCGCGCCGCCTCGGTGAGGTAGCCGATCACCCTGGCGTCGCTCGACGTGCGGTACAGCGTCATCTTGATCGCGCGGACCTTCGGGTCCTCGCTCGCCTCGCGCAGCACCCGCTCGACCGACGTCGCGAACGATTCGTAGGGGTGCGCGAGCAGCAGCGAGCCCGCGTCACGGATGATGTGGAACACGTTCCGCCGCGTGTCCTGGAGCCGCGGGTGGTCGACCGGGTGGTGGGGCGGGTCGTGCAGCACCGGGTCGTCCAGCACCATCAGCTCCATCAGATCGCGAGGCGCCGCCAGGCCGTCCACCTCGAACACGTCCGCGCGCTCGTCGAGACCGAACTCGGCGGCGAGCATACCGCGATGGCCGGCGCTCATGTCCTGGCTGACCTCGAGCCGTACGGTGGGGGCGAAGCGGCGGTCGCGTAGCTCAGATTCGATGAGCGCGAGCAGGTCGTCGGCTTCCTCCTCGTCGCGCTCGGTGTTGGCGTTGCGCGTGACACGGAAGAGCTCACAGGCGTCGATCTCCATGCTCGGGAACAGGAGGTCCAGGTTGTGGGCCATCACGTCCTCGAGCGGGACCAACGTGCGGCCGTCGGTCTCGAGCCGCAGGAACCGCGGGATCCCCGCGCCCACCGGCACCTTCACGCGCGCGAGCATCTGATCGGGGTCGTGGGGGTAGCGCACCGTGACGAGCAGGTTGAGTGATAAGTTCGAGATGAACGGAAACGGATGTGCCGGGTCCATCGCCAGCGGCGTCACCAGCGGGAACACGTTCTTGTAGTAGTAGTCGCGCAGCGCGCGCTGCTCGGCCGGTGGGAGCGCGCCGTACGGCGTCACGCGCACGTCGTGCTGCGCGAGCAGCTCGAGCAGGTCGCGGAGCAGGCGGCGCTGCTCGGCCTCGAACTCGCGGATCTCGGCGGTGCACTCGCTGATCTGCTGCTGCGGGGTGCGGCCGTCCACGGTGAGCTGCTGGAAGCCGGCGGCCACCTGCTGCTTCAGGCCGCCGATGCGCTTCATGAAGAACTCGTCCAGGTTGGACGCGGTGATGGCGAGGAACTTGACGCGCTCGAGGACCGGATTGCGGCGGTCCTGCGCCTCGGCGAGGACGCGGCGGTTGAAGGCGAGCCAGGTCAGCTCGCGGTTCAGGTACAGCAGGGGGGAGTCCAGATCGGGGACCGCCGCCGGTGCCGCCTGCTCCGCGCTCACCTCCTCGATCTGTCTCGTCTGGGCCATCGCCTCCGCTCCCTTCCGTACCCGGCGTCTCACCCGGGGCCCCGCAGCATAGCCGAACTCGCGGCGGTGCGTAACCTCTTCCCTCAAATCTCCGCCTGCACGTCTATCCACCCCCCGGCGATCGCCCAGCGCGTGCGGGCGACCCGCCGCGCCAAGGCGTCGTCGTGGGTGACGATCAGCAGTGCGCCGGGGTACGCCGCGAGTGCCTCCTCCAGCCGCTCGATCGACGGGAGGTCCAGGTGATTGGTGGGCTCGTCGAGCACGACCGCCCAGACGTGTCGCGCCAGCCCCAGCGCCAGGCAGAGCTTCCTGGCCTCGCCCGGCGACGGACGGGCGGACGCCAGCACGCGCGACGGCTCGACGCCGAGGCCGGCCAGGAGCGCGAGCGTATGTCCGCGCTCGGCCGGTGGCAAGGCGCGAAGCGTCGCCAGCAGGACGTCCTCGTCGTCCCGCCCGAGTTCCTGCGGCAGGTGAAGCAGGCGCTCGCGCGGCACCCTCCCGCCGGCGAGCAGCGCACGCAGCAGCGTCGTCTTGCCGGCCCCGTTCGGCCCGTGGACGCGCACGCGATCCTCGCGGCCGAGCGTGAGGTGCACGTCGCGTAGCAGGACGCGATTCCCGACCGTGAGCGCCGGCTCGTCGATCCGCAGCACGTCGGCCACGGGCGCGCGCGCGTGCCCGATCGGCACGTCGTCGCCGACGCCGCGGTCGACGTGGAACCGCTGGGCCTCGGCGCGCGTGCGCGCGAGGGCATTGCCGACGCGCCGGATCTCGCGGGCGAGCGCGGCCTCCGCCGACCGGCGGCGCGTGAGCCTGAACTGCAACCGGGAGTCGCTGTCATGCCGGTTCTTGATCCGCATGCTCGGGCGCATGCGCGACGCCGCCTGGTCGCGCCGCTCGCGCCGATCGGCCAGCCGCCGCTCCAGCTTGCGCTCCTGCTGGCGGATCGCCTCGTAGGCGTCTCGGTCACGCCGGGCCTCTGCCTCCCACAGTGCCCGCGCCGCATCGTAGCCGCCGGGCCACTCATCCAGGCGCCCGTGCTCGAGGCGCAGCGTCCGGGTGGTGAGCGCGTTCAGCAGCCCGCGGTCGTGGGAGACCACCACGCCGATGCCCTCGAAGCGACGGAGCGCGGCGACCAGGAGATCGCGCGCCGTCGCGTCGAGATGGTTCGTCGGCTCGTCGAGCAGCAGGACCGCAGGGTCGCTCGCCAGCGCGGCGCCGACCTGCCAGCGCGTGCGTTCGCCGGGCGACAGTGTCGGCCAGCGCGCCAGGGCCCCCGCGTCGAGTGCAAGGACACCCCGCAGGCGCGCGGCGAGCCCGTCGCTGGCGATGGCCAAGCGCCGCACGTCGGCCGCGAGCTCGCGCACCTCCTGCGGGCAGAGGCGCACGCACAGCCCGGGTGGCAGCACGCGGACCGTGCCGCCGTCCGGGCGCAGCTCGCCCGCGAGGATGCGGAGCAGCGTGGTCTTGCCAGCGCCGTTCGCGCCCACGAGGGCGGACCAGCCGGCTTCGAAGACGTGGGTCTGATCGACCAGCAGAGGCACGGCGTCCGCGTGGGCGAACGACACGTGCGCGAGGGCGAGCTGCATGGGGAGACGCTCCCGCGCCGCGCATGGCGGCGGTCACGCCCGGCGGAAGCCGGGCGGCTGCGAGTGGAAGCGCTACTTCCTCATGGTGCCCCGGACGGGGCAGGGTCCCCCTATCCCCTGCCTCGCCGGCCGTCAACCGCGGCTACTCCGCCACGCAGCGATCGAGCCGCGGCGAACACACGGCGTCCGCCGGGCAGTCCAGCGGGTCGCCGTCACACACGAGATCGCGGAGCCTGAGACCCTTCTGCCGGCGCTCGACGACACGGTCGCCCCACTCGCCCGGATCGGCGTCCTGGAGGCGGCATGGACCCCCGAGGAGCGGGGCGAAGAAGTTGTTGCACGAGGCCTGCACGGCGGACGCCGTCGGCGTCGTCCCCGCCTCCACCCACTGGAAGAGCGCGCTCAGGGTCGCGACGTGCTCGGCGATCGAGAAGCCGCAGTGTCCGCCCGTCGGCGTGTAGATCTGCACCAGCTGGTCGGCACGGCCGACGGTGCCGAAGGCCTCGCGGTACTTCTCCTGGTTCTCGGGAATGACGAGACCGTCGTCGAGCGCCTGCAGGGTCAGCACCTTGCTCTCGGTGCGCCCGCGCGGCTCGTAGCTTCGCCGCAGAAACTGCGTCGCGTCGGCGTCGTTCGTCGCCCGCGGCACGCCCGCGTTGAACGCTGTCAGCTCGGCGGGCGTCAGCGCAGGCGCCCGGTAGGCGACGCCGTCGTTGCTCCAGGGGATGCCCCCGTTCGTCCGCCGGTTGCGGACCTCGCCGAGCGCGACCGACGCGAAGAACAGATCCGTGAACAGGAAGCTGGCCGGGATCCGCGTGCCGCGGAGGAAGAGATCGCGACGAGCCTGCTGATCGGGCGTCGGGCTGGCGCCGCCGAAGCACGCCTGCGTGTGACGCGCGACGAAGTCGCCGAAACGCGGCGCCTCGTTCACCGCCCCGGGCTTCTTTAGGAGGAACTCCGTGCACTCGGGCGTCAAGCCCCACTGCGGCGGATACGCCGGCTCGAGGTCGCCGCAGGTCTGTCCCGCCGGGCAGTCGCCGTCGTCGAGGCAGCGCGTCGTCCCGTCGGTGCACACGTTGCAACGGAACTCGGCGTCCGGCACGCCGGTGCAGGTGTACTCGTACGCCGCCCGCAGGTCCCAGGCGGCGTTCAGGTTACGGCGTCCGCCCGCGCCCGGTGCACAGAGTGGGAGCGCCCCGTCGTAAGCGTGGGGCTCCTTCTCGATGACCGTCTGCGTGACGATGCCGCCCTCCGAGTGGCCCCACACGTAGGTGAACCGCGGCTTTCCGTGCCGCTTCCGGAACCGCCGCCGCACGTTGTCGACGTCGCGCCAGGCGTCACCCACCGCCCAGCCGACGGAGCGATACGTGGTGGTGCCGACGGCGTAGCCGAGCGCCAGAGGGATCTGGAGGATCTGATCCGCGCCGGTGAGCTCCGTCGCGATGTTCGCCGGCGTGATGTCCGACGGGTACGGCCTGATGTTGCGGTAGTCGGCGTCGTAGCCGTGGGCGTAAACGATGAAGGAACCGTTCCAGTTCTGCGGCACGATGATGAGCGAGAAGGCGCCGTCTTCCTGATAGGCGTCGACCGCCGCGAAGGTGCTCTGGGCCCGAGCGCGTGGAGGGGGCAGCGCGAACAGCAGCAGGACGAGCGTGAGCCATCGCATCGACGGACCCTCCTCCGGGCGCCGCATCACCGACGCGGCGATTTCCCCTCCCCCGCTCATATGCGACGACTGGCAAATGGGGCAAGACGAAATCGTTGTCTCGGCGGGGCCGGCAGGGGTAGAAGCCTCGCCATGGCGCACACCGTGTTGGCGACGGGGCTCGGGTTTCCGGAGGGACCGGTCTGGCTCGGACCGCGACGCGTGGCGTTCACGCAGATCCGCGGACAGTGCCTCTCGCTCTGGGACGGCAGCAGCGTGACGACCATCGCGCGGACCGGCGGGGGCGCGAATGGCGCCACCCTGGGACCGGACGGTGCGCTGTACGTCAGCAACAACGGCGGACTCTCCCTCGGCCACGAGGGGAAGTGGGAGGCGCCCGACGCCATCCCGGGGCGCATCCAGCGCGTCACGCTCGCCGGCGAGGTGAGCGACGTCGCCACCGATCTGCCGGGTGCACCCCCGAACCGGCCCAACGACCTCTGCTTCGGGCCCGACGGCCTCCTCTACTACACCGACCCACACAACTGGGAGGACCTCCAGAACCTCGGCGTGGGGCGGGTGGCACGCACGACGCTCGGCGGGCGGGTCGAGCTGCTGGCGGAGGTGCCGTTCTTTCCGAACGGCATCGCCTTCGGCCCCGACGACCGGCTCTACGTGGCGCAGAGCATGACGCAGGCGCTGCTCGTGATGGACGCGCG
>JBKPDC010000272.1:0-10457 GCA_046727715.1 Thermodesulfobacteriota bacterium
TACGACGGCAAGGGGCAGGCCGTCGTGCGTGACCGTCGCGACGCTCTCGCCGCGTGGACGGCGCTCGGCACCGTCCCGTGCATCCTCGAGAGCTTCGTCGGATTCACCCGCGAGCTGTCCTGCCTCGGCGTCCGCGGGCGCGACCGCACCATGGCTGTCTACCCGCTCGTCGAGAACCGGCACGAGGGCGGCATCCTGCGCCGGTCGCTCGCGCCCACGCCGGATGCACCACACGCCGCGGCCGCTGGTCTCGTGCGACGCCTCGCCGAGCACCTCGACTACGTCGGAGTGCTGGCGCTGGAGCTGTTCGAAGCCGAAGGGCGGCTTCTCGCCAACGAGATGGCGCCGCGGGTTCACAACTCTGGGCACTGGACGATCGAGGGCGCCGAGACGAGTCAGTTCGAGAACCACGTCCGCGCCATCACCGGTGCGCCGCTCGGTTCGACCGATGGGATCGGGTACTCGGGCATGCTGAACCTGATCGGGGGCTGGCCTCCGCCGTCGATGATCCTCGCCGTCCGGGGTGCGCATCTGCATCTGTACGGCAAAGCGCCCCGCCCCGGGCGCAAGGTGGGACACGTGACCGTGCGATGCGACGATCAAGCCGTCCTCCGCGAGCAGGTTGACGCCCTCGAGCGCCTGATCGCCGACGCAGCGGCGGGCTGACCCGCTCCCCGGCGGGCCACCGTCCGGCGGCTGCCGCGGCCCGCACGCGCTGACCACAAGGTGTCAGGCGATCACACAGACCGGACGGAGCTCGATCAGCTTGCCCGGCAGCGCGCAGTTCGTCAGCGAATGGCAACCCTTGGAAGCCGGGCTCGAACGCTCGGCCCAGGCCGTCGGCCGCCGGCGCCGGGACCCCTTGCGCCCCGGCGTGCGGGCGCGTGAGGGTTAGATCCCAGGCGACGATCCCGGACTTGCACGGGCTCTGGATCGGGCTCTCGTGGCACGCTCTGCGATGACTGCGCGGCGAAATTTCCTGGAGGTATCACCGGCCGGTCAGAGCTATGCCGCAACGCCGACCGGGTCGAGGAGGAGGACCGCGACGAGAGCGGTCAGCCCGATGCCGGACAGCAGCTCCACGACGTCACGGTCCCGCGAGCAGCTCCGCGTAGCCTTCCCGGAACGTCGGGTAGCGCAGCGTGTACCCGGACGCGACGAGCGCGCGATTCGAGCAGCGCTTGTTGGTCTGCGGGCGGCGGGGCGTGTTCGAGTCGGGCGGAACCCGACGCGGCGGTGGCGCCCCGAGGCGTGCCGCGAGCCAGTCGAGGACCACACACTCGTCGGCCGGCTCGTCGTCGACTCCGAGCCACAGCGGGTGGGGACCGGCGACTGCCAGCAGGTGGCGGGCCGCGCCGGCACAGTCGTCGCGGTGGATACGATTGGTCCAGCGCGGGGGGCCCTCCGTGCAGGTCGCGAGCCCGCGGCGCACGCGATCGACGAGCCGCGTCCGACCGGGGCCGTAGATGCCGGCGAGGCGCAGCACGACGGAAGGCAAGCGGCTGGTCGCGACGAGCCGCTCGCCCTCGAGGAGCCGGCGGCCGGAGAATCCCGTGGGGTCCGCCGGTGACCTCTCGTCCACCCAGCCGCCGTCGGTCTGCGCGTACACCGCGGTGCTGGAGGTGAAGAGCAGGCGGCGGACGGGCGCGCCGCCGTCGCGCAGCGCGCGGATCACGTTCGTGACGCCGTCCACGTAGGCGCGGCGGTAGGCGGCGTCGTCGAAGCGGTCGGCGGCGGCGGTGTAGGCGACCAGCTCGACGCCAGGGGGAATCGCCAGGGTGCCCGGATCGTCGAGGTCGCCGGCGAGCGCGTGGATCGGCACGGGAAGCGACCCGGGGCGCCGCCGCAGCCCGAAGACCTCGTGACCGTCGGCGGCGAGCAGGAGCCCGAGCGCGCTCCCGACGTCGCCGCATCCGGCGATGAGCACCCGCGCCATGCCCGTCAGATGACTTGGGCATCCTTCAGCCGCGCGACGTCGTCCCACGAGTAGCCGAGCAGGCCGGTCAACACCTCCTCCGTGTGCTGCCCGAACTCGGGCGCCGGCAGGCGGATCTGTCCGGGCGTCTCGCTGAGGCGCACTGGGATGCCCACCACCTGGGTCGGGCCGAACGCGGGGTGCTCGAACGTGGTGACGTAGCCGTTAGCCTGCACCTGCGGGTCATCGGGCAGCTGGTCCACCGAGTTGACGATGCTGACGATGAAGTCGCCACCGGCCGCGAGCAGCCGGAGCCACTCGGGACGCGGCTTGGTGGCGAAGGTCGCGTCGAGCAGCGCCACGCAGTCGCCCGCGTTCCCCATGCGCGCCAGCATGTTCGCGAAGCGCTCGTCGGTGGCCGCCTCCGGGATGCCCAGCACCTCGCAGAGACGGGGCCAGTAGCGATCGGCCTGGAGCATGGAGAGCGCGAGCCACTCGCCGTCGGCACACTGGTAGTGGTTCCACAGCGGGTTGGTGGCGTAGCGGCGATAGACGCGGGGGAGGGCCCTGCCGAGCATCAGGCGCCCCGACAGGCCGAGTCCCTGCAGCCACGCCATCGACCCCAGGTGCGAGGCGTCGACCTCCTGCCCACGGCCGGTCCTCTCGCGCGCCAGCAGCGCGGCGAGCACGCCGTAGGCGAGCATGACGGCGCCCATCTGGTCGGCGATCCCTCCGGCGATCGCGAGCGGCGGGTCGTCTGGCTCGCCCGCCGACAGCATGATTCCCGAGCGGGCGAGCCCGAGGTAGTCGAATGACGGGGCCGCGCTCTCGGGTCCCTCGGGGCCGTAGCCGGTGGCACTGGCGTAGATCAGACGCGGGTTGTGCGCACGGAGCGTGCCGGCGTCCAGGCCGAGGCGCGCCGCCACGCCCTGGCGGAAGTTCTGCACGAACACATCGGCGCGATCGGCGAGCCGGCGCACGATCTCGACGCCCGCGGGCTGCTTCAGGTCGACGGTGAGGCTCTTCTTGTTGCGGTTGTTGGCCTCGAAGTAGAAGTTCGGCCGGTCCGTCAGGTCGATCCCCTGGGCGCGCAGCACGCCACGCCCGGGATCACCGCCGACACGCTCCTCCACCTTGATCACCTCGGCGCCGAGATCGCCGAGCATGAGGGAGGCGACGGGTCCCTGCTGCCAGATCGTCCAGTCGATCACGCGGATTCCCTCGAGCGGCATGGTCATGCCGGCTCGTGTGGCACAAGCGGTTCGCGGGTCGCAAGCGCACGCCGACCGTTTGGGTCCGCGCAGCCCTCGTGCTAGGGGGCGCGCGCATGCGGGTGCTCGTGACGGGTGGGACGGGGCTCGTAGGCAGGCCTGCGTGCGATGCGCTGCGCGCGGCGGGCCACGCCGTCACCGTGGTGAGCCGCGAGCCCGGCCGCGTGCCCGCCCGGTCCATCGGCTGGGACGCCCTGCGCGCGGCGATGCCGGAGACCGACGCCATCGTGAGCCTGGCCGGCGATCCGATCGCGGGCGGACGCTGGACGGCGGCGCGCAAGGCGGAGATCCGCCGCAGCCGCGTCGAGGGGACACGGGCGCTCGTCGACGCAGTCGCGACGTCGGAGCCGCGGCCGAAGGTGCTCGTGAGCGCATCGGCCATCGGCTACTACGGCGATCGCGGCGACGAACCGCTCGACGAGACGGCCCGGCCGGGCAGTGACTTTCTCGCGCGCGTGTGCGTCGCCTGGGAGGCGGAAGCCCGCCGGGCGGAGGACCTCGGCGTGCGGGTCGTTCGCCTCCGCCTCGGCGTGGTGCTGGCGCCCGACGGCGGCGCGCTCACCGCGATGCTGCTCCCGTTCCGCGCCGGGCTCGGCGGGCGCGTCGGGAGCGGCAAGCAATGGATGTCGTGGGTGCACCGTGACGACGTCGTGGGGCTCATTCGCGAGGCGGTCGCGAACGAGGCCTATGCGGGCCCGGTGAACGCGACGGCAGCGAATCCGGTCACCAACCGGGACTTCACGCGCGCGCTCGGGCGCGCGCTCCGACGGCCGGCCGTGCTGCCCGCACCCGCCTTCGCGCTCCGCCTGCTGCTGGGCGAGATGGCGACGATCCTGCTCACCGGCCAGCGCGTGCTGCCGGCGGTGGCGCAACGCCTCGGCTACGCCTGGCGGCAGCCGGAGTTGCCAGCGGCGCTCGAAGCCTGCGTCGGCCCGTGACGGCGAGCCGGATCCGGGTCAGACCGGAGTGTCGCCGACGATCGTCACGCGCTCCATGCCGCGGCGCTGTGGCCCGCTCACGCACGACGCGACGACGAGCGCACGGACCAGGCGCGTCGCTCGAGACGCAGCGAATCGCATGCGTGGACCAGCCCTTCATCGCTTGCGGGCCAGCAGCAGCCCGTCCGCCACCGCCAGCATGACCGCGTCGACACGCCGGTCGGCGTGCACGTGGTCGGCGAGCGCCCGCAGCGCGCGCGTGTCCTCGTCCTGCACGGCCGGGTCGGCGACCGAGCCCGACCACAGCACGTTGTCGAAGATGAGCACTCCGTTCGGCCGCAGCCGGGGCAGCAGCTCTTCGTAGTAAGCGCGATAGCCGGTCTTGTCGGCGTCGATGAAGGCGAGGTCGATCTCGGGCGTCCGGGACAGTGCGCGCAGCGTATCGATGGCCGGGCCGAGCCGCAGCGCGATGCGGTCGTCGAGCCCGGCGCGCGTCCAATAGCGGCGGGCGATCGCCGTCCATTCCTCGTTGACGTCGCAGCAGAGCAGGCGTCCGCCGTCGCCCAGCCCCCGCGCGATGCAGATCGCGCTGTAGCCGGTGAACGTCCCCACCTCGACCGCGCGCCGCGCACCCATGAGCCGAGCGAGCATGGTGAGGAACGCCCCCTGCTCGACGGCGATCTGCATGATGCTGATGCGGCCCAGGGCGGCGGTCTCGTCCGCGAGGTCGCGCAAGACGTCGTCGGGTGGCGCCGTGTGGGCGACCAGGTACTCGTAGGCGGCTGGCGTCAGCGAGAGAAACTTGTCGTGCATCGCGCGAGCCTAGCGCGCGCCATTGACTTCCGCGAGAGCGGGACCGAAACTCGCTCGCCGTGCCGCGGCTACGCGTGGGGGAGCTCGAGCTGGCCTACGACGTCGAGGGTGAGGGAGAGCCCGTCCTCCTCTTGATGGGCCTCGGCGGCGACCGGCAGGGCTGGGACCTGGTGCGCCCGGAGCTGGCGCGTCGGCACCGCCTGGTGCTGTTCGACAACCGCGACGCGGGTGAGAGCGACGAGGCGCGCGGCGCCTACGGGCTCGCCGAGATGGCCGCCGACGCGCTCGCGCTGATGGACCACCTCGGCATCGAGCGTTTCCACGTCCTCGGCGCGTCCATGGGCGGCGCCATCGCGCAGCACCTGGCGCTCCAGGCGCCGACGCGGGTCGGAAGCCTCGTCCTCGCCGCCACGTGGGGGCGTACCGACGGGTTCCTCGCCGCCATCCTCGGGTCGTGGCGCGTGCAGGTGGAACGGCTGGAGCCCGAGGTCTTTCTCGCGGGGGTCATGCCCTGGGCATTCACCTACCGCGCCTTCCAGCACCCGTCCCCCGAGTTGCTGGCATTCCAGGAGGCGCGGCGTGCGCGCGGCACGTTGCTACGTTCGGTGGCCGCGTATCAGCGGCAGGTGGACGCCTGCCTCGCCCACGACACACTCGGTATCTTGCCGATGCTCCGCACCCCCGCGCTTCTCTTGGCCGGCGAGGACGACATCTTGACGCCCGCACGCTACGCGCGTGCCGTCGCGGCGTCGCTTGCGGGCGCCGAGGTGGCGCTGGTCCCGGCGAGCGGGCACGCGTGCTTCCTCGAGACACCGAAGCCCTTCGCCGACCGCGTGCTGCGATTCCTGGCGCGCCAGCGGGTCGTAACCTGAGCGTCCCGAGGCCGGTCAGGGACGGCTGGCAGCGGTGGCGTCGCCTGCCGCCGTCGTGACGACGAGGCGTACCCGGCTCCCCGCCGGCCGCGACACCGCGAACGTGCCGTCGGCGCCGATCGGCACGGGCAGCCCGTCCGCGGTGAGCGTGAGCGCCGGCGACGCCCCGGGCTGCCGCGCCACCCATTCGCGATACCGCGCGGCGACAAAGGCCACGAGGTGCTCATGCACGTTCTTCCCGGTGATCAGACGCAGATCGCCGAAGTCGAACGGCACGAAGTAGAGCGCCTTGCCGTGCACGTTGAGACCGAGCTCCGGACACAGCCGGATGTCTGCGCCGAGGACGTTGCCGAGGCAGCGCAGGTAGGCGGCTAGGTCCGGCGGCGGCCGCGGCGCCGTGAAGGCCGGGGCCAGGTCGGCGGCCAGGGCGGAGTCGGGGAGGGCCACCCGGCCGGTCACCGTCAGCGTCGACGTGTCGGGACGGATCTCGAGGAACGCGAAGGTCGGCTTGATCGCCCGCAGCAGCCGCACGGCACGCAGGCCCTCGGCGGCGTGGGCGGCCAGCTCGGCGACCCAGGGGGCGACCTCGGCGCCGAGCGGCGTGCCACCGAGGCTCGCTGCGATCGCGTCGGGCGCTGCGGCCTGACGTCGTTCCTCCGCCTCGAGCTCGGCGACGGCGACGTCCCACTCGGGAGTCGTCCAGAGGGCCTCCAGCCGCGCGACGGCCGCGGCGAGCGCCGGCGCGTCACCGTAGTCCGGGTCGTTCAAGGGCGAGCCGCGCGTCTGCTCGGCGAGCACCGCGAGGCCGCCAAGGCCGTCGAGCTCGGCGAGGATGGCGCGCCAGGCGGCATCTGGGTCGTAGCGGCGCGGGCGCTTCAGATACGACGCGGCGGTGCCGAGACCGACCAGGCTCGCGTGCGGCTGCGTCATGGGATTCAGGAGGTAGCCCGCCAGCTCGCCGGGCAGCTCGGCGTCACGGCCGGCCAGGGCGCCCAGATGCAACGTGTTCGACAGCACGCCGTCGTTGACGGGGAAGTTGTCCCACAGCACGACGGGATGGCCCTCGAGGCAGGCACGGCGCGCACGTGCCTGCGCACCGGTGAGCGTCGTGGAGAAGACGCCCGCCCCCGTCCATCCGACCGGCAGGTCGCGGCGGAGCGCGCCGGCCAGCGCCGCGTGGTAAGGGAGACACGTCGTGCCGGAATACGCCGTGGGCACCATGAACGCGACGCCCGGCAGGCCGCGCCGGCGCAGCCACCGGTCGAGGCGATTCACCAGGTCGGCGTGCGCCCGCGCCAGCGCGGCGCCGTCGCTCCCGCCGAAACGCGCGACGTCCTCGGGGCGGTCCAGGGTCTCCGGCGCGTCGTCGAAGAACAGCGCGAAGCGGCGGATGCGCGCGCGCGCCAGCTGCGCCAGCTTCGCGGTCAGCGCGTCGAAGTCGTCGTCGCACGCGTAACACACGTCGAGCGCGGGGCTGACGGCGTAGATGAAGCGGACCCGCGCGCGGCGCGCCACGGCAGCCGTCGCGCGCAGGTCGGCGAGCGCGTCCTCGGGATAGGGCTCGCGCCAGCGGTCGCGGTGGTACGGGTCGTTCTTCGGGCCGTAGACGAACGCGTTCATGCGGTGCCGGCCGAGGAAGCGGATGACGTCGCGGCGCGCGTCCCCCGACCACGGCCGCCCGTAGTAGCCTTCGACGACGCCGCGAAGTGGAGAGATTCGTGCCATGGCGCTGGCGGCGGCGAGCGCGAGGCAGAGGGCCGCCAGCGCCGGGCCGCGTCGCATCGGGCCCGCCTATACGCCGGACGCGACGCGGGCGACAAGGCTGGACAGCGCCGCGCGGCCTGCGGCAGACTCCGCGCGATGCCGCCTCCGAGTCGCACGCGCGCGACGGGCGGGACGCTGCCCGCCCTGCTCGAGACGCTCGTCGCGGACCACGGGGGCCGCGAGGCGCTCGTGTCGTGCCGCGGGCGGCTGCGCTTCGCCGAGCTGGGCGCCCAGGCCGATCGCGTCGCCCGGGCCCTCCCCGCGCGCGGAGTCGGGCGCGGCACGCACGTCGGGCTGCTGCTGCCGAACTGGCCGGAGTGGCTCGCCATCGCCTTCGGCGTCTGGCGATGCGGCGGAGTGCTCGTGCCCCTCAACACGCTCTCGCGCCCGCGCGAGCTGGGACACACCCTGGCGCACGCCGACGTCTCGCTGCTGATCGCTGCGCGCGGGTTCCTGCGGCACGACTACGCCGCAAGCCTCGCCGAGCTCGGGATCACGTGGAGCGAGGCCGGTGTCGAGGCCCCGGACTTCCCGGCGCTCCGCGGGATCGTCCTGCTCGATCCGGCCGCGCCGCTCGACCTGGCCCCGCTGCTGGCCCCGCCGGCGGCCGACCCAGGGTCGGGCCCGGCGCCCGACGACGCCGCGACCGTCATCTTCACGTCCGGCTCGACCGCCGCCCCGAAGGGGGTGGTGCACACGCACGCCGCGCTGCTCCTGGCGGCGGAGGGTGACGCGGCCGTGCTCGGCATCACGCCGGACGACCGGACCTGGGGGTATCTGCCGTTCTTCTTCGCTGGCGGTCTCGTGGCCGTGGCGCTGGCGACCCTGTCGCGCGGCGCGGCCGTGGTGCTCCAGGACGTCTTCGAGCCGGGCGAGACGCTGCGCTTACTCGAGGCGGAGCGCGCCAGCGTGTTCTTCGCGTGGCCGCACCAGGCCGAGGCGCTGACCGCGCACCCGCGATTTCGCGACGCTCGGCTCCGGCTGCGGAAAGGTGTGGGCGCCAACACGAAGTGGGCGGCGGCGCTCTACCCGCCGGAGCACCACGCCGTGGGGTCCTACGGCATGACGGAGACGCTCCCGCTCTGCACGGCGTGGCCGTGGGACGCTCCGCTCGAACGGCGCACGAGCAGCCACGGTCCCCCTGTCGGCCACCGCGAGCTCCGCATCACGGATCCGGCGACCGGGATGACGCTCGGCGCGGGGATCGAGGGCGAGATCTGCGTGCGCGGCCCGGAGCTGCTGGCCAGCTACTACGGCGAACCCGCGGCAGCCTGCCGCGACGCCGACGGGTTCTTCCACACCGGAGACCTGGGCCGTCTCGACGCCGACGGCGCGCTCCACTTCGTCGGCCGGCTGAAGGACGTGATCAAGACGGCGGGAGCCAACGTGGCCGCCGCCGAGGTCGAGGCTGTGCTGCTCGAGCACCCTGCCGTGGCCGCGGCGCACGCGGTGGGCGTGCCACATCCCACGCGTGGCGAGGACGTCGCCGCGTTCGTCGTGTTGAAGCACGCGGCCGGAGAAGACACGCTCCTCGCACACTGCCGCGCACGCCTGGCGAGCTACAAGGTGCCGCGGCGGCTCTGGGTCCGTGCGGAGCGGGCGCTCCCGACCAAGGGAAGCGGCAAGGTGGACAAGGCGGCGCTGCGCGTGGAGGCTGCGCGCCTCACAGCCGCAGAAGGCCCCGCCGCAGATCGTCGAGCACCACCGCGGTGAGCGGCGCGTAGCGTCGCGCGGCATCGTCGCGCAGGAAGAGCGGGTCTCCCACCACGTCGGGGTCGAGCCCCTCGGCGACGAAGCGCTGCTTGCGCTGCTTGAGCGTGCCCGTCACCTCGACCGCGCGCACGAGTCGGACTGCGGCCGGCATCGCATAGCGCGGCAGGTGCCGCTCCACATGGGCATAGAACGCGGCGCTGTCGAATGACGCGCCCTCGGCCAGCACGACGGCGGCCATGCCTGCCCGACCGTCCTCGCCGGGCATCTGGACGCCGTACACCGTGCTCTCGGTCACGCCCGGCGCGCCGTTCAGGACGTCGGTCACCTCCTGCGTGGCCACGTTCTCCCCCTTCCACCGGAACGTGTCGCCGATGCGATCGACGAAGTAGTAGTAGCCGTCCGCGTCGCGGCGCAGCAGGTCGCCGCTGCGAAACCACGCGTCACCGGGCGCGAAGACGTCGCGCAAGAGCTTGCGCTCGGTGGCGGCGCGGTCGGTGTAGCCGTCGTACTCCATGGCGCCCGCGGTCCCGACCTTGCCGAGCAGCTCGCCGGGCTCGTCCGGCTCACAGGGCACGGCGAACCCATCGGGGCCACGGACGATGTCACCAGCCGCGTGGTCGAAGCGTACCAGCGCCACCTGGCCCTCGAGGAGCGCGTGCGGTTTCCCCACCGAGCCCACACGCCCGTCGAGGTTCTGCAGCGCCACGTTGCCCTCGGTGGCGCCGTACATCTCGACGATGCGCGGGATGCCGAAGCGCTCCTGGAAGCGGGTCCAGATGTCCGGACGCAACCCCGCGCCGGCCGCCACGCGCAGGCGGTGATCGCGGTCGTGCGGCGTGGGAGCCTGGCGCAGCAGGTAGCGGCACAGCTCGCCGACGTAGACGAACGCGACGGCCTCGTGGCGCCGGACGTCGTCGAGGAAGGCGCCCGCCGAGAACTGCCGGCGCGACGCAAAGGCGCCGCCGGCCCGGAACGCCGGCGCGAACCCGACGAACAAGCTCTCGCCGTGATAGAGGGGCAGGGGGGCGTAGATCGTCTCGCCTTCCTCGACGCCGAGGAGCTGCGAGAGGCCGATGCCGCCCATCGTGAAGCGCAGGTGCCGGACGATCGCGGGCTTCGGATACCCCGTGGTGCCCGAGGTGTAAATGTAGAGGAAGACGTCGCGGCCTTG
>JBKPDC010000273.1:0-2996 GCA_046727715.1 Thermodesulfobacteriota bacterium
GGAGAAGGAAGGGGCCCGGTGGCCTCACCGGTCTTCAAAACCGCGTTGTCCCGCCTGGCGCGGGATGGAAGGTTCGACTCCTTCCCTTCTCCGCCATCTTCGCGCACGACTCCACGAGCTCATGCCGCAAGGTCCCGCCCACCGCTGGCACCTTGAAACTCCGCAGACGACTCCCTACACGGGCGGATCCTGGAGCCATGGCACGACTGACAGACCGGCAGTTTGCGCGCATCTCCCGCGCCCTGGCCGAGCCGCGACGCTATCGGATCCTCAAGGAGATCGGGGCCCGTGACGACCCGATGCCCTGTAGCATGTTGCTGAAGACCCACCGCGTGAGCGCCGCGACCATCTCTCATCACGTCAAAGAACTGGAGACGGCCGGCTTGGTCAACGTCGTTCGCGAGGGCAAGTTCGCGAGCCTCGCCCTCCAACGCGACGTTCTGCGCGCCTACCTCGATCGACTCTCGCAAGTGTAGTCCCCCCGGAGCGCGCGGTGCCCCGTTGACTCGGCACCTGGCAGAACTTAGATGCTTGTCTAATCGTCGAAGCGAGAACGACGAGACGGGAGAACGCAGATGAACGAGTTGACGGGTAAGGTGGCCATCGTGACCGGCGCGTCGAAGGGAATCGGCGCGGGGATCGCCAAGGGATTGGGAGCTGCGGGGGCTGCCGTCGTGGTGAACTACGCCTCCAGCAAGGAGGGGGCGGACCGCGTCGTCGCGGAGATCACCCGCAAGGGCGGCAAGGCGATCGCGGTCCAGGGCGACGTGTCGAAGGCGGCCGATGTGCAGCGACTGTTCGCGGAGACGAAGAAGGCGTTCGGATCGCTGGACGTGCTCGTGAACAACGCGGGGGTCTTTCAGTTCGAGCCGCTCGAGTCGGTCACGGAGGCCGAGTTTCACCGCGAGTTCGACACGAACGTCCTCGGGACGATTCTGACGATTCAGGAGGCGGTGAAGCACTTCGGGCCAGAGGGCGGCAGCGTGATCAACATCGGCTCGCTCGCGAGCACGAATCCTGTGCCGCTCTCGGTCGTCTACGCGGCGACCAAGAGCGCCGTGGACTCGATCACGCGCGTGCTGGCGCGGGAGTTGGGCCCCAGGAAGATCCGGGTCAACTCGATCAATCCGGGTTTCACGGAGACCGAGGGCGCCGATCGAATCGGGTTCACCGGAAGTGACCAGGCGAAAGAGCTGGTGGCGCGGACGCCGCTCGGCCGACCCGGGCAGCCTGAGGACATCGCACGGGTCGCGGTGTTCCTGGCCTCTGCGGACTCCGGATGGCTGACGGGCGAGAGCATTCTGGCGTCCGGCGGCTTGCGGTGAGTACCGCGCCGCCGATGTGAGGGCGCGTCGGCGGAAGACGAACCAGCCGGCCGCGCCGCAGGCCGCAATGACTCGGGCGGGCAGCGCCCGCGGGCGCGTCACTCATGGTGCCGGGGCGCCGTCTTCCCCAGGCCGTAGACGACGGCGGTCTTGGTGAGGCCGAGCGCCAGCCAGCTCCGTGCCGCCGTCTGCAGGCGCACGAACAGATCGTCGGCCCGCTTCCGGGCCTTCTTGTGCTGCTCCTCGTCGCGCGTGAAGCGGACCTGGAAGGAAAACTCGGCGATCAGCGCGGGCCCGATCGCGTGCCGGCGCCACACCGCGAGGTCGGCCTTGCCCTCGACGCCATGCCCGAAGTCGAGCAGGCCGATGACCTCCAGCACCTCCGTGATGCGCGCCTCCTGCACGACGGCCAGCTGGGGACCGGCCCGTTCCAGCACGACGCGCAGCGCGGGGAACACGCGCAGCGCGCGCGCGAGGTCCGCGTCGAGGTGCGCCGCCGGCGCCGTCAGCACGCAGGTGTGCGAGAAGAGGCTCCGCATACCGCCCGCGCGGTCGCGCAGCGGCAGCAGTTCCTCTTTGAACTTGATGCGGTACGTGCGCTCGGTGGCCGGGCGGACGTCCACGGCGGCGGCGGCATTGAGGTCGGGATGCCGGAACTTGACGGTCAGCTCCGGATCGGCGGTGGGCCAGCCGTCGCGGTGCGGCGTACGGCGGCGGATGATGAACGCCCCTTCGTAGAGTGCGAAGCGCGCCGTGTCGTAGAACAGGACCTCGCGCAGCCGATCCTCCGCCGGCACGTCCTGGCGTGAGACGGCGACGTCGAGGCCGCGCGCGACGTCGCGCACGATCTTGCCGAAGGCGTGGAAACCATCCGGGTCGGCGAAGCGCTCCGGCTTCAAGATGAGCTTGTACTCGCGGTACTGGACCGCATCGAGCGGATGGCCGTCCGAGTAGGCACGCGCGGTACGGGAGGGAGCGGGTGAAGGCGACATGGCTCGGCTCACCCGATCACGAACTCGGGCAACAGGCGGACCCTTGCTCGTGACGCGCATGCTCCCCCTCTCCTCAGGTCGTTGTCGAGCCGAGCCCCAGGGGGCAGCTGACTCCGGTACCGCCCATGCCACAGTAGCCCGCGGGGTTCTTCGCCAGATACTGCTGGTGGTAGTCCTCCGCGTAGTAGAACTCGGGCGCCCGCAGGATCTCCGTGGTGATCTCGCCGTAGCCGCGCGCCGTGATGGCGCGCTGATAGGCATCGCGCCCCGCCTCCGCCGCCGCGCGCTGCGCCTCCGTGTAGTAGTAGATCCCGGAGCGGTACTGCGTCCCCACGTCGTTCCCCTGCCGCATGCCCTGCGTCGGGTCATGGTTCTCCCAGAAGATGCGGAGCATGGCGTCGTAGCTGGTTGCGTGCGGGTCGAAGACCACGAGCACGACCTCGGCATGGCCGGTGAGGCCGGAGCAGACCTCCTCGTAGGTCGGGTTCGGCGTGTGCCCGGCGGCATAGCCGACGGCCGTGGTGTAGACCCCGGCCGCCTGCCAGAACTTCTTCTCGGCGCCCCAGAAGCAGCCCATGCCGAACATGGCCCGCTCGAGACCTTCCGGGAACGGCGGCTCGAGCGGGGTCCCTTTGACGAAGTGCCGTGCCGGAACACGCATGCGCGTGCTGCGCCCGGG
>JBKPDC010000274.1:0-7213 GCA_046727715.1 Thermodesulfobacteriota bacterium
TTCTCGCTGGCGCAGAGCTTCCCGGGCTTCGAGTCGTTGCAGAAGCTGCTGCGGCAGGCGGCGACACGGGGAGGCGCCAAGGAGGGGTGATCGCGCTCAGCCGTCGTGCACGACGTCGACCGCCAGCGTCGTCAGCTGCGAGAAGTCGCGGCGCAGCTCGGCGTCTGGGCGGTCGAGGCCACGCACGTGGCCGACGAACCAGGCGACGACGCGCGCGTACCGCGGATGCGCGCGCATGAAGCGCAGCATCGCGTCGGCACCCTCGGCCCCGGTGACGTCGCGCACCCGACCGCGAACGCGACGCGAGCCGACACGTGCCGTGACGCGGGACTCGCGGCGAACGTTGCGGACCCAGTCGGCGGCCTCTCCGTACGCCGGCTGCACGTAGTAGCGGTCGGAGGCGCGGTCGTGGTCGATCACGTCGAGGACGACGACGTGCGGGCGGCCGGTGCGACGACCCACGGTCTCGAGAACGATCCAGTCGATGCCCAGCAGGCGCTGGACGGCGCCGTCGAGTGCCGGCAGGCCAGCGCGATCGAGCAGGAGGGGGAGGCGGTAGAGGAAGCGGCGGATCGGGTCGGGACGGGTCACGTCTGGTCCCGGCGCGTACGCCAGTCGCCGGAGGGAATGGGGCGGCCGGTGCGGAGGTCGCCGGCGTAGACGTACGTCCACGCGAGGTGGGCGGCGCCGCCGGCGAGGGTGACGCGGACGAGGCGGCGCACGTAGAGCGAGCCGTCGACGCCGAAGCCGCGGAAGTCCTCGATGGCGTCGAGGCGGGCGACGGCGGCGGCGAGCATCGCGTCGGGGAAACAGACGAGCTCGCCGGCGACGGTCGAACGGGCGTCGGAGTCGAGCAGCATGCCGGGGTAGTCTCCGAGGTCGATCAGGCGGCCGGGACAGGTGGCAGGGAGCACGGACGCCGGGACGTGGCGCAGCATGGCGGCGTGGCGGGTCCCGCCGCGCAGCAGGGTGCCGTAGACGAAGACGCAGGAGACGAGGGACCGCGGGGGACGGCCGGCGGCGGCGTCGTCGAGCGGCCTCGGGTCGAGCTCGTGTGCGACGTATGCGCCGCGGAGCGCGTCGAGATCGACGGCGGGCGCGCGCTCGACGCCGGTGTGGACGGGGAGAGCGGTCCCGTCGCTGCGAAGCGCCTCGGCGTCAAGGTACGCCGGCTGTGCGTCGTCCTCGAAGAGGACACCTTCGACGACGTGGCCGGAGCATTCGACGATGCCGAGGACATGGCTGTCGGTGAGGACCAGCGCGCGGTCCGGCAGGAACGCGCGGCCGAGGGGGGAAGGGCGGCGCACGTTCGAGCCGTGCGCGAAGTGCAGCCGAGGCAGCGACGCCATCGTGAGGGGCGACTGTAGCCGGGAGAGTCGGCGGTTCAAACACTCTTGCCAAGGAACGGTGGCACGGTGAAGATGCCGGGGCCTTCGCCGATGAAAAGGCGCACGACGCGGGTGGAGCTGTACTACTGGCCGACGATCCAGGGCCGCGGCGAGTTCGTCCGTCTCCTGCTCGAGGAGGCGGGCGCCGACTACGTCGACGTCGCCAGAGAGAAGGGAGGCATGGCGGCGATGCGGCGCTTCCTGGACGGCAAGGAGCCCGGAGCGCTGCCCTTCGCCCCGCCCTTCGTGCGCGTGGGCGACGTGGTGGTCTCGCAGACGGCGAACATCCTTGCTTTCCTCGCGCCGAGATTCGGCCTCGTGCCCGGCGACGAGGCGCTTCGCGCCGAGGCGAGCCAGATCCAGCTGACGATCGCCGACCTCGTGGCGGAGGCCCACGACACCCATCATCCGATCTCCGGCGCCCTGTACTACGAGGACCAGAAGAAGGAGGCGAAGCGGCGCGCGCAGGACTTCGTCGAGGAACGCATGCCCAGGTATCTCGGCTGGGTCGACGAGATTCTCGAGCGCAACGAGAAGAGCAGAGGGCGGTGGCTGGTGGGGCGGGATCGGACGTACGTGGACCTGTCGGCGTTCCAGGTGGTCGAAGGGCTGCGGTACGCGTTCCCGAACGCGATGGCGCGTCTCACGGCGAAGGTGGGGCGGGTGATCGCGCTCCGCGATCGGGTGGCGGAGCGGCCCCGGATCGCGGCGTACCTGCAATCGAAGCGGCGCCTGCCGTTCAACCAGCAGGGGATCTTCCGAAGGTATCCCGAGCTGGACGCGCCGGCGCGATCGTCACGACGTCGCCGCCGGCCAGGGTGACCCGTACGAGCCGGCGGACGTCGAGGGAGCCGTCGGTGCAGAAGTCGCGGAAGCCCTCGATGGCGTCGAGGCGAGCCTGCTTCTTTCACGGACGACGCTGGGTCTGCTAGGCGACCAGGCGATGGGTCAGGAGGGGTAGCATGGCCAGGATCGAACTCCGCAAGCGCGGACCGATCGGCGAGATCCGCCTCAATCGGCCCGAGGTGCTGAATGCCATGGGCCGCGACTGGCCCGACGACATGCTCGGTGCCGTCCGCGAGATGCAGGAGGACGGCACGATCCGCGTCGTTCTGATGACCGGTGAGGGGAGGGCGTTCTGCTCGGGGCTCGACCTCACGCACCTCGCGTCGGGCGACATCCCGAACCGGTGGTTTCACCAGGCCGAGCTCGCCTATCGCGCGCTCGAGGTCCTGGACAAGCCCGTCATCGCGGGGGTCCAGGGATACTGCATCGGCGGCGGGCTGCAGATCGTCATCGCCTGCGACGTCCGCATCGCTGCCGACGATGCCATCCTCGGGCTCCCTGCGACGAAGGAAGCCTTTCTGCCCGGCATGGGCACCTACCGGCTGCCGCGGCTGATCGGCATGGGCTGGGCGCGCCACCTGGTCCTGAGCGGGGACACCATCGGGGCGCAGGAGGCCTACCGCATCGGCCTCGTGAACCGGGTCGTGTCACGCGGGAATCTCGATGGCGAGCTCGAAGGCTGGGCGACGCGCTACCTCGACGTGCCGCGGCCGAGCCTCACCTGGGCGAAGCGGCTCACCAACCAGGCATTCGACCTCTCCTTCGAGGAATTTCTCGGCGAGTTCGATCAGGCCATGAACGTGGTGCTCGGCTCCGAGGAACATCAGGCGGCGCGCAGGGCCTGGAAGGAGCGCAAGCGTGGCGGCTGATCGGTTCTGGGATGCCGCCGCGGAGACCATGCCGCGGCACGAGCTCGAGCGGTTGCAGGTCGCTCGGGCGCGAGCCTGTGTCGCCCGACTCAAGGCGTCAGGAGCCGAGTTCTACCGGGGCCGACTGGCCGGCGTGTCGCCGGATGACCTCAGGTCGATGGACGATCTGGCACGCCTGCCCTTGACGACCAAGGACGACCTCCGGGAACACTATCCGTTCGGCCTGTTGGCGGTGCCATCGCGTGACCTCGTGCGCATCCACGCATCGAGCGGCACGACGGGCAAGCCCACCGTCGTCGCCTACACGCGCGCCGATCTCGGAGTCTGGGCGACCGTGCTCGCGCGCGGGCTGGTCGCCGGCGGGCTCACGAGCGCGGACGTGTTCCAGAATGCCTATGGCTACGGCCTGTTCACGGGTGGACTCGGCTTTCACGATGCCGCCAGCCTCGTCGGCGCGGCGGTCGTGCCGACCTCGTCGGGGAACACGCCGCGCCAGGTGATGTTGCTGCGCGATTTCGCCGTCACGGCGCTGGCCGCCACGCCGTCCTACGCGATCAACGTCGCCGAGGTCGCGGCGGCCGAAGGCATCGATCTGAAAGCCCTGCCGCTGCGCGCCGCTTTCGTCGGTGCCGAGCCGATGTCGCAGGCGATGCAGGCGGAGATCGAGGAGCGGATGGGCGTCCGGGTCTACGAGCAGTACGGCCTCTCGGAGATCATCGGGCCGGGCGTCGCCTCCGCCTGCGAGGCGCAGCAGGGGCTGCACATCTGGGAGGACCACTTCATTCCCGAGATCATCCATCCCGACAGTGGAGAGCGCCTGCCCGAGGGAGAAATCGGCGAGCTGGTGTTGACCGCGGCCACCAAGGAGGCCCTTCCCGTCTTGCGGTATCGGACGCGCGACCGCACGTGGCTGACCCGCGAGCGCTGCGGCTGCGGTCGCACGATGGCACGGATCGGCAAGATCCTGGGGCGCACGGACGACATGCTGATCGTGCGCGGCGTCAACGTCTTCCCGTCACAGATCGAGCACGCGTTGCTCGGCGTCGAGGAGCTCGACCCGCAGTATCAGATCGTGCTGACCACGCGCGCGGATCGCCAGGACGAGCTGCGGGTGCGAGTCGAGGCGGCCGCGGGCCACGACGCCGGACCCGCCGAGCGAGCGGCGCTCGGGGCCCGCGTCCGCGAGGTGCTCCACAGCGCGCTCGGCCTCGCAATGGTGGTCGAGATCGTCGCCCCGGGAGCACTCCCGCGCAGCGAGGGCAAGGCGCTCCGGGTCGTCGACGAGCGGAGGAAATGATGCCCCGCGCCCGGCGCTCCCTGCACGTCCGGTACACGCCCGCCGGGAAGGACGGCATCGGCCACCTCGTGCTCACGCGCCCCGAAAAGCTCAATGCCACCGACGACGACTCGGTCCGCGACCTCGACCGCGCCGCGACCCTGGCCGCGCGTGACGAGAAGGCGCGCGCCGTCATCGTCCGCGGCCGCGGTCGGGCCTTTTGCACGGGTATCGATCTCTCGGCTCTCGCCGGGGATCGGCTGAGACCCGATTGGTTCCGGCGCTGGGACGTCGCCCTCGCGAGGATCGAATCGATCCCCGTCGCGACGGTGGCCGCGATCCAGGGCCCCTGCCTCGGCGGCGGCCTCCAGGTCGCCCTCTGCTGCGACCTCCGCGTCGCGAGCGAGGATGCGACCTTCGGCCTCTCCGCCGTCCGCCACGGCATCATCCCGGGCCTCGCGACCTACCGCCTGCCGCGCTACATCGGCATGGGGGCTGCGCGTGAGATGATGCTCCTTGGCGAAACCTGGGACGCCTCGCGAGCGCACAGGCAGGGCCTCGTGAATCAGGTCGTGCCGCTGGATCGGCTCGACGCGACGGCGCTCGACCTCGCGACGAAGCTCACCGCCAACGTCCGCGCCGCGAGCGTGGCGACCAAGCGCCTCACACTGCGATCGTACGACCTCCCTCTCGGCCGCTTTCTCGCGGAATACGTCCGACAGCAGCACGCCTGCTGGAACGACCGTGAGACCAGGAAGACGCTTGCCCGCTATCGCGCCGGCCGGTGGGGGAAGTAGATTGACGCTCTCCCGGACGCTCACCTATGGTGCCCCTCTCGTCGGGTCGCGGCATGGGAACTTCTGACCCTTGCCAGTGGTTCCCTTGACCGCATTGGCGGAGGTGAGATGGGTCAGCTTCCCACAATGGTCTCAGCGATGTGCACGCCACGCGCGACGCCGATCGTCGTGTTCCTGATGCTCGTCGCTGTGCCGCCATCCCACGCGCAGACCAGCGGGTCTGCGCCGGTCAACTGGGGTGACGATCCCTCCACCGTGGCACTCTGGACGTTCAACGGGAACGCCAACAACGTCTCGAACTCGCGGACCTACTGCGCGGCGGGCGAGGCGGACCTCACGCGCCACGTCATCCAATCGGGCGGGCTCACCTTCGACACCACCAACCGCCGCGAGGGCAGCGCGTCCGTGAGTCTGGACGGGGGCACGACCCTCGCGGCCCAGTCGACGATCAACGATACCCGGTGTCTCCGCTCGGGGAGCCCGAACCAGTGGACGATGACGTTCTGGATGCGAAACACCGCGCGCAACACGAACACGTCAAGCCCGTTCCCGATGGTCATCTTCAACCGCGACGAAGCGGCCGTGGGGCCGAACGCGCTGAACGGCTTCTACGTGACCTACGTCAACGACGTGGGGAGTTCGGCGGGTCAGACCTACGCCTGCACGCGGGCGACCAACGGCACGAGCGACACCTGTACGGGGTTCTTCGCCGGGGCCTTCGCGCCGAGCGCCGACTGGCACTTCGGTGCCGTCCAGTACACGGGCAGCGCGCTCCGCTACGCGCTGGAGGCCGCGGCGTTCGGCGGCGGGGTGACGACTCCGCTCGGCAAGAATCCAGGAACCTATCCGTTCCAGCTCTCCCACATCGTCGCGCCCGGCAACAACAGCGGGGTGATCGGCAACGAGGACGAGGTGTGGTGGACGGCGGCGGTGCTCAACCAGCAGCAGGTCTGTCGCGTGCGGAGCGTCGGGGTCCAGGGCACGCTCGGGTGGTGCGCGCCAGACGGCACCCACTGGATGGCGTGCGACTCGGACGTGGACTGCGGCGGGCGCGCGGGCGCGTGCAACAGCGCGTTCCCGGGCGTGTACCCCCAGGCGCGGAGAGGCACCTGTGTCGGGTACCTCGGCAAGGGCGTGAGCGCGCCGGCGGGGTGTCAGACGGTCTCGGACGTCGGCGCGTGTCGTGCGAACCTCACCGGGGCGGTGCCGCCGCCCCCGGTCACGGCGACGGGGCTGCCGCCCGTCGGGTCCGCGCCGAGCCCTCCCGCCCTGCTCAGCGTCGAGCCGATTCCGTAGTGCATCAGCGGCCCCCGCCCCGCGCGTGTGCGGGATCGCTGCAGCGACTCCCGGATCTCAGCAGGCGGGGAACGCGAGGGTTACCCGCCGGACGGCGGTCGCCGTCATGCCGTCCGAGTCGGTCGCCTTGAACACGAGGTCGATGGGTGTCGGGCCGCAGCCCGTGATCCCCCGCTGGAACGGGTTCAGAAGGAAGTGCCCGGTGGCGTCCGGGTCGACGGGGATCACCTTCTCGAAGGTCGCGCCGAACCGAACCGTCCACTTGTAGATCGGGAACACGAAGGTGTTGCAGACGTTCGGATCCGTGAGGCAGTCGTCGACGTCGGGATCACCGAGCGTCGCGCCGAGCTCCGTCGTCGCGAAAGGATCGAGCACGGCACCGGAGAGGGGCTGGAAGATCGCGACCACCGGCGGTGAATGCGGGGGTGCCTCGACCACGTTCACGGTCCGCGTCTTCGTCACCGTGGCGCCCGCGGGATCGGTGACGTGCACCGTGTACGTATGCTGGCCGAGCGTATAGTACGCGTACGGGAACGGCTCGCAGCCCTTCTTCGGGGAGTAGAAGTCGCTCTCCCACACGACGTCGTCGCACTTCACGTCGCCGTTCGAGTCGAAGACGGTCGCCTGGACCGAGTACGGCACGGACCGGTAGAAGTCCCCGATGGCGAGCGGCAGCACGATATTGAGGTTCGGCGGCGAGTTGTCGAGATAGATCGTGACCTCGGCGGCCCGCGACGGCGT
>JBKPDC010000275.1:0-15971 GCA_046727715.1 Thermodesulfobacteriota bacterium
GGGCTCAGGCGCGCCGTCTCGCCTGGACGTGGAGGGAGAGGGACAGAAGGAAGTAGTAGGCGGGGAAGGCAAGCGAGCCGACGACCAGGGCGTGCGGCGCGCTGGCGAGGTGGGTCAGGATGTAGATCAGGACGATGCCCCAGGCGATGCCGAACGTGATCGTCAACCAGCGGAGCGTGGGGGTGCGGGACGGGTAGACGTAGCGGACGGGGACGAAGACGCCGGCGGCGAAGGCGGTCACCCAGGCGGCGTTGACGCCGGGCGACCAGCCGAGGGTGTAGAGGTAGAAGGCCACGACGTTCCAGTACGACGGGAAGCCGGTGAAGAAGTGGTCGGCGGTCTTGGCCGCCGTCTGGCTGAACCCGTACGCGCTCGCGATCGCCACCAGCGCGGCGAGCGGCATGGCCCATGCCGATGGCAACAGGTTCATCTGGAGCAGGAAGAACGCGGGCACCAGGACGTAGGTGAAGTAGTCCACCACGTCGTCCAGACGGGTGCCGTCGACCCATGGGACGACCTCCTTGACGCGGGCGGCGCGCGCCAGCGTCCCGTCGATCGCGTCGATCGCGACCGTGTACGCCATCCACAGGAACGCGGTCGCGGCGTCGCCGTAGACGGTGGCGCGCAGCGCGAGGAGCCCGGCGGGCGCGCTGCTGGCGGTCAGGAGGTGGACTCCCCACGCCGCGAGCCGCCGCGCCGTGGTCGCGGGCGCCGGGGGGGACTCTGCCTCCCGTGGCCGCCGGGTCGGGGTCACGCCGGCAGCCAGAGCACTTGCACCAGGTTGCCGTCGGGGTCGCGGCAGGAGAAGGACACCGAGCCGTCGCGATGCGTGCGCGGCTCGTGCACGATCGGCACACCGCGCGCGCGCAGCCGTTCGGCGGCGGCGTGGACCTCGTCGGCGGAGTCGACCACGAACCCCAGGTGATCGAGTGCGCCGCCGGGCGCGACGTCCCGCGCTTCGTGCAGCGCGAGGTTGTCCGAGCCGGAACTCAGGTAGACGTTCCGGGGATCGGGCGTCCACACGTCGCGCAAGCCGAAGTGATCGCGGTAGAAGGCCGCCGCCGCCCGCACGTCGCGCACGCGCAGCGCCAGGTGACAGAGCCCGCGGACCCGGATCGACGCGTCGGCCATGCGGGGCTTGTACTGGGCAGGACCCGCGCCAGCAACTCGCCGGCCGCCGTCGTGCCACCCTCAGACGTCGGTTCCGAGGAGGAGGCGAGCCTGCTACGGCTTGCGAGTCCCGCTGGGCCCGAGTGACACAGCGTCGAGCACCTGCGCGAGGTTCTGCGCCTGCGGCAGGCCGGCGACCGCCGCCGCCAGCCGCTCGACCTGCACGTCGGGCAGCGTCCGGCGGGCGAGCGAGCGGAACTTCGTCCGGAGCGCCGCCGCGTCGGGAAAGTTCTCGGGGTCGCCCAGGGGATGCGTCACGTGGTCGACGACGTGCCGCCCGCCGCGCAGCCGGATCCGGACCCACGCCGGCCAGACGCGCGGGTACTGCGCGTCCAGCGCGGCGTCGCGCACCGCGACGACGCGGTCCATGAGCGCCGCCACCGTCGGATCGTCGGAGGTCTCGGGGACGAACTCGGCGGGCGAGGCGGCGCCGTGCGCCAACGCGACGGCGATGCCGAAGGGCAGGCTGAACTGCTGGTCGACCACCGAGCGAGGCCGGCGCTTCGCGAGGACGGGCTCGCACACGATCGGGAACCCCGCCGCGACGAGACCGACCTCGACGCTCTCGACCGCCTCGGGATCGATGCCGTGCGCGGCGCGCAGCGCGAGCGCGGCGTCGATGGGCGCCTGCATGTAGCGGCAGCAGGCATGTGGCTTGATCGCCGTCTGCATCAGCTCGAAGCCGTCGCCGCGGCGCGCGAGTGGCGCCGGTGTCGCGCCGCCCGAGTAGGCGTGCAGGAAGCCGAAGCGCCCCTCGATGATGCTCGCCGGCGCGCGGAATCCCGCCTCGGCGAGCGCGGCGGCGTGGAGCCCGGCACAGGCCGACCACCCGGGATGGAAGCGCTTGGTCCATGCGCCGTCGGCGAGAAACTCCATCGACCCCGACGCCTGGCTGCCGGCAATGCCGAGCGCGCGGCAGAGTCCCTCGGCATCGAGGCCGAGCAGCATGCCGGCGGCCGCCGCGGCGCCGAACGCGCCGCACGTGCCCGTGGGGTGGAAGCCGCGCGCGTAGTGCTCGGCGGGCTGGAGCGCCATGGCCAGGCGCGCGGCGACCTCGTAGCCGCCGATGGCGGCCCGCAACACGGCATCGCCGCTCGCGCCGGTCAGCTCCGCGGCGGCGACCACGGTCGGGAAGACGCTCGCACCGAGGTGAATCGACCCGCCCTGGTGCGTGTCGTCCATCTCGAGCGCGTGCGCGGCGGCCCCATTGGCGAGCGCCGCCTGTGGCGCGGGGAGCCGCTCGCCGACCCCGAGGACGGCGCAGTCGCCGCGCAGCCGGAGGCGCTCGAGGCCACGGCGGAGTGCCACGCTCGAGTCCGTCCCCGCGCCGCCGAGCGCGACGCCCAGGAAGTCGAGGAACAGCTCGCCGGCCCGCTCGAGCACGCCCGCGGGCAGGGTCGCGCTCCGCAAGGCGGCGACCTCCTCCGCCAGCTCGAGGGCGATCGGTCGGCTCATGTGATCTCCTCCGCGGCGCGTGCGGCAGCCACGTACGTTTGCCAGCGGGCGAGTCGGGCGGCGCGTTCGTCGGCGCCGAGGGAGGGCTCGAAGACGCGCTCGCGGCGCCACGCGTGCCGCAGATCCTCGGTGTCTCGCCAGACGCCGGTGGCGAGACCGGCCAGGTAGGCCGCGCCCAGCGCCGCCGCGTCGAGCACCTCGGGGCGTTCGACGGGGAGCCCGAGCGCGTCGGCCTGCGCCTGCAGCAGCACGTCGTTGCGCGCCGCGCCGCCGTCGGCGCGGAGCGACGCCGGCGCGGGATGCGGTGAATCGGCGCGCAGCGCGTCGTACACTTCGCGGCACCGCCAGGCGATCCCCTCCAGTACCGCCCGCACGACGTGGGCGCGAGTGCTGGCACGCGAGAGTCCGCCCACCACGGCGCGCACGCCAGAGTCGAGGTAGGGCGTGCCGAGGCCCTGGAACGCGGGCACTGCCCACACCCCGCCGCTGTCCGGCACCGACGCGGCCAGCGCGGCGGACTCCGCGGCGTCGGCGATGACACCGAGGCCGTCCCGCAGCCACAGCACCGCGGCACCGGCGGTGATCGTCGTCCCCTCGAGACAGTAGGTGCGCACGCCGTCGCGCTGCCAGAGGACCAGCGGGTACGCGCCGTGCATCGAGAAGAGCGGCGCGGGCCCGGCGTTCAGGTCGACCATCGCGGCGGTGCCGTAGGTGATCTTCACCTCGCCGGGGGCGATCCTGAGATGGCCCATCGTCGCCGCCTGCTGATCTCCGATCAGCGATGCGAGGGGCGCCGCCGTGACGCCGACGTCCGCGCCCAGCGCACCGAGGACGCCGCCCGAATCGACGATGGACGGCAGTGCCGCCTCGGGGATGCGCAACGCGTCGAGCGCAGCCGGGTTCCAGCCACCGCCGAGCAGATCGTAGAGGCCGCTGCACGACGCGTTGGAGGCGTCGGTGGCCTGGACGCGCCCGCCGGTCAGCCGCGCGGCAAGCCACGCATCGAGCGTGCCACACCGGACACGTCCGGCGCGCACGCCGGCGCGGTCTGGATCCGCCCGGTCGAGCAGCCACTCGATCTTGCTCGCGGCCATGAGCGGCGTGATCATCAGGCCCTGCGCCATGAGCGCCTGGCAGCGCGCCTGGGTGCGCGTGTCCTGCCAGGAGAGCCCGGGCCCGAGCGGGCGCCCCGAAGCCGCGTCCCAGACGACGGCGGTCGCGCGCTGGGTGGCGAGCCCGAGCGCGCGCACGCGGCCGGGCGTCACCCCCGCGACCACGGACCGCACGACGCCCAGGAGTGCGGCCAGCAGCGTGTCGAGGTCGTGCTCGACGTGTCCGGGCGCGGGGTACCCGGGCAGGGTCTCGCGATAGGCCTGCCCCGCGACGGCCCCGGCCTCGTCGAGCAGGAAGGCCCTCACGCCCGTCGTGCCGACGTCGAGCGAGAGGACCAGTGCCTGCGTCCCGCTGCGCGCCATTACGCCCGCTTCATAGAGCAGGTCACGCGCCGGCGTAAACCGCCGACGCGCCTGGGCGCCACTTGACGACCCGGGCGGGGTTCGATTGCATGCCCGCCATGCTCGTCAAGATGCGCCGCGACGCCACGGCAGACGAGGTCGCCACCGTCGAGCAGAAGCTGCACGACCTCGGGTTCAAGACCGGCAAGCTCGAAGGCGAGGAGATCACGCTGGTCGGCATCTACGGTGACATCTCGAAGCTGCCGCAGGGCGAGATCGCCGAGCTGGCCGGGGTCGAGCAGCTCATCCCGATCTCGCGTGCCTACAAGCGGGTGGCGCAGAAGGGCACGCCGGGGCACGGCATTTTCAATACCGTCCAGGTGGGCGACGTGGTGTGCGGTGGCGACGGCCTCGTGTTCGTGTCGGGGCCCTGCTCGGTGGAGAGCGAGCGGCAGATCATGACAGCCGCCCGCATGGTGAAGGAGGCGGGCTGCCAGGCGCTGCGCGGGGGCGTCGTCAAATACCGCTCGAGCCCGTACAGCGGCTGGGAAGGGCTCGGCGCGTCCGACAGCGAGGCGCTCAGGAAGGGTCTCGAGCTGATCGTGCGTGCGGGACGCGAGTTCGGGCTGCCGACCGTGGTCGAGATCCTCGACGCTTCGGACGTCGAGCGCTACGAGGACGCCGGGGTCGATTGCCTCCAGATCGGCGAGCCGAACAGCAAGAACCAGTCGCTGCTGAACCGGCTGCGCACCACGCGACTCCCGGTCATCCACAAGCGCGGCAACTCGCTCGACACCGAGGCCTACCTGCTCTGGGTGGAGCGTATGATGGTGGGTGGCAAGGAGAACGTCATCCTGTGCGAGCGCGGGATCAGCAGTGCCAACCGCTACACCCGCAACACGCTCGACGTCGGGTCGATCGCGGCGTTCCGCTACCAGCTGTCGTGCCTGCCGGTGGCCGTCGACGCGTCGCACGGCACGGGCGTGCGCGACCTGGTGCACCCGGCGACGCTAGCCGGGATCATGGCGGGAGCGTCGGTGGTGCTGGTCGAGGCGCACCCGAACCCCCTCATCGCGAAGTCGGACGGCCATCAGGGGCTGTTCGAGGAGCAGCTCCGGGCGCTCGTGCGCGCAGCGCGGGAGACGTGGCGCCTGCGGCAGGAGCTCGACCGCGATTACCTGGCGTCGGCCGACCTCGAGAAGGGCTACCTGGCCCGGATGGAGGTCGACAAGGACCGCTTCTTCAGGAGCTGACGTCCCGGTCCGGGACGCCGGGGTCGTCGCGGCCGCGCAGGTCGTAGTCCCTCATCTTGCGCTGCAGCATGTAGCGCGAGATGCCGAGCGCGCGGGCGGCACGCGAGACGTTGCCGTTGTGCAGCTGGAGCACGGCGGCGACGTGCCGCGCCTCCCAGGCGGCGCGCGCCGGCCGCAGCGCGTGGACCGGTGACGCCTCCCCATCAGCGGGGGGCGAGGGTGCCGGGGTCAGGCAGGGCCCGACGAGCTTGCTCGACAGGTGGCCTGGACCGATGCGGTCGTCGTCGCGCGCGAGAGCGACACCGCGTTCGATCTCGTTCTGCAGCTCTCGCACGTTGCCCGGCCAGTCGTACGCGCTGAGACGTTCGAGCGCCTCGACCTCGAAGCCATTGATGTGCTTGCGGTTCCGCTCCGCGGCGGCGGCGAGAAAGCGATCTGCCAGCAGCGGGATGTCGTCGCGGCGGTCGCGCAGGGGGGGCAGCCGGATGGGAAAGGCGGCGATGCGATAGTAGAGATCCTCGCGGAAGTTGCGGGCGTCGACCTCGGCGCGCAGGTCGCGGTTGGTGGAGGCGATGACGCGCACGTCGATGCGCCGCGGCCGCGTGTCGCCGAGCGGGACGACCTCTCCCTCCTGCAGCACGCGCAGCAGCTTCGCCTGCATCGCGGGCGGCATCTCGCCGACCTCGTCGAGCAGCACCGTGCCGCCCGCCGCCGCCTCGAAGAGGCCGCGTTGATCCTGGATGGCGCCCGTGAACGCGCCGCGGCGATGGCCGAACAGCTCGCTCTCGAGCAGGGTCTCCGGCAGCGCCGCGCAGTTGACGGCCAGGAAGGGCCCCTCGGCCCGCGCGCTGGTACGATGGATGCCGCGCGCCACCAGCTCCTTCCCGGTGCCGGTCTCGCCCTCGAGGAGCACCGTGATGGGCGAACCCGCCGCGCTCTCCATGAGCGAGAAGATCGCCGCCATCGCGGGCGAGCGGCCGATGATGTCGGCGAAGCCCCCGCTACGGGCGAGATCGCGGCGCAGCGCCCCCACCTGCGCGCGCAGCCCCTCCGCCGACGCCTTCAGCCGCGCGTAGAGCTGGGCATTCTCGAGCGCCACTGCCACCGCCCCGGCCAACGCCTCCAGGAACTCCAGGTCGGCGTCGTCGAACGCGCCGTCGTGGCGGTTCACCACCTGGAGCACGCCGATAGTGCCCTGACGCGCGATCAGCGGAGCCGCGACGACGCTGCGGGTGGAGCTGCCGGTCGCGCGGTCGATCCCGGGATAGAAGCGCGGGTCGGCGCGCACGTCGTCCACCCGGATCGGCCGCCCGGTCTGGAGGGCGGCTCCGGCGATTCCCCGGTCGGCCGGAAGACGCAGCCCGGCGAGACGCGCCGCGACCTCCTGCCGCTCCGACACCACGTACGGGAAGTAGAGCTCGTTGCGGGTGTCGTCGAGGAGCAGCACCGACGCACCTTCGGCGTCCAGCACCTCGCGCACCTTGCTCATCACCAGGGGGATCAGCTCTTCCAGCTCGATCCGTCCGGCGAAGGCGCAGCCGAGGTCGTAGAGGAGCCGGAGTCGGCTGTTCTGGTCGGGTCCGATTGGGGGCACGGCAACACTCCCTTAACCCGACCATGGTGCCAGGTAAAGTTGGCGGCGCACTGGCTTCACGGCGCTCTCCGCCTACCAAGGATGGCAGCGTGACCCCCGCGTCGCCGGCGCCCCCGCGCCAATGCTGAGCGGAGTCTCCCCCCTTTGTCTGGCACCGAGGTTGCATCCAAGAAGGATCGTTCTAACAAGCTGAGGAGGACACACCAATGGATACCTTCGCGAACGCCGTCGTAGCCCTCGGGAGCGGCATTCCCGACGGTGTGCTGAGCGGCATCCTCGGAGTGGCGCCATCGCTGGCCGAGATCGTGGCCGGTCTCGGGGCGCTCGTCGTGGCAACGCTGGGCGTTCTCGTGGTGCGTCACCTCCAGGCGGCCGACGCATCGCCGGAGCCGGTGCCCACGCCGGATCCCGCCGCCCGCGACATCCAGGAGGCCGCCTGACAGCTGGAGTGGACATGCTGTCCTTCGTCGAACCGCAGCTGGCCGACATAATCCTTCGCGGCCTGCACGACCTGGCGGCGGCCGCCACCCCCCGGGTGGCCGCCGCCGGGCTCGTCCTCGTGCTCGCAACCGCCACCGTGCTACACCTGCGCCGCGGGCTGCGACGGGGCCGCCGGCCACGCGGGCCACTCCCTGCCGCCGCCTGAGTCCCCGCCGCGCTGCTACTCCCAGACGGGAGCCATCTGCTCGGGGTAGCGAGCCCCCTCCGCTACTCCTGGCGGCAGCGCGTCCTCCAGCCGGGTCAGTTCGGCAGCGGACAGCGTCACCGCAGCGGCGCCGGCGTTCTCCTCGACTCGCGCCCGCGACTTCGTTCCCGGGATCGGCACGATGTCGCGTCCCTTCGCGAGCAGCCAAGCCAGCGCGAGCTGCGCCGGCGTGCAGCCCTTGTCGCCCGCGATGTCGGCGACGCGCAGCGCGAGCTGCACGTTGGCCTCGAACGCACCTGCCGCGAAACGGGGGGTGAACTGGCGGTAGTCGTCCGGGGTGAAATCCGCGCGCGAGCGGAAGCGACCCGTGAGGAGCCCGCGTCCGAGCGGACTGTATGCAAGAAATCCGACGCCCAGCTGGCGGCAGGTCGGGATCACCTCGGACTCGGCGTCGCGCGTCAGCAGCGAGTACTCGGTCTGCAGCGACGCGATCGGGTGCACGCGCGCCGCCCGCCGCAGCGTCTGCGGTCCTGCCTCCGACAACCCGATGTGCCGGGTCTTCCCCGTGCGCACGAGCTCTGCCATCGCACCCACGCTGTCCTCGATGGGTACCTTCGGGTCGACCCGATGCAGCTGGTAGAGGTCGACGTGGTCGACGCCGAGTCGCTTCAAGCTGGCCTCGCACGCCATCAAGATGTAAGCGGGGCTGCCGTCGATCGCGCGGACGGTACCCTTCAACGGGTCACGCACGATCCCGCACTTGGTCGCCAGCACCACCCGCTCGCGCCGGCCACGGATGGCCCGTCCAACCAGCTCCTCGTTGGTGAATGGGCCGTACATGTCTGCCGTGTCGAGCAGCGTCACGCCGAGATCGAGGGCGCGGTGGATGGTGGCGATCGCCTCCCCCTCGTCGCTCGGGCCGTAGAACTCGCTCATTCCCATGCACCCGAGGCCGATGGCGGACACCTCGAGTGCGCCCAGTCGTCGCGTCTCCATGCCGGAGGTCATTCGTAGCCGCAGCCGGGCCCCCGAACAAGCCGGTACCGAGCAGTCATCCGGAGCTGCCACCTCCTCGCAGCACCTCCGGCGCCGCACTCGGATCGTAGCAGACTTCCTGCCGCACGATACGCTCGCCGCGGTAGTGATACACGACCACGTAGCGCGACCGCAGGCGCCGGCCATCGAGCGTCCAATCGAAGTGGACCACCACGAACGCCGCCTCGCCTCCAGGCGCGATCGCCCACTCGACCGCCTCGTAGCGGATCCCCTCGCAGCGTTGGATCGTGAGTGCGATGAACTCGAGAGTGCGCTCGACGCCCTCGATCCGGCGCGGCCAGTCGAAGAGACGGACGGTGGGGCTCAAGTAGACGACGTCGCGGTCGTACCGGTCGCGCACGAGCGAGAGGTCGCGCGCCGCGAAGGCACGTGCGAACGCGGCTTCCTGCGCCGCCAGCGTGTGGGCCGTGATCACGCGGGCGACGGTCCCTCGGCGCGCTCCACCCGGCAGGCCACGGCCCGGTGATGCGGGATTCCCGTGAACGGATCCCGATCGGCGACGTCGGTCAGCTCGTTCTGGTTCGCCCCGACGAGCCCCTCGACGCCCGGGAACCGCATCCCGAACCCGTTCGGCATCCAGACATGCCCGGCCTGGAGCTTGGCATCGACCTGCGCCGGCAGCGTCACCGCGCCACGGCCGGTCGAGACGACCACCGCATCGCCGTCCTTCACGCCGAGACGCCCCGCGTCCATGGGTGACAGGTTGAGCGTGCAGTGGGGGCCGCGCCCCTTTCGCCAGCGTGGGTCGCGCTGGATCGTGTTGGCCGTCCAGCGGGTGCGGAGCCCGGCCGCGAGGACGAAGGGGAAGGCGGGATCCGCGACCGGGACGGTGTCGACGGCCCGCTTGAGCTCGCCCAGCATCGCCTCAGGCGCGAGGCGCACGCGGCCGTCGGGGAACGTCACGTGATCGGCCAGGTTGGTCTCGGCACGCTGGCGGGCGATCTCGACACCTTCGGGGTGGGCCAGGATGCGGCGGAACAACTCCGTCGCGATCGCGAACGGCGGGCGGCCCTCCCAGTCGGGACCGAGCGTGCGGAGCACCGACTCGCCGCGGAAGAGTGCATTCAGGCCACACAGGAGCCAGATGCCGGCCAGGGACGGTGCGGGGAGGTACGGGCCGAGCGCGCGGTAGCTCCAGAAGATGAGCCGCGTCTCGTCGCCCGACGCGGCCTGCTGCGCCGCGAGCATGTAAGCCGCGGCGCCTGCGGGTTCGAGCGCGTGCGCGGCCAGGTCGTGCAGCTCCTTCGGGACCGGCCCGAAGAGGTCCATCGCCTCGGCCAGCCGCACATAGATCTCCGGCTCGGGGAGCGCCTCCGCCGATGGCGGGACCACCGGCGGCCGTACCTGGGTGTGGATCTCCGGGTAGCGCTTCGGGAAGATCGTGAACTCCCATTTCTCGTAGCCGCAGGGCGTGGGCAGCACGTAGTCGGCCAGCTCCGCGGTCTCGGTCATCGCCGGGTCGATCACCACCAGCAGGTCGAGCCGTGCGCGCGCCTCGCGCCAGCGCTGCGAGTCCGAATAGGAGAGGAGCGGGTTGGCGCCCTCGACGATCACGGCGCGGATGCGCTCGGAATGGTCGATCAGGATCTCTTCCGGCACCAGCGTGGGGGAGAACATGCCGGCATTGCCGAGCGCGCGGATGGCCGGGATGCCGGAGGCGAGGGCGCGCTCCGGCTCGTGGATGAGGCTCGGGTCGACCATGGCCGGTGGGAGCATCTCCAGGAAGACTCCCCCGCCCCGGTTGCCGACGTTGCCGGTGAGCAGGTGGATGACCCGGATGAGCCACGCGTTCAGGGTCGAGAAGGGAGCCTGCTCGACGCCCAGGTCGAAGAAGATCGCCGCCGACTCGGCGGACGCGAAGCCGCGCGCGGTCTGGGCGATCTCCTCCACCGTGAGCCCGCTGCGGCGCGCCATCTCGGCGACGTCCACCGTCGCGAGCGCGTCGCGCAGCGGCTCGAACCCGACGCTGCGTTCGGCGACGAACCCCTCGTCCACCAGACCCTCGCGGACGATGACGGCGGCGAGCCCGAGCAGCAGGTAGACGTCGGTCCCGGGCCGGACCCGCAGGTGGCGCTGCGCACCGCGCGTGGTCTCTGTCTCGCGGGGGTCGACCACCACCAGCGTGCGCCCCGGCTCGTCGACGAAGCGCTTGAGCGTGTCGGTGGCGTTGTGGCCGCGGTTCGAGATCTTGGGGTTCGTCCCCATCACCAGGAGGAAGTGCGTGTGCTCGGCGTCGGGATGGAAGAAGGCCGCGGGCGAGGCCCCGAACATCCACTGGTCCATCAGGTTGTGCTGGGTCTTCTCCTGCGCGAAGGCGTTGAACCAGCGCCGCGAGCCGACCGAACGCAGGAAGCCGACGCCGAACGCGCCGTCCATGTGGTTGCCCTGCCCGCCGATGCCGACGAGCGCGATCGCCCGCGGCGAGTGGCGATCGCGGATGTCGCGCAGCTTGGCGGCGATCTCGGTGATCGCCGTGTCCCACGAGATGCGCTCGAACGTGCCGTCCGGCCGCCGCCGCAGCGGGTGCTGCGTGCGCTGCGCGTGCTTGACGTACGTCCCGATGCTGAAGGCCTTATTGCAGACGTAGCCCTCGGTGATGGGGTTGCGCTCGTCGGCACGCACGGCGCTGATCTCGCCGCCGCGCACGTCGACGCGCAGCCCGCAGTTGTGGCTACACAGCACGCAGATGGTGGCGAGGTCGTCCGCATCGAGCGGGAGCGGCGTGCGGGAGACGGATGGGTCGACGGACACGGTCTGCATCACGGGGCCTCCTTCGCGGTCTGCGCGGTACCGACGGGCAGATCTCTCGCGCGCAACGCCGGCCCGGCTCGCGCGCGCATGTCGCGAGCCGTGACCGGGCGGGCGCAGCTGGGACAGGTGAGCTGGGGCATCACGATGTGCCCGCACTCGCGGTGGATCAGCTCGACGGGAGCGCCGCCTTCACCTGCCATCCAGCGATCGCCCCACCGCGTGAGCGACACGATGACCGGCCAGAGATCGCGGCCCTTGTCGGTGAGGCGGTACTCGGAGCGCGGCGGGCGGTCCTGGTAGGGGACGCGGTCGAGCACGCCGGCGGCGACGAGCCGCTTCAGGCGGTCGGCGAGGCGGTGACGCGTCAGGCCGACGGCGCGAAACTCCTCGAAGCGGCGGGCGCCCAGGAACGCGTCACGGAGAACCAGGAGGGTCCAGCGGTCGCCGACGACGGCCAGCGACCGCGCCACCGAGCAGGTCAGGTCTCCGACGTCACGCCAGCGCATGGGTAAGTTCCAAAACAGAACCCCCTTACGCGTATCGTGGCCCTCATGCAAGCGGTCTTCGACGAGGCGGGCCTCGTCCTCCGCGCCCTGCGCCTGGCGGGGAGGGAGATCCGCAGGGCGTCGCTCGTCAACGACGTCCTCATCGCGCTCACGGCACGCTCGATCGGCGCCATGCTCTACACGGCCGACGCCGAGGACTTCGAATCCATCCGGCAGGTGCGCGACTTCTCGCTCGCGGTCGTCCGGCCCGGCTGAGACACCCCTGCCGCGGGTTCGGCGCCGAACGCCGCTCAGGCCGCGGCGCCGCTCAGGGCTTCGCCTGCGTCCCCGTCACCGCCAGCAGCTTGCCCTCCGGGTCGTACACCTCGACCCCGCCCCCGTTGACGAGCGTGCCGTTCGGGGCTTGCGGATTCGGTTTGTACGAGAACTTCGGGTTGTTGCCGTTCTCCAGCGGGATCGGCACGGGGGCGACCGTCGTCAGCGAGGAGTCGTCCCCGATCGTCCCGACGCCCGGCACGTTCACCCGACCCGACAGAAGCTTGAGCGTCAGGTTGCCGTTGACCGCTGTTCCGGCGCCGTCACGCACGCCGCGTATCTGGAGGAAGAGCGACGGCTTGCCGGTCGGAAGGTAGCGGCCCGGGGGCGAGCGGAGGACGATGGTATCGAACGTGTAGCTCGACGCGAGCTCCCGCCCCGGGCAACTTCCGAATCCGGGGCACGGCTCGAGCGCCGGCACCAGATAGACGCGGTTGTAGCCGGCGGCCGGGGCAGTCGTCGGGGCGAGCAGGACGGCCAGCAGTCCCAGAGCACGGCAGGCGTTTCGCATCGGGTCCTCCTCGTCGCGGGTCAGAAAACGAACGGGTCGCATGCCGTCTCCGGCGGCGCGCCCGGGATCGGGTCGTAGAGCTGGACGGGGAGGACGCACATCTCGTCGTCGGACAGCGGGCCGAACACCAGGTTCGACTCGACACAGCGCCCGGTCCCGTAGCCCTGGCAGTTGACCCCGCCCTCGCCGCACGGGCGGGCGTGGCCGAAGTCGAGTCCCTCCGCGAGCGCGTCACCCCAGCGAATGCCGGGGACGACGCCGGGCTCGGCTTCGCAGCCCATCTTCATCTCCCGGCCCGCTGCACCGTTGGCGTGCGTGCAGGTGTAGCGCAGGCGCGGGTGCCCGTTCTCGGCGGTGTACGCGCGCAAGAGGTTGCCGGTGGGCAGGCTGCCGTGGAACGGCAGCGCGATGATCGCCGGATGCACGTAGTCGTAGAACGTCGGGTCGAACAGGGTGACCGGCTCCTTGCCGTCCTCCTCGTAGGCGATCGTCACGTGCGTGCCGCGCTTGTGCGTGTGGGTGTTGATCAGGAGGATGCAGACGTCTCGATCGGGGCGGTAGCCGCCCTCGGCACCGTTCGGATCCCAGCCGCCGTCGGCCTGCCAGGTGGCGCTGACGTTGCGCACCTCACCGGGCGGCACGGCGATGTCGTAGCTGGCGTCGAGCGGTGTGGCGTTGCGCACCACGCGCCGCCTGCCGTCGAAGGGACGGAGCGTGAGCCTGACACGGACCAGGGCGCGGCCGGGCTTCGACGCCGCGTTGAAGTAGTGCGAGTTGAGCACCAGGACGGCCTCGTCCGGCGTGTCTTGCGGATTGGGGAGCAACGTGGCCAGGCCGAGGGGCGTGGCTCCCGCGGTGAGCAGCCACTTGCCACGGCGGAACTCCCCCCCGGAGCCGGCGAGCTGGACGCGTCGCCGGAAGAAGTCGTCCGGCCCGAAGCCATTGCAGCCCGGGATGTCGACCACGTCGCGAGGATTCTTGCGGAAGGGGAAGGCGGTGCCGTTCGGCCCGTCGTAACCGTACACCACCATGTGGTGGGTGCCGACGTTGCCCCGCTGGGTGGTGAGGGAGCGCACCTCGTACGACACGATCTCCATGCCCGCCACCTTGGGGATGCGGACGGCCTGGCAGACCTCGCGGTCGCGCTTGGCCTCGACGCGGAAGGGCCCCAGGGTGAGGCGGACGACCTTGTCCTTCGCCGCGGCCGGGCTGGCCAGGGCGGCGAGAAGCACGAGGGCGACGCGGACGCGGCACGGCGGCATGGGCACCTCCTGACGACGCGCTACCGCCACCGTACCCGCGGCGTCAAGAACTTGCGGTCTTCGAAGACACGAATTCACTCGACCGAGGGATGCCCGGCGCGGCGCGCACCGCGTCAAGGGCCGGCGAGCGCGTTCACCGCACGCGCCGCCACCACGGCGAGGACGGCGAGCGAGATCAGCGACTGGCACATCATCAGCACCTTCATCCGGCGTGACATGACGAGCGTGTCGGTCGGGCTGAACGCCGTACTGGTGTTGAAGGAGAAGAAAATGTAGTCGAGAAAATCGGGTACCCAGTCGCCGGACCCGCTGTCGTGCTGTCGCTGCGGGAAGTCGAGATCGGCGCTCTGGTAGGCGCCGCTTCGGTGGCGCTCGAGGGGACCGCCGGCGTCGAGCTCCCAATACCAGAACGCGAACAGGACCACGTTCGCGAGCCAGATCACGGCGGCGTTGCGGAGCAGCACGGGTGGAGACGGCGAGCTGCCGAGCCACCGAGCCATGACATCGCTATAGACGAGCTGGGCGATCACGAGGGCGACGCTCGCAGCTAGCCCCACCGTGAGCACGCCCGCCAGGATCAGGGCCAGCATGCGCTGGAGCTCGTGCAGGTCCCGCCTGCGCGCGAGCATCACCGACGCCAGCGTTCCCGCGGCGACGACGACGAACGCCGCGCCCAGCGCGGGGGAAAACTCGCTCGCCACGAGGCCGAAGATCGCGACCAGGGCCGCTGCGGCGAGGGCCGATTGCCAGTAGGCAGGTCGCCGCCCGCGCGGAACCCGGTGCGCTGCCTGCGTCACGACGCGGCCGCCCCCACCGCGCCGCAGAACGCCCCGCCGGCCAGGAAGCACGGCCGGTGGCCGAAGAGCGTGGTGATTTCCGCCACGATCCGGCGCAGCGCGGGGTTCTCCGCCAGCGTCGAGCCGCAGTACACCACGCCCTCGATCGCCAGCCCGCGCGCGAAACCACCGCAGAGGAGTGCCACGTTCTCGCCGACGAGACCCATCAGCGCATGCACCAGGTCCTCCGGGCGGGTCGAGTGCAGCTTCGCGAAGCTCGCCGCCGTGAGGTCGCGCAGCAACGGCGCAGCGGCGCCGCGGTAGACGTCGGCGACCAGCAGGTCGACCGAGCGGCGGTCGCCGCGCTCCGCCATCGCCGCCAGCTCGGCGAACGACTCGACACCGACCAACAGCTTCCCGAGTCCGAGCACGGTGCCGCCGCCGAGCGCCGTGCCGCCGACGCGTTCGACGCGCCCGTCACCGACGGACAGGACCGAGGTGCCCGTCCCGAGCGACACGAGCAGGTAGCGCGCCGGCAGCCCGATGCCTTCCTCCGCGGCAACCAGCGGCGCGCCGCGCGCCCAGGCGTCGAACTCGGACGCGTGCTCGATCGCCACGCCGGCGACGCTGCCGCCGAGCCGGTCGGCGCCGCCGCCCGTCGCCACCACGCGGGTCGGGCTCCATCCCTCGACGAGCGCGCGTACGGCCCCTAGGTCGTTCGACGGGTAGCTGGCGGTCGACCATACCTCGCGCCGCAGCGCCAGCTTGCAGAGCGTGGCCCCCACGTCGATGCCGACGGTGACGGGCGGGTTGTGCCGGGAGGGGGGAGGCATCACGGTTTCCGCGCTCATAGCGCAAGACGGCCGGCGCGTCAGGGCGGCATGCCCATGGCGCTGCGCAGGGCGCGGAACGCGGGCGTGCGCCGCCCGGCCGCGTCGCGCACGACCAGCAGGTCGTCCGCGACCGTGTGGACCGCGTCGCGTCCGGCGCGCAGGCCGTAGACCGTGAACAGCACGCCCTTGCCGGCGCGCGGCACGACGTCGCGCTGGCGTGCCACGACCAGCCCGGCGCGCTCGGCGCCGCGTCGGACGCGGTCGCGCTGCGCGGACCCGGCACACGTGATGAACCACGCGCCGGGCGCCAGCAGGCGCGCCGCCGACAGTCTCTTATACACATCACCGAGCCCACGAGACTGGTTCACATATATCGTATGCCGTCTTCT
>JBKPDC010000276.1:0-8687 GCA_046727715.1 Thermodesulfobacteriota bacterium
ACGGCGTTCTTGGCGGCGAGGCCGATGAGCGTGACGAAGCCGATCTGGGTGATCAGGTTGTTGTCGATGCCGCGCGCCCACGCCCCGCCGAGCGCGAAGGGCAGGCAGACGGGCGCGATCAGGATGATGGCGAGCGCCAGCAACCAGCTCTCGTACTCGGCCGAGTGCACCAGGAACACGAAGAGCACGCAGAGCGGGAAGATGAAGACGGCGCTGTTCCCGGCCAGCTGCTCCTGGTACGCGATGTCGGTCCAGGCGATGCCGAACCCGGGCGGCAGGACCCTGGCGGCGAGGCGTTCCATCATGGCGATGGCGTCGCCCGAGCTGAAGCCGGGCGCGGCGTCGCCCTGCACCTCCGCGGCGGGGAACATGTTGTAGCGCACGATCCGATCGGAGCCGGCGCGCCACTGCACGTCGAGCACGGAGCCGAGCGGGACCATGCCGCCCTCGGCGTTGCGGGTCTTGAGCCGCTGGATGTCGGCCGGGTCGGCGCGGAAGTTGCCCTCGGCCTGCGTCCGGACCTGGAAGGTGCGCCCGAAGCGGTTGAAGTCGTTCACATAAACCGAGCCGAGGTAGACCTGGAGCGCGTCGAAGACGTTGCTCAACGGCACGTTGAGCTTCTGCGCCTTCACACGGTCGATGTCGGCGTAGAGCTGCGGCGTGCTGGCGCGGAAGGTCGTGAAGACCCGGCGCAGCGACGGCTCCTTGTTCGCCGCTGCGACGAGCTCGTCGGTGGCCTGCTGCAAGGCCTTGAAGCCGCGCCCGGCGCGGTCCTGCACGAGCAGCTTGAAGCCCCCGGAGGTCCCGAGGCCCTGCACAGGCGGCGGCGGGATGACGAAGATCTGGGCGTCCTGTATCTCGGAGAGCCGCTGCTGGAGGGTCGCGATGAGCTGGGGCGCCGTCGGCCCGTGCTTCGCTCGCTCCTCGAAGGGCAGCGGTCCCACGAAGATGGCACCGGCGTTCGAGGCGTTCGAGCGCGTCGCCCCGGAGAACCCGGAAAAGGCGACCGCGTACCTGACCCCCGGGGTCGCGAGGATGATCTCGCTGGCCCGGTGCACGACGGCGTCGGTGCGCTCGAGCGACGCGCCGTCCGGGAGCTGGATCGCGGTGATCAGGTATCCCTTGTCCTGCGCAGGGATGAAGCCCGCCGGCACCGTACGGAAGCCGAACGCCGTGAGCGCCATGAGGGCGGCGTAGAGCGCGAGGCCGATCGCGATCCGGCGAACCAGCCAACCAACGCCGCGCGCGTAGCGACTGCTCAGGCGGACGAAGGCGCGGTTGAAGGCGGCGAAGAAGCGCCCGAAGACCAGGTCCCACAGCCGTTCGAACCAGTCCTTCGGGGCGTCGTGGGGCTTCAGAAGGAGCGCGCACATCGCCGGGCTCAGCGTCAGCGAGTTGAACGCCGACAGCAGGGTCGAGACGGCGATCGTGAGCGCGAACTGGCGATAGAACTGCCCGGTGATCCCGGAGAGGAATGCCGTCGGGACGAAGACGGCGGACAGCCCGAACGCGATGGCGATCACGGCGGGAGTGACCTCGTCCATCGCCTTGCGGGTCGCGTCGCGCGCGGAGAGACCGTCGGCGATGTGTCGCTCGACGTTCTCGACCACCACGATGGCATCGTCCACCACGATGCCGATGGCGAGGACCAGGCCGAAGAGCGACAGCATGTTGAGCGAGAAGCCCATGCCCGCCATGACGGCGAAGGTGCCGATCAGCGACACGGGGATGGCCAGCAGGGGGATCAGGCTGGCGCGCCAGTTCTGCAGGAAGAGGAGCACCACGACGATGACCAGCGCGACCGCTTCGAAGAGGGTGTGGATGACCGCGTTGATCGACTCGCGGACGAAGACGGTGGGGTTGTAGACGATGCGGTACTCGAGGCCCTGGGGGAAGCTCTTCGACAGCTCCGCCATCGTGTGCTCGATGGCGTCGGAGGTGGCGAGCGCGTTGGATCCTGGGCGCTGCGCGATCGCCATCGCCACCGCGGGCTGGTTGTCGAGGTAGCTGTTCACCCCGTAGTCGCGCGCACCCAGCTCGATGCGCGCCACGTCGCGGACGCGGGTGACCCGGCCGTCGGTACTGGTTTTCACGACAATGTCCGCGAACTGGTCCGCCTCGAGCAGCCGCCCGAGCGTGTTCACCGAGAGCTGATAGGCGTTTCCTGTGGGCACCGGCGGCTGGCCGATGACGCCGGAGGCCACCTGTAGATTCTGCTCGCGCAGCGCTCCCACCACGTCGCCCGGGGTGAGGTTCAGGTAGGCCAGGCGCTCGGGATCGAGCCACACCCGCATGCTGTACTCGCGCAGCCCGAAGAGCGTCACGGCGCCGACGCCGTCCACCCGGGCGAGCGGATCGCGCACCTGGATGAGGCCGTAGTTCCCGATGTAGAGCTGATCGTAGCGGCCGTCGGGGGACAGCAGATGGACCACCATCAAGAGGTCGGGGGACGACTTGACCGTGGTGACGCCGAGCCGGCGGACGTCCTCGGGAAGGCGTGGCTCGGCGATGGCGACCCGGTTCTGCGTGAGCACCTGCGCCTTGTCGAGGTCGGTGCCGAGCTTGAAGGTGATGGTGAGCTGCATCTGCCCGTCGGTCGTCGACTGCGACGACATGTAGAGCATGTCCTCGACGCCGTTGACCTCCTGCTCGATCGGCGTCGCGACCGTCTCGGCGATGACCTCGGGCGGCGCCCCCGGATAGCTGGCGGTGACGACGATCGTGGGCGGCACCACCTCGGGGTATTGCGCGGCCGGGAGCGCGAGGTAGGCGATTGCGCCGACGATCAGCGTCACGATCGAGATGACCGCGGCAAAGATCGGCCGGTCGATGAAGAAGTGGGAGATGTTCACCCGTTGGCCGCCTTGGCCGACGCCGCGGGCGCGATCGGCTGGCCGTCGTTGGGCGGCGGCGCGATGGTCTTCTCCTCCGGGTCGACGACGATGTCGGGCCGCGCGCGCTGGACGCCCTGGATGATGACGCGATCCTCGGGCGTCAACCCCTCGTTCACCACGCGAAGCCCGTCGTGCAGCGTGCCGATCTTGACCTGGCGGTAGCGCACGCGGTTGTCGGCATCCAGCACCCAGACGAACTTCTCCGCCTGGTCGCTCTGCACCGCGTCGTCGGGGATCAGCAGCGCCCGGTACCTGCCGCTCCCGATGAGGCGCAGCCGCACGAAGAGCCCGGGCGCGAGCAGCCCATCGAGGTTGGGAACGATGGCGCGCCCCTGGATCGTCCCGGTGCCGCGGTCGATCTGGTTGTCGACGAAGTCCATGTAGCCTTCGTGCGGGAAGCCCTGCTCGTCGGCGGTCCCCACGTGGACCGGGTTCTTGAAATCGCGCGAGCTGGGGCGTGCGCCCGACTTGGCGAGGCGGACGTACTTCAGATAGTCGCGCTCGTTGGCCTCGAAGTAGACGTACAGCGGGTCGAGCGAGACGATGGTGGTGAGCAGCGTGCCCTGCGTCCCCACCCCGCCGTTGATGAGGTTGCCCTCGGTCACGAATTTGCGGCTGGCGCGCCCGCTCACCGGCGCGGTGACGTGGGTGAACTCGACGTCGAGCCTGGCCGCGTCGACGGCCGCCTTCGCGGCCGCCACGCTGGCCTCCGCCTGCCGGACCAACGCAGCACGCGTTTCTGCCTCCTCCTTCGACATCGCCTGGCTCTTCACCAGGAAGGCGACGCGTGCCAGGTTCTTCTGCGCCAGGTTCACGCGCGACTCCGCCAGCTCGAGATCGCCCTCGGCCCGGCGGAGCTGCGCCTCGTAGGGGCGCGGATCGATCAGGAACAGGAGGTCGCCCTTCTTGACCAGGGAGCCCTCGCGGAAGTGCACCGACTGGAGATAGCCGCTGACGCGCGCCCGCACCTCCACCGAGTCCACCGCCTCGAGCCGCGCCGTGTACTCGTCCCAGTCGGTGAGCTCGCGCTCGATGGGACGGGCGACGGTGACCTTCGGGGGCGGGGGCTCCTGGGTCTGTTGCCGGCTGCACGCGACGACGACGAGCGCCACCGCGCACAACGCAAAATGCGAACGGGACGTCACGAGAAACTACACGCCTAAACGCGGGTGCCCGGGCTGATGCAAGTACGCGCCGGCCGCGTCGCTTACAGATATCCGAACGCCTTGAGACGTTTGATGACCTCGCGCTCCTCGTCCTCGGCGTAGGCACTGCCCTCGCCCTCGAGGAAGCCGAGCAGCTCGAGCGCCCGCACGGTCCGGTCGGCGCCCGTGCCGGCGCCGTGGTCCGGGAACACCACCTCCACCTCGGCACGCTCCGGCGGCTCGTAGCCGCCGCCGATTTCGCCCTCCGTCCGGACGTAGACCTCGACCAGGCGGCCGAGCAGGTTTCGCGCCCGATCGCGCGCGGCGCGCGACGGCGTGGGGAGCGCCAGGAGGGTGACCACACCGTGACGGGCGAGCGCGCCCGCTGCGAACGTGGCGGCACCTTCGGCGCGCAGGCACGCGGCCCCGGGCGTGCGTGAATCGATCAGCTCCACGGGGATCCCTCGTGCCCGCAGCCGACCGTCGATCTCGAGCGCGACGCTCTCGACGTCGGCGGCCGACGGCCCCGTCACCAGCACCGTGAACCCTTCCGTCACGTGCCCTCCGTCACGCCCGAGAAACGCCCCGGACGGAAGATGACCTTCTTGTCCTTCACCACCAGCTGGTCGTTCAGGAAGAGCTGCACGGCCTGCGACAGGACCTTGCCTTCCAGCGCCTGGCCGCGCTCCTTCACCTCGTCGAGCGTGTCCTCGGCGACGCGGATGTGGAAGACGTCCTGCAGCACCACGGGCCCGGCGTCGAGCTGCTCGGTGACGAAGTGCGCCGTGCAGCCGGACACCCGGACACCCTCCTCCCATGCCTGCTTGTAGGCGTTCGAGCCCGGGTGGTACGGCAGCAGCGAGGGGTGGATGTTCAGGATGCGGAAGGGGTAGCGGTCGATCACCTTCGGCGTCAGGATCTGCATGTAGCGCGCGAGAACGACGAGGTCGGGCTTCACCTCGGCGAGCTTCGCGAACAGGAAATCGAGGTGGGCCGCCTTGTCCGCGGACGGGCTCCAGGCGAACGGGATGCCGGCGGCGCGTGCGACCGGCTCGAGGTCGGGGTGGTTCGAGAGCACGGTCACGAGGTCGCCGTTCAGGAGACCGGCGTCGCGGTCGCGCACGAGCTGCTCCAGGCAGTGCGCCTCCTTGGTCACCAGGACGGCCACGCGCTTGCGCTCGGCGGGCACGCTCGCGAGCCGCAGCTTCACCTCCATGCTGATCTCGGCGCCGATGCGCTTGAGCCCGTCGACGAGCTCGTCGAGGGTGCAGCTCAGGTCGGACAGGTCGACCAGCATGGTCATGATGAAGAGCCCTTCCATGACCTTCTGCTCGATGTCCTCGATGTTGATGTCGCACGAGGCGAGGTACGTGGACACGCGCGCCACCACGCCCTTCTGGTCGCGGCCGATGACGGACACGACGGCGCGGTTGCGGGCGGTCATGGCGGCGATCGTAGCGGCGCGTCCGGCAGAGGCGCAAGTCGTGGCCGTGCAGCGGGCCCGCGCTCGAGTGCCAGGATGGGTTGTGCTACACACCGACGTGTGTGAAAGTGTGCGCATGGCGACGAATCTCGCGATCGACGACCGGCTCCTCGAAGAGGCACGCGCCATCGGTGGCCACCGGACGAAGAAGGAGACCGTCACGGAGGCGCTGCACGAGTACATCCAGCGCCGGCGCCAGTCGAAGATCCTCGAGCTGTTCGGCACGATCGAGTTCGATCCGCGCTGGGACTACAAGAAGCAGCGCCGGCGTTCGTGAACGTCCTGGTCGACACGCCGGTGTGGTCGCTCGCGTTGCGGCGGAAGAAAGACCAGGACAGCCCTTTCCGCGGTGAGCTGCAGGAGTTGATCGGCGAGGGGCGTGCCGTCGTCATCGGTCCGATCCGCCAGGAGCTCCTGTCGGGCGTGAAGGTGGCCGAGCAGTTCGAACTCCTTCGCGAGCGCCTTCGGGCGTTCCCGGACCTCCCCCTCACCACTGCCGACTACGAAGACGCGGCCAGCTTCTACGACCAGTGCCGATCACGCGGGATCCAGGGATCCAACACGGATTTCCTTTTGTGCGCGGTCAGCCACAGCCACGGCCTTTCGATTCTGACGACCGACGGCGACTTCGGCCACTACGCCCGCGTGCTCCCGATCACGCTTCACGCTCCTCGCGCTCAGGAGTGAACTCGTCGATGGCCGCCGACGCGTTGCACGGCGTACGACGCTCAGGCGACCACCCCCGCGGCACGCAACGCCGCGATCTCGTTGCGGCCCACGCCGAGGATCGTCTCCAGCACCTCGTCGGTGTGCTCGCCCAGCAGCGGGCCGGGCCCGCGCACGCGCGCCGGCGTCTCGGAGAGCAGGAACGCGGGACCGTCGATGCGCACGGTAGCGCCCTCGGGCGTCGCCACGTCCACGAAGTGGCCGCGCGCCGCCAGCTGCGGGTCGCGCGCGCAGAGGTCACGCGCGTCGGCGACGCGTCCCGACGCCACGCCCGCCGCCTGGAGGCGCGCCATGGCGGTCTCCGCGTCGACGGTACGCGTCCACGCGGTGACGAGCGTGTCGAGCTCGCCGGCGTGCGCGCGGCGGGCCTCGGGGGTCGCGAAGCGCGCGTCGGCCGTCCACTCGGGATGGCCCGCGGCGGTGGCGAAGCGAAGCCAGTCGTCGTCAGCGAAGACGGTGATGGCGATCCAGCGATCGTCGTCGGCAGAGGCATAGACGCCGTGCGGCGCGGCGGGCGCCTCCTGGGACGCGTTGCCGAACGCGGTCGACACGCCGCCGCCCACCGCGCGATCGAGCAGGAGCGGGCCGAGCAGGCTCGCCACGGCCTCCAGCTGCGCCAGATCGACGCAGACACCCTCGCCCGTACGCCGCCGGTGCCAGAGCGCGGCGAGGACGGCGAGGGCGCCCAGGTTGCCGGCGGCGAGATCGGAGTAGGAGTAGCCGAAGCCTGCCGGCGGTCCGCCGGGCTCCGCCATCAGCAGGGTGTAGCCGGTGAGCGCCTGGAGCGTGGGGCCGTAGCTCACCTTGTCGCGGTCGGGGCCCGTCAGGCCGTAGCCGGTCAGGCGCACGCAGATCAGGTCGGGCCGCTCGGCGCGCAGCGACGCGTGGTCGAGCCCCAGGTTGGGCATCACGCGGGCGCTGAAGTTGTCGATGACGACGTCGGACGCGAGCGCCAGCCTGCGCGCCAGGGCGACGCCGCGGGCGTCTGTGAGGTTCAGCACGATGCTGCGCTTGCCGCGCATCAGGGTACCCGAGAGCCCGCCCCGCCGGTCGCCGAAGTCGACCGCGTCGCGCCGCTCCACCTTGATCACGTCGGCACCGAGGTCGGCGAGCGTACGCGTGGTGACGGGGCCCGCCACAACCCAGGTGAAGTCGAGGACGCGGACTCCGGCGAGGGGAGCGACGGCGCTGGCGGAACGGGAGCTCGGCATCGGCGCCGTGTCCCGTATGCTTCCCACCGACCCGACCTGCTACGACCACACGGTCTCGACGAGGCCGCTGTCGGCGATGTCGGCGTCGCGGGTGACCAGCGCGGCGCCGATCGCCCGCGCGGCCGATACGATCAACCGGTCGAAGGGATCGCGGATGGACACGAGCGAGGAGAAGTGGTCGAGCTGCGAGAGATCGAGAGCGAGGAACCGGAGACTGGGCGCCGACTCGGTTGCCTTCTTCAGCTCGAGGAGGCCGACCCGCACGCGGCCGAGGTCGCGCAGGATCAGAACCTCGGCGACGACGGCAGCCGGAACCCAGGCCCGTTCCCGCCCGGCCTCGACCCGCCCGATCGCTGCGCGGGCTGCCAGCCCGAGCTTCCGCGGCGCCGTGAGCATGAAGACGCACGCGTGTGTATCGAGGACGTAGCTACGCCCCACGGCGGGTCCGTTGTTTGCCGAGCGACCCCCAGAGCAGCCGGCGGACACGCGCGAAGTCCTCCTCCGACGGAACGGGGCCACCCGCGAAGAGGCCGAGGAGCTGCCCCCGCCCGTCGACCGGTGCGGGCTCCTCGGCGACGCCGCGCTCCAGATACACCGCGATCTGCGCCGAAAGGGAGCGGCGCTCGCGTCGGGCACGCGCCTCGAGGGCACGCTTGAGCGCCTGGGGAAGCCGGACCGTGACGGCAGCATCCTTCGGCATGGCTGCATCCTGCATCACTCCGAATACACGCGCAACCGAGGATGCCGCGCCCGGCGCTCAGCCCACGGACCACGAGCGCAGGACCGCTTCGCGGTGCTCGCCCAGGCGCGGCGGCGCGGCCACGTGCCACCTCGTGTTCCCGACGCGGAATGGCGCACCGGGGAACGGCACGCTCCGTCCGAGGTCCGGGTGCTCGATCGGCACGAAGAAGCCGCGCGCGGCCAGGTGCGGGTCGGCCAGCAGCGCCTCGGGCGCACGCACCGCCGCGTACGGAATGCGACGTAGCTGCGCGGCCTCGTACAGCTCGTCTACCGTGTAGCGCGCCGCCCAGGCGTCGAGCACGGGGAAGATGCGCTCCGCCTGCTGCTGACGGTGCGTGGGGTTCTCCATCTCCGGCTCGTCGATCTCGGCGCCGAAGCCGTCGGACTTCACCCACTCGATGAGCGACGTCCAGTCGCCGAGGGTGCAGTGCATCACCCAGCCGTCCTTGCAGCGCCCGACGCGGAAGAAGCGTGTCCAGTGGAGCGT
>JBKPDC010000277.1:0-14486 GCA_046727715.1 Thermodesulfobacteriota bacterium
ACGCCCCCGGTGCTCGTGCGCATCATGAAGTGGCTGCTCGTCCTCGAGGTCATCGGCGTCGTCGGATTCATCGCCGTGCAGATGCGCGGAATCGTGGCCGGCGGCTACCGGTTGCTCGCCTGGTTCGGGTTCTCCAGCAACACGGCCCTGGGACAGGCGGCGACCGACGTCGACGAGGCGCTCGCCACCTTCTACCGACGGCAGCCGCGCCGGCTCGCCTTGTCGCTCGCATTCAACTTCCTCGGCTGGACCGCTAGGGCGGGAGAGACCTGGCTCATCCTGTGGCTGCTCGGCGCGTCCGTCTCCGTGCCCACCGCGCTGATCGTCGAGGCATTCGCGACGGGGATCAGTTTTGCGACGTTCTTTCTGCCGACGGACGTGGGAGTCGAGGAGGGCGGCGCCGTCGCCACGTTCCTTGCGCTCGGCCTCAGCGGCGCCACCGGGCTATCGCTCGCCTTGGTGCGCCGGGTCCGGGAAGTGGCCTGGACTGCTCTCGGGCTCCTCCTCCTCGCCGGCAATCGGCGGCCGTCGAAGGCCACGCTACGCGTGCAGAGGGCCTGAACGCGATGTGCGGGATCGCGGGATTCGTCGCGCCGCGGGGCATCCGAGCCGACCGGGCGGTGCTCGAGCGGATGGTTGCGTCCTTGCGGCACCGCGGACCGGACGCAGTCGGATACCACGTGAGCGGGCCGGCCGCGCTGGGCGTGGCACGCCTGCGCGTGATCGATCTCGAGACAGGCGATCAGCCCATCGGCACCGAAGACGGGTCGGCGACGGTCGTCCTGAACGGCGAAGTCTATGACTGTGAGCGGCAACGCGCCGCACTCGCCGGGCGCGGCCATCGATTTCGCTCCCGGTCGGACACGGAGGTGATCGCGCACGCGTGGGAAGAGTCGGGTGACAGCGTCCCCGATCGATTGAATGGAATGTTCGCGTTCGCGCTCTGGGACAGCGTCCGCGAGCGGCTCTTGCTCGCACGCGACCGGATGGGCGAGAAGCCGCTCTACTACACGCTCGTGGACGGGTGGCTCGTCTTCGCGTCCGAGCTGCGCGCACTGCTCGCCCATCCCGTCGCCTCGGCACGGCTCGATCTCGAGGGGCTGTCCCGGTACCTCGCCTACGAGTACGTCCCTGACCCGCACTCGATTCTCACCGGGATCGCGAAGCTGCAGCCAGGACACATTCTGGTCGCGGCAGCGGGCCAGGCCGAGACGCGGCGGTACTGGGATATCCCGTTCACGCCCGAGCCCGGAGGCGACGCGCGCGCCTGGTCCGAGGAGATCGCGCGTCGCTTCGACCGCGCCGTGGCGCTCCGGCTCGCCAGCGACGTGCCCATCGGGTGCTTCATGAGCGGCGGGATCGACTCGACCGTGGTCGCGGGGACGGCCGCACGGCACCGCCCCGGGATCCGGACGTTCTCCGTCGGATACGATGGCACGCCCCACGACGAGCGGCACTACGCACGGATCGCGGCCGACTACTTCGGGACGCAGCACGAGGAGCTGGTCGTCTCGGCCGCCGACGCTGCCGGGCTTCTCGAACGGCTCGGCCACCTGCTCGATGAGCCGCTCGGCGACATGAGCTTCGTCCCGCTCCACCTTCTGTCGTGCGCGGCACGGCGCTCGGTGACGGTGGCGCTCACGGGTGACGGGGGTGACGAGCTCTTTGCCGGGTACCCGACCATGGCTGCCGACCGGTGGCATGACAGGTTTTCGCGCCTGCCGCCCGGGATGCTCGCGGCGCTGCAGTGGGGCGCTGCCGCGCTGCCTGCTGCCGCGACCCCGTTTCGCGATTTCCTGGCCGCGGTCGAGTACGGTGCCGATGCCCGCAACCAGGCGCTGATCGGCGGCTTGCCGCCGGCACGCATCGAGAAACTCCTGTCGCAAGAGGCCCGGGCCCGTCTCGCCGGGTTCGACCCGTACGGAGACACGGCGGCGGTGCTCGCGAGCTGCGCGACCGAGGACGTCACGGACCGCATGATCTACCGCTACTGCAAGCAATACCTGGCAGGGCAGAACCTGGTGAACACCGACCGCGCGAGCATGGCGACCGGGCTGGAGCTCCGTGCACCCTTCCTCGATCACACCTTCGTCGAGTTCCTGGGGCGCATTCCGTCTCGGCTGAAGCTGTCCGGATTCCGCGGCCTCAAAGGGTTGCTCAAGCAGGCACTCGGCGATCGGCTGCCGCCCGCGATCCTGCGACGCGGAAAAAAGGGATTCGGTGTTCCGTTCGGCGAGTGGTTCCGCGGTCCGCTCGCTGGGCTTCTGCGAGAGATCCTGGCGCCCGAGCGGATTCGTCGGGGCGGCCTCTTCGACCCGAGTGCGGTGTCGCGCCTCGTCGACGAGCACGTCGCAGGCACGCGGGACCACGACAGCGCGCTGTGGTTGCTCGTCGTCTTCGAACTCTGGCGGCTGGAGTACCTCGGCGACCACCCCGGGCTCTAGCGGGTCGACCATGGAAGCCGCTCACGTGATCCTTCGGGCCCGCGACCTACACCACTGAGTGCTGCGGCGTCGATCAGCGCCGCTGTTCGGAACGTGACGTCACGCCGGGTAGAGGACGATCTCGGTCGCCTTCACCGTGACCCAGACGTCCTCGCCGGGAACGAGCTCGAGCGCCTCGACGGCCGCCATCGTCACCTCGGCGACGATGGCCGGCGTCGTGGCGACGCGCACGCGCGCGACCGTGCCTTCGACGTCGACCTCGGCGATCGGTCCACGCCACACGTTTCGCGGCGAGCCGTCCGGGCGCGCGCGGAGCAACGTGACGGCGCGCGGGTGCACCACGGCGAAGACGTCGCCCGCGAACGGGTCCGCGACGACGAGTTCCCCCCCGCCCTCCAGCGTGACGCGGCCGCCGCCGGCGTGGCCGCGAAACAGGTTCACACCGGCGAGGTCCGCGACCCAGCGCGACCGCGGACGCGCCGTCACCGCCGCCGGCGTTCCGCTCTGCACGATTCGCCCGTGCTCCAGGACGATCACGCGGTCCGCGAGTGCGAAGGCCTCCAGCGGATCGTGGGTCACGAGCAGGCGGATGCCGCTGAACGAGGCCAGGTGCTTGCGGAGGTCGCGCCGCAGCTGAGCCCGCGCCTGCACGTCCACCGCGGCGAGCGGCTCGTCGAGCAGCAGCAGGCGCGGCTCGATGGCGAGTGCGCGGGCGAGGGCAACGCGCTGCGCCTGACCCCCCGAGAGCGCGGTGGCCTTCGAGTGGGCGACGCCTCCGAGGTCCACGCGGTCCAGCCACTGGCGCGCGATGCGGCGGGCGTCGCCTCGCGACCGGCCGCGACACCGCAGCCCGAAGGCCACGTTCTCGAGTGCGGTGAGGTGTGGAAAGAGCAGCAGGTCTTGGAAGACCACCGCCACCGGCCGGCGCTCCGTCGGGACCGCGACACCCTCCACGACGTCATCGAGCACCACCCCGTCCAGCGTGATGCGCCCCGCGTCGAGCGGCACGAGACCGGCCAGCGCATGCAGGAGGGTCGTCTTGCCGCAGCCGTTCGGACCCAGCACCGCCACCGTTTCGCCGGGCTCGACGGCGACCTCCGCGTCGAGCGCGTACGCGCCACGCTGGACGCGCACCCGCGCCGCGAGACTCATGGCTGCTCGAGCCAGCGCCCGCGCAGCAGGACGAGGATCGTGAGCGAGACCGCCAGGAGCACGAGGCTGAGCGCGAGGCCCGCCTCGGGCCGGGTCTCGAGCTCGAGGTAGACGGCCAGCGGGATGGTCTGCGTCCGGCCCGGGAAGTTGCCGGCGAAGGTGATCGTGGCGCCGAACTCGCCGAGCGCGCGCGCCCAGCAGAGCGCGGCGCCGGTGGCGAGCGCCGGGCGCACCAGCGGCATGGTCACGCGACGGAACACCGTCCAGCGCGTCGCGCCGAGCGAGCGCGCCGCGTCCTCCAGCCGGCGGTCGAGCCCGCGCAGCCCGCCTTCCATCGAGAGCACGAAGAACGGCATGGCCACGAACGTCTCGGCCAGCACGGCGCCGGCGGTGGTGAACGGCAGGCGGATCCCGAGCGGCTCGAGCCACTGCCCGATCAGCCCGCGCCGCCCGAAGACGGCGAGGAGCGCCACCCCGCCCACCACGGGTGGGAGGACCACGGGGAGCAGCGTCAGGGCGCGCAGGAGCGCGCGGCCCGGAAACGTGCCGCGCGCCTGCACCCAGGCGAGCGGCAAGCCCAGGACGACCGACAGGGCGGTGGCGGCCAGAGAGCACACCAGCGAGAGCCGCATGGCGGTCAGTGCCTCGGGCGCGACGAGTGCCTGCCCGAGATCGGCCCACGGGGCCTTCCACAGGAGGCCGACGAGCGGGAGGACGAACAGCGCGGCGCCGAGCGAGGCGACGACGGCGGCTGCCGGCGGCACTCCCTCGCGCCGGGGCGTCACGGGGCGAGGAACCCGGAGCGTGCCAGCACGCGTTGCCCGGACGGCGACAGGACGTAGGCCACGAAGGCCCGGGCTCCCGCGGCGTTCGGCGCGCCTTTCAACGTCGCGATCGGATAGCGCGCGAGGACGTTCTGGGCGTCGGGGATGGTCACGGCCTCGACCTTCTGCCCGCCCGCCGCCACGTCGGTCGTGTAGACCACACCCGCATCGGCCTCACCCAGCGCCACCCGCGTCACGACCGCCTTTACGTCCGCCTCGTTGCTGCCGGCGGGGGTCGGTACCCCCGCCTTCGCGAAGGCTTCCGCCGCATAGCGGCCCACGGGCACCGCTGGCGCGGCGAGCGCGATCGTCATGCCGGACCGTCCAAGGTCGGCGAGGCCCGTCACGTGCTTCGGGTTGCCCCTGGGCACGATGATCGCCAGCCGGTTGCGGGCAAATGCCTGCGTCGCGCCCGCGACGTCGCCGGCGTCGGCTGCCTTCTTCATGTTCTCCTCGTCCGCCGAGGCGAACACGTCCGCCGGCGCACCCTCGACGATCTGCCGCGCGAGCGTCGACGAGCCGGCGAAGTTGAACTCGACTTTCGTTCCCGGATTGGCCGCCTCGAAGTCCGTGCCGATCGTCCGGAACGCCTCGGTGAGCGACGCGGCGGCGAACACGGTCACCGTCTCGGCGCCGGCGGTCGACGCCGCCAGCAGGATCAACCCGAGGAGTCGCGACCACCAGGGACACCGGCTCGCGTCACGTCGCGACGGCACGGGGCGCTCGTACCAACTGGCAATGGCGTCGGCAAGGGAGGTGGGGTATGCGAGGAGGACGAGATGAGCATCCCGGTCCCGTTGGAAGGGTTGCGCGCCGCCGTCGAAGCGCGAGGGCGGAGTGCGTACGTGCTCACGGTTTCCGACGACGGCCACCCGCATGCGGTACACGGACCCGTGCGCTGGGAGGGCGACCTGCTGGCGGCCGACGTCGGTCGGCGGAGCGCGGCGAACGCGTCGGCACGACCGTCGGTGTCGCTGCTTTACCCGGTGCGGGCCGACGGCGACTACAGCCTGATCGTGGACGGGACCGCCGCCGTCGCGTCGGACGGCGACGGACAACGGCTGTTCGTCACACCCACCAGGGCGGTGCTCCACCGGCCGGCGCCGGCGCCCGATCCGCCCGCGTCGTCGTGCGACGCGGATTGCGTGCCGCTCTTCCCGACCACCCGTTCCCGCGCCTGATCGTCTGCGACGGCGGCGAGCGCGCCGAGCCCGCCCACACGGGAAGCGGGGGATGGCGTTCCGGACCGACCTGCAGTACGGGACGATGTGCCCGGAGACGCCCCTGCGCCGATGCTGCGAGCGCCGGTGCCCTGACGGGGCTGACACGGCCGCGGCGGAAGAGCGCGCCCCGGCTCGGACACGGGAGGAATCGAGTGGCATACGAGGCGCCGGACTACTACGTCATCGAGGAGCTGCTCACGCCCGAGGAGCGCATGGTGCGAGACACCGCGCGGCGCTTCGTCGAGGACGAGTACCTCCCGCTCGTGACGGAGGCGTTCCGCACCGGGCACTTCCCGATGCGCGTCGTTCCCCGGCTCGCGGAGCTCGGCTTCTTCGGGTCGACGCTGCCCGAGGAGTACGGCTGCGCCAACCTGGGCCATGTCGCCTACGGCTTGATCAACCAGGAGCTGGAACGCGGCGACAGCGGGCTCCGCTCCTTCGCAAGCGTCCAGTCGGGACTCGTCATGTACCCGATCTACACCTACGGGTCGGACCTCCAGCGCACGACCTGGCTGCCGCGGCTGGCGTCCGGCACGGCGATCGGGTGCTTCGGCCTGACCGAGCCCGACTTCGGGTCGAACCCCGCCGGCATGCGGACCACGGCGCGGCGCGAGGGCGACGAGTACGTGATCGATGGCGTGAAGCGGTGGATCACGAACGGTGACGTCGCGGACGTCGCGGTCGTGTGGGCCAAGCTGCGCGAGGGCGGCCGGGAGGCCGTGCACGGCTTCCTGGTCGAGCGTGGCCGGCCGGGGTTCTCGACCCGCGAAATGCAGGGGAAGTTCAGCCTGCGCGCGTCGATCACCTCCGAGCTGTTCCTCGAGGGCTGCCGCATCCCGGTCGAGAACCGCCTGCCGAAGACCGGCACGATGCGCGCGCCGCTGTCGTGTCTGTCCCAGGCACGCTACGGCATCTCCTGGGGCGCGATCGGCGCGGCCAGCGCGTGCTACGACTGCGCGCTCAAGTACGCGCGCGAGCGCATCATGTTCACGAAGCCGATCGCCGCGTACCAGCTGGTCCAGCGCAAGCTGGTGACGATGGTGACCGAGATCACGAAGGCGCAGCTGCTCTGTCTCCGCCTCGGGCGCCTGAAGGAGCAGGGCACGGTGCGTCCCGAGCAGATCAGCATGGCGAAGATGAACAACGTCAGCGCGGCGCTCGACATCGCCCGTCAGGCGCGCGACATCCTCGGGGCCAACGGCATCATCGACGAGTATCCCGTCATCCGACACATGCTGAACCTCGAGACGGTGAATACCTACGAGGGCACGGAGGATGTGCACCGCCTGATCATCGGCAAGGACATCACCGGCTATGACGCGTTCGGCTGACGCGAGTCTTCGCCTGCACGAGGTCGCGCGGCGCCTGATCGCCTTCGACACGGTGAGCACGCGGAGCAACGCCGAGGCGATGGCGTATCTCGCCGACTGCCTCGATCGCCCGGGGGTCCGGGTCGCGGTGCAGCGCTTCGTGTGGGACGGCATCGAGGGCGTCAACCTGCTCGCGACCGCCGGGCCGCCCGAACCGGACGGGCTCGTCATCTCCGGACACGTCGACGTCGTGCCGTTCGAGGGGCAGCCGGGCTGGACCCGCGATGCGCTCGCCTTCGCGGTGGACGACGCCCGCGCGTACGGCCGGGGTGCGTCGGACATGAAGGGCTTCGTCGCCCAGTGCGTCGTCATGGCCGCATCGCTCGACGTGGGTCGGCTCGCGCGACCCCTCGTGCTCGCGTTCACCGCCGCGGAGGAGGTGGGCTCGCGCGGCGCGCGCGCGCTGGTCGGTGATCTGCCGGCGCTCCTCGCGGACGTTCCGGCGCCGCGCCTAGCATGGATCGGGGAGCCGACCTCGTATCAGATCTTTCGCGCCCACAAGGCGATCGTGTCGTTCGAGGTGGTGGTACACGGAACTGCCGCGCACGCGAGCCGGCCGGATCGCGGCGTGAACGCGATCGTGGTCGCCGCCGAGGTCGTGGACCGCATCGGGCGCTGCCAGGGGGAGCTGCGCGCCGGCGAGGGCGATCCCGTCATGTTCCCCGACTGTCCGAGTCCAACCCTCAACGTCGGCATGATCCACGGCGGCACGGCAGTCAATACCGTCGCCGAGGAATGCCGGGTGAAGGTGAGCTATCGGCCCCTGCCCGGGGAGGATCCGCGGGCGGTCCACCGCGACATCGTCCGCCGCCTCGCGGACGTCGACGGGCGCGACCGGGGCGGTTCCGCCGGCCGCGCGACGATCGTCGTGGGCGAGCCACTGATCGCCGACGCGTTGCTGACGCCGCCCGGGACCCGGCTCGAGCGCGCGCTGCTCGAGCTGCTCGGCCCGCGGCCCGTCCTCGGGGCGTCGTTCGCGACCGACGGGCCGGAGCTCAAAGCGGCGGGCATCGACTCGCTGGTGTGCGGTCCGGGCGACTTGGACCAGGCCCACCAGCCGAACGAGAGTATCGATCGGCAGGCGTTCGAGAACGGACCCGGCCTCCTGCGCGCGGTGGTGGAGCGGCTGTGCACGGGGAGCCTCGATCGCGCCGCCGGCCGCCCGCCCGGATGACCGCTCGCGGCCAGGAGACCGACTCGAGATGGACGGGGGTGGTGCCGACCGCTCCGCCGGCGAGAGTGGACCGCCCCGCCCTTGTCGCCGAGGTCCACCCCCGACCCGCCGAACTCCCGAGGCAGCGCTTCTCGAGTCGGTCGCCTACGGCGACGCGAGCGTCGCGAGCGCCGCGTCGCCGAGCGCGTCGAGGCTCGCCAGACGCGTCCAGAACCGCCGCCAGTCCTTCATGACGCGCGCGGTGCGATCCGCACGCAGGCTGAAATCGGTGATGCGGGTGATGGTGAACCGGAGCGCGGCGATCCGCCCCTCGCCGGCGAGGGCGCTCCGCTCGGCGGCGGTGAGGGGGCGCACCGTCTGGTATCCCGCCAGCATCGCACGCACGAGCGCGAGGTCGAGGTCGGCGCCGTAGCACCAGGCGAGCACGGTGACCATGAGATCATACGCCCACGAGCCGGCGGCGGCGCTCTCGAAGTCGAGCAGGGCGACGATGGCGCCGTCGCGCCACAGCACGTTGTCGCGAAACAGGTCGCCGTGCACGATGCCGCCCGGCAGCCCGGGGTCGCGCGCCGCGGCGGCGCGCGCGAGACGCTCCGCGATGGCGGGAGCGAGCGCCCGCAACTCGGCGTCCGGTGCGACGCCGATCGCCTGCAGGCGGGCATGCAGATCCTCGAGCCGGAAGCGCCCGGGCCGAGGTGCCCCGACATGGACCCCGGCGAGATGCAGGCGAGCCAGGGCGTCGCCCACCCGCACCGCAGCCGCCGGTGTGACGCGTGCCTGACAGAGGATCTCGCCGTCCTGCCACGCGAACAGGGCGACCGGCCGGCCCCCGGTGGCGGACGGCGCGGGCACGGTGAAGCCGCGACCGTCGACGCGAGCCGCCGGGCGGGGTGTCGGGATGCCGGCCGTCGCGAGGCGCTCGACCAGCTGTGCTTCGGCCTCGGCGTCCGCCCGCGACACCTCCTCGTAGATGCGCGCCAGGTACGACGGGCCCGCCGCAGTCTCCAGGCGGTAGTTCGAATTGACCGAGCCCGCCGCGATCGCGGTGAGGCCGGTCACATCGACGCCGAACCGCCGACCGATGGCGCGGGCGTCAGCGAGCTCGAGCCGCGTGTACGTCGCCATCTTCGCGGACAGTACACTAGCAGCTGCCCGGGTCGAGGCGCGCCAGCAGCGCGAGGAACGTCGCGTTCCGCGGCGCCGGCACGCCCGTCCGCGCCGCGGCGCGTACCACGGCGCCGTTCAGCGCGTCGTGTTCCAGCCGCCGTCCGCGCCGCAGGTCCTGCAGCATCGACGTCGCAAAGTCCGGCATCTCGGCCGCGCTCTCGGCCAGCACGCGCGCCAGGCGGTGGCGGCGCACGGGAATGCCCGACCCCGTCGCCACGGCATCCGTCTCGATCATCGTCGCGAGGATCAGCTCCCGGCTCGCGGGCAGCGCCAGCGCCGCGCCCACCGTGGCGCCGGTGAGCGTCGTCACCGCATTGAAGGCGGCATTCCAGGCGAGCTTCTCCCAGGCGACCACGAGGATGTCGCGTCGCAGCTGGTGCGGGACCCCGGCGGCGGCGAACGCCTCCGCGAGCCGGCGCGCGCGCAGGCTTTCACTCCCGTCCGGCTCGCCGAAGAGGATCTCGCCGCGGCCGGTGTAGTGGACCGTTCCCGGCGCGATCAGCTCGACGCCGATGAAGGTGAGGCCGACGAGCAGCGGCGGCAGTCCCAGCACGCCGGCCAGGACCGCCTCGTTCTCGACGCCGTTCTGGAGCGACAGGATCACGGTGTCCGGGCGGATGACCGGGCGCAAGGCCGCGGCCGCCGCGGCCGTATCGTAGGACTTGACGCACACGAGCACGAGCTGGGGCGGCGGCGCGGCGGCCGGATCGCCGACCGCGCGCAGCCCCACGCGACGCGTCTCGCCAGGCACCTCGAGGATGAGCCCGTCGCGGCGCAGGGCCTCCAGGTTCGCGCCGCGCGCGACGAGCGTGACGTCGTGCCCGCCCTCGGCGAGCCGGGCGCCGAAGTAGCCGCCGACGGCGCCGGCGCCGAGGACGAGCACCTGCACGACGCCGGCTACCTCGGAGCCGCGGTGGTGCCGGGCCCTCCGAAGTCCACCTTCGGCACCTGCTGCGCCGCGGTCGGCGCCTCGAAGTACTTCTCCTCCTTGAAACCGAGCCAGCTGGCGTAGAGTACGGTGGGTATGCTGTTGCGGTACGTGTTGTAGCTGCGCACGGCGTCGTTGAAGCGCATGCGCTCTACGGCGATGCGGTTCTCGGTGCCCGCCAGCTCGTCGGAGAGCCGGTTGAACTGCTCGTTGGCCTTGAGCTGAGGATACTGCTCGGCGATGGCGAGCAGCCGGCCGAGGGCGCTGTTCAATCCCTGCGCCGCCTCGATCTGCTCGTCGCGCGTGCCGGCCGCGAGGAGCCGCGAGCGCGCGTTCGCCACCGCCTCGAAGACCGCCTGCTCGTGCGTGGCATAGCCCTTCACCGTGTTCACGAGGTTGGGGATCAGGTCGTTCCGCCGCTGGAGCTGGTTCTGCACCTGCGCCCAGGCACCCTGGATGCTCTGCTGCAGGCTCACCAGCTGGTTGTAGCCGCAGCCCGAGAGCAGCATTGCGCCCAGGACCGACCCCAAGACCACCGGGAGCACCCGCCGCGCCGTCGTCGTCTCCATGCCGTCGTCCCTCCTTGAATGAGCCGCGTCACCAGCTCCGGCCGGCGCCGCCGCCGCCGAAGCTTCCGCCGCCGAATCCTCCGAAGCCGCCGCTCCCCCCGTCGCCGAAGCCGCCCGGGGGAAATCGCACCGGGAACCCACCCCCGTACCCGCCACCGCCGAAGCCCCCGGGATAGCGCCGATAGTACTGGCCGGGGCCGCCACCCGACCGGCTGCTCAGCCACGCGAAGAGGAGGAAGAGGAGGAGCAGGAGCAGCAGGAGGGCCCAGGGTGGGATCTCGACGCCCTGCTCCTCGGTCGGCGGCGGGATGCCCTGCCGCCCGTCGATGATGCGCTGGGCGATGACCGCGACGCCGCGCTCGAGTCCCTCGCCGAAGCGGCCGGCGCGGAACGCCGGCAGGATGTCGCGGTCCTGGATCTGGCCGACCAGTCCGTCGGGCAGGATGCCCTCGACCCCGTAGCCGGTCAGGATGCGCAGCTTCCGGTCCTGGGTGGCGAGCACGATGAGCACGCCGGTGTCCTCGCCCTTGCGCCCGACCTTCCAGGCGTCGGCGATGCGCATGGCGTAGGTGAAGTCGTCGAGCGGCTCGGTGCTGGGGACGGTGAGGATGGCGATCTCCGATCCGGTCTTCGCCTTCAGGGCCGCGATGGTCTCAGTCAGCCGCTCCCGGCTGGCGGGCGGGATCACGCCCGCCAGGTCGGTGACGAAGCCCTGCGGTTGCGGGATGGGCGGATCGACCGCGAGCGCCGCCGTCGCGAGCACCAGCGCCAGCGGGAGGCCTCGAGCGAGGCCGGGGCTACGCATGGAGCGTGTCGAGCGCTTGGACGATCCGCTCCACCTCACCGAGATACTCGCGGAACTCGAGCCGAAGCGCACGCGGAACGAGCCGCGTGCGGCCCTCGCGGTGGTCGAGCAGGCGTGCCATCAGCGGCAGCGGCCCCAGGACCTCCTGCCCTTTCGTGAGGACCTCGCGGTAGCACGACCCCGGATCGTAGCCCTGCAGGCGCAGCAGATGGCGGAGGAAGATCAGCATGCTCCGCAGCGCCTCGAGCATCAGTCGCTCGAGCGCGCTGGGCGCGCCGGCGGTGGCGAGGTAGAGGGCGCGCAGCCGCAGCAGCCTGGCGCGCGCCTCCTTCTCGCACTGCCGGCGCACGGCGTCGTCGTCGACCATGATGGTGGCGAGCAGGTCGGTGCCTGCCAGCAGCCGGTGCTGGCGCCGGATGTCGTCGAGCTCCATGGGAAACGCGTCGCGGGCACGCGCGAGGAAGTTGCGCTCGATGAGGAGTGGTGTGGCGAAGCGCCGCTTCTCCCACCGCATGACCACGGGTGCGAGCGTCTCCAGGATGTCGATGGTCACCTCCGGGACGACCACCGCGATGTTGACGTCGGAGTGTGGCTCGAAGAAGTCGCTGCCCGCGGCGCTGCCGTAGAGCGCCAGACAGAGGAGCTGCGGGCCGAGTGCGCGCTCGACCTCGCCGCCGTAGGTCGCGATTTGCCGCTCGAGCCGCTCGTCGGGCCGCGCCATCGGGTCGTCGCTTGATAGCCAGGAAGCGGGCTTGGAGCAATCCGGGCTCTGCGGCATCTGCGCCGTCTTGACCGCCGCAACGAGCTTCGCTACGCGCGCGCCGCGTGGCCTTCGCCGCGGCGATTTGGGCCGAGCTCCGCGCCGCCGTCGGCGCCGTCACGGGGCTCGGGGCGCTCGCGCAGGACCTGCCCCGCGAAGCCCTGGTCGGCGGGCTCGTGTTCTATCCGGTCGTGGGCGCTCTGGTGGGTGGTCTGGCCGCGGTGGCTGCGCGCGTCGCGGAGCCGTTCGGGGCGCTGCCCGCGGCCATGGCCGCGGTCGGGGTGCTCGTCGCGGTCTCCGGCGCCGGGACCGTCCGCGACCTCGCGCGCGCCGGGTGGGTGGTTGCCGGAGCCGTGCTGGTGGCGAAGCTGTGGGCGGTGGCGCGGCTCCCCGCCGATGCCCGGACGCTGGCGCTGCTGCTCGCCTGCATGCTGGGGCGCTGGGCCGTCGTGGTCCAATGCTACGGTGGCAGCCCGGCCGGCGTCCGCGGCCCCGCCGCGCAGCTCGTCGGCCGCGCCCGCCTGCGCGAGTTCGGCTGGGCCAGCGCCGTGGCCTTCGGCACGACGCTGGCGGCGCTCGACGCGGTCGGACTCGTCGTGCTGCTCGCGGCGACGCTCACCACGCTCGGCCTTCGCGTCTTCGCCTACCGCCGCCTGGGAGGTATCGATGGCCGCGTGCTCGGCGCCTCGAGCGAGATGGTCGAGCTGGTCGTCCTCTGCGTGCTCGCCGGGCTCGCGCGCCGCTAGCTCGGAGACGGACTCGAGATGGACGGCGGTGGGGGGCCGCGTCTCTCGAATCGGTCTCCTCTAGGCCGGCCGGCGCGGCACGAGCACGCGGCGGCGGAGCGACAGCACGACTTCGCCGCGCTGGTTGCGCGCCCGCGTCTCCACGTACACGACACCGCGATCGCTCTTCGTCTCCGACGGGGTCACGTCAAGGATGTCGGACTCCGCGTAGATCGTGTCGCCATGATAGGTCGGCGCGTGGTGCAGGATCTTCTCGTACTCGAGGTTGGCGATCGCGGTCTCGCTGATCTCGCGCACGCTCATGCCGACCGCGAGGGCGAACACCAGCGTGCCGTTCACGAGGCAACGCCCGTGCTGGCTCTGGCTCGCGAAGTGCTCGTCCAGGTGGAGCGGGTTGGTGTTCATGGTCATCAACGTGAACCAGGTGTCGTCGAAGTCGCGGATCGTGCGTCCCGGCCAGTGCTTGATGGTCTCGCCCGGCGTGAAGTCCTCGAGGTACCGTCCCATGCGGTCGGCGTTATCTGGCCCCGCGCGCAGGCAGTCAAGCGCCGTGCCCATGCCGAGCCTCAACCGTCAGAGCCCCGGGCAAGGCCGTGACCGACGACGACTCGTCGACGACGAGGAGGTCTGAGCAAACGCGATCGTCGAACCCATCGTCGGTCGCGTCTTGACGCCGCGCCCTCCGAGCGGTACGAGCGCGCGACCTTGCCGGGTGCGGGAAGGGGGTGCGATTCCCCCGCTGCCCCGCAGCTGTGAGGGGGGACGACCCCGGTCGTCGCCACTGCCCGCTCCGCGGGTGGGAAGGGACCGGGCGAGGACGATCCCCGAGCCAGAAGACCGACCCGGCGAGGCCAGCAGCGGACCCTTCCGCGGGGAAGGAGCTGGGGATCAGGTCCAAACGTCTCACATCGTGTGCGCTGGCCGCGCTGGTCACCGCCGCCGCGGCGCGCGCCGACGACCGCCTCCCGGAGGTGGTGGTGACGGCGCCGCGCGTCCGCGGGGAAGCGCCGGCGCCCGCCGACGTGACCGGCTTCGCCACCGTGATTGACACGCGCGCCGCGCCCGGTGGCGTCGACACCCTGGCGGAAATGCTGTCGGCGGCGCCCGGCGTGCAGGTGCGCCGCTTCGGCGGTCTCGGCGAGTTCAGCACCGTGTCGGTGCGGGGCTTCTCCCCCGGGCAGGTGCAGGTCTACCTCGACGGCGTTCCGCTCAGTCGCGCCGACGACGAGGTGGTCAACCTGGGCGATCTGCCGCTCGACGCCCTCGAGCGCATCGACATCTATCGCGGGGTGACGCCGCTCGCGTTCGCACAGTCGGGACCGGG
>JBKPDC010000278.1:0-7760 GCA_046727715.1 Thermodesulfobacteriota bacterium
CATGGACCACAGGATGTCGATGGCGGCGGCATAGCGGTCGGCGCTCGCAGGCACCCGCGCGAAGGCCGCGCGGAATTCCGCGTGACGCCGCTCGAACAGACGCTCGACGGCGCCCGTCACGAGCTCGGCCTTGGTGGGGAAATGGTGCAGCTGCGCGCCCCGCGACAGCCCCGCGCGCCGCGCGATCTCGGGCGTGGTGGTGCGGGCGTAGCCCAGGTCGCACAGGCACTCGAGCGTGGCATCGAGGAGGCGGGCGCGCGTGGTGGCGCTGCGTTCGGCCTGGGTGCGGCGCACCCGTTCGGCGACGGCCTGGCTCACGGGGTTCTCTCCTACCCGGATCTCCACAAACAGTCAAGCCTGAACGTAAATACCGACGTCATCCCAGGTACTTAATGCTCGGCAGAATATGTTTGACGGCGAACACTCGGCCATGAGACGAGTGCGACCTCTGGCTGATGCCCGCGCTCCCGTGACCGTCCCGCCTGTCACGGCCCGTACTTCTTCACCAGGTTCGACGTGATGCCGTTGCGCCGCGCGATGCTCTGGTAGACCTTGGCGCTCTTGCGCTTGAAGCGCCGTCCGGTGGCAGGGTCGTAGGCGTAGAGACCGAACTTCGGGAAGTAGCCGCTGGACCATTCGAAGTTGTCGGTCAGCGACCACTGGAAGTACCCGCGCACGTCCGCGACGCCCTGCTGGATCACCTGCTGCAGCGTCGAGAGGTGGCCGACGAGGTACTGCGGGCGTTTCGTGTCGGCGGCATCGGCAATCCCGTTCTCGGTGACGAAGAGCGGCACCCCGAGAGTGCCGGCGAAGGTCAGCACCTCGCGCAGGCCCTGCGGGTAGATCTCCCAGCCAAAATCCGTACAGCTCGATGGGCACGGCGGCGCCGTCGGGTTCTCGGGCGTCCGGTAGGACTGCGTCGGGATGAAGTCGAACAGCGGGACGAGGGGTGTCACCGAGACCCCGAGGCCGAGGACCGTGGAGCGCAGGTAGTAGTTCACCCCGAGGAAGTCGCTGCGTCCCACCAGGTCGGCGCGTTGCTCGCCGGGGTCGCTCGTGTCGCCGTCGAGGTTCTGGTCGAAGGCGCCGGAGGTGATCGCCGTCGGGTAGACGCGGTTGAAGAGATAGTCGGCGTGCGCCGCGCCGGTCACGTCGAGGGGATTGGCCGGGTTCGCGGGCGCGAACGCCACCATGTTGTGCACTGCGCCGGCGCGCGCGGTCACGCCGTCGCCGTTGGCGTCCCCCGTGTCCGTGGCGTGGAGCGCATCGTAGGCGCGGGCGTGGGCCGCGACCAGCTGCGGGATGGCCTGCACGACGGCGGCGAAGTTGAAGATGCCGGGCGGGAAGTTGCCGCCGACGCCCGGTGCGTTCACCATGCCGCTCACAAGCACGACCACCGGCTCGTTGATGGTGCACCACAGGTCCACCTGGTCGCCGAACTTCCAGCCGGCATAGGCCGCGAACTTGGCGAACTCGCCCACGATGGCCGGGTCGAGCCAGCCAGCCCGTTCGATGCCGGGCGGCACCTCGCCGGCCAGCGGATCGACCTCCGCGAAGGCATCGCGCACCCCGATCGGCTCGTGCAGCCACAGCGGGAGGCTGAAGTGGTTCAGCGTCACCATCGGCTCGAGGCCGCGCCTGCGGAGCGTGGCGAACACCTTGCGGTAGTGCGCCACCTCGATCGGGTCGGCGAGCGCGTCGAGCGCCGCCAGCACACCCGGGGTGAAACCGCCGGACGCGTCGACGCCGGCGGTCGAGGCGGGGAAGATCCGGCTCCACTCGATGCCGAGGCGGAGCGCATTGTTGCGTAGCCCCTTGTGCGCCAGCTTCGCGTCGCGATCGAAGAGGTCGTAGAAACCCGGGCCCGACTCCGGCAGCTCGCCGCTCACGCGCCCGCTGGCGACGTTCGCGGGGTCGCGCACCCAGAGCCACCAGTCGGTGGTCGGATCGGCCGGTGCCCCGACGCCCATCTCCGACTGGAAGCCGGAGATGGCGGTTCCCCAGAGGAAGGACGACGGGAACGGCTGCACCGTGTGGGCGGCGGCTGGCGCGCCCCAGAGGAGAGCCAGGAGTGCGCAGCCAAGGAGACGCGACATGCATGCGGCGTACGTGCCGGGCGGCGCCGCTGTCAAATAAAAGTTGCGCTCACGACCCCGGGTGATCCGCGAAGAAGCGCCAGATCCTGCCGGTGGCGTCGGGTGGCCAGCGGTGTCCCTGCAACCCCTCGCACGCCGCAACGTCGGCCGCGCAGCCCGTCCAGCGCGTGCAGCCGTCATCGGGGCCCGAGCCGCCGCATCGGTTGCGCGCGACCCACCAGTCGACCCCGCGACGCACCAGATCGGGGGTCACCACGCGGTCGCCGCTGCCGTAGACGAACAGGATCGGCACCGGACGCGCCGGCGCGCAGGCTCCCAGGTCGAGTGCGCCCGAGACCGCCGCCACCGCCGCGAAGCGCCCCGCGAGCTGGCAGCCGAGCAGACTCGCCACGAAGCCACCGTTGGAGAACGCCGGTGCGACAGCCTTTGCTCGGCTCGGGAGTCGCGCCGTACGCTCGAGCGGCGAGCATGCAGGCGAGCAGGAGGAGTGGTCGCACGATGCCACGACGATTACCATGCTGGCGCCCGGCTTCCACGCGTCGCCACGGTGGCTCGACCCGCGGCGGCGGTCGGGCTATCCGGATGATATGCGGCTACTCCACACGATGCTCCGGGTGAACGACCTCGACGAGTCGCTCCGCTTCTACTGCGACGTCCTGGGGATGACGCTCCTGCGGAAGAAGGACTACCCGTCGGGACGGTTCACGCTCGCGTTCGTGGGCTACGGGCCCGAGGACCAGGAGGCAGTGCTCGAGTTCACCTACAACTGGGACACCCATGCCTACGACCTGGGCAACGCCTACGGTCACGTCGCCCTGGGCGTCGAGGGCATCCACGAGACCGTCGAAGCGTTGCGCGCCAAGGGCGCAAAGGTGACGCGGGAGCCGGGCCCGATGAAGCACGGCGGCTCGGTGATCGCCTTCATCGAGGACCCGAATGGCTACAAGGTGGAGCTGATCGAGCTGCGCGGCCGCCAGGACTGAGTCACGCGGCGGCGCGGGACGACTCGCGGCCCGTGCGCACGGGACCCACGACGACCAGCGCCATCGTCGCGGCCAGCAGCAGCGTGCCCGACCCGAAGGCCGCACCGTCGCCGAGGCGCTGCATCACCGCCGTTCCCCAGACGGGTCCGATCGTGCGCCCGAGGCTCTCCAGCGCCGACGCCGCCCCCTGCACCATCCCCTGCTCCTCCGCCCCCGCCGCACGGCTGATCAGGCTCGCTAGCGAGGGCGTGCAGAGCGCCGAACCGACAGCATAGGGGACGAGCGCGACGAGAAAGAGCCGGACGTCGTGTGCCAGCGCCGCGCCGCCGAGGCCAACCGCCGCCACCAGGAGGCCGAGCGCGAAGACCCGGCGCTCGCCGAGCGCCGCAACGATCGGTCCCACGAGGCTCACCTGCACGATGACCCCCAGCACGCCGAACGCGGCGAGCACGTAGCCGACGTGCGGAACGTCGAACCCGAAGCGATGCGCAGCGACGAGCGCGAATGTGCCCTGGAACACGGCGGTCGCCGTCCAGTACACGAGGTCCACGATCAGCAGCGGGCGGAGCGAGCGGCGGCTGAACGCGTCGCGCAGACCCGCCCAGAACGGCACCGCGCTGGCCGCACCCCGGTGCACGGTCTCCGGGAGCCAGATCCAGGCGAGTGCGGTCGCCACCAGCGTGAGCGCCGCAGCCGCCCAGATGGGCGCCGTGTAGCTCACGTGCGCCAGCGCCCCGCCCAGCGCGGGACCGAGCACGAATCCCACTCCGAACGCCGCGCCGATCAGCCCGTAGGCCTTCGCGCGCTCGTCCTCGCTGGTGATGTCCGCCACGTAGGCCCGCGCGGTCGAGATGTTGCCGCCGGAGAGGCCGTCCACGAGCCGTCCGGCGAAAAGCATCGGCACGCTGCGGGCGAGCGCGAGCATCACGAAGCTCACGGCGGTCCCGACGAGGCTCAGGATCAAGACGGGACGCCGCCCCCAACGGTCCGACAGCGCCCCGAGCGCCGGCGACGCGACCAGCTGGCACAGTGAGAAGGTGGCGATCACGAGCCCGATCACCTGCTCGGACGCGCCGAACGACTGCGCGTATAGCGGCAGCAACGGGATCATGATCCCGAACCCGATCAAGTTGACGACCAGGGTCAGGACGATGACGACGAGCCGGCGGTCCACGGGAGCCGTTGGCGAGAGGGCTGGCCGCGCGGCGGCGGCTCAGCCTTCCCAGCGTCGCAAGACGAGCGACGCGTTCGCCCCGCCGAACCCGAACGAGTTCGTGATCGCCGTCCGCACGTCGGCCCGGCGCGACTCGTGCGGGACGTAGTCGAGATCGCACTCGGGGTCGGGATTGTCGAGATTGATCGTCGGAGTGACGATGCCCGTCTCGAGCGTCTTCGTCACGACCAGCGCCTCGAGCGCGCCGGATGCCCCGATCAGGTGGCCGGTCATCGACTTCGTCGCACTCACGGGGACCTTCCACGCGCGATCGCCGAGCGCGCGCTTGATGCCCTGGGTCTCGTTCACGTCGCCCAGGGGCGTGGAGGTGGCGTGAGCGTTCACGTAGTCGATCTCCTCCGGATGCACGCCGGCACTCTCCATGGCCGCCTGCATGGTGGCGGCGGCGCCCAGGCCCTCCGGGAGCGGCGCGGCGATGTGGAACGCCTCGTTGCGCGTGGCGTAGCCGAGGATCTCGGCGTAGATGCGCGCGCCGCGCGCCTGGGCATGCTCCAGCTCCTCGACGATCAGCATGGCGGCACCGTCGGAGAGCACGAACCCGTCGCGGTCGCGGTCGAAGGGCCGGCTGGCGCGCTCGGGTTCGTCGTTCCGGAGCGAGACGGCGCGCGAGTTGGAGAACCCGGCGATCTCGGTGGGGTCGATGAGGGCGTCGGTCCCGCCCGCGAGCACCGCGTCGCACGCGCCCTCGCGCACGTACCGCCAGGCCTCGCCCACGCCGTTCAGGCCGGAGGCGCACGCGTTGCCGATCGTGAAGTTCGGCCCGCGGACGCCGAGCCGGATGGCCACCTGCCCCGCCCCGAGGCTCGTCGTGATGGCCGTGATGTAGAAGGGCGACACCGCGTCGGGCCCCTCGGCGTTGTACTCCGTCACGGTGCGGAAGATGGTGCGCGCACCGCCGTTGTTGTTGCCGAGCATCACCCCGATGCGCTCGCTGTTCTCGACGCTGATCGGGAGCCCGGCGTCGTCCACCGCCATGACCGCCGCCGCCACGGCGTAGCGCGCGAAGTCGTCCATGCGCTTCAGGTGCTTGGCCGGCATCCACTTCGCGGGGTCGAAGTCGCGCACCTCGCCGCCGATGCGGCACTTCTGCTGCGAGACATCGAACATCGTGATCGGCCCGATGCCCGAGCGGCCGGCGACCGCGCTCTCCCAGATGGCGTCCACACCGATGCCGATGGGCGTGACACCGCCCAGCCCCGTGATCACGACGCGCTTCACACATCCACCTCGTCCACGCGGGGCGCGCGCTCCATGATGAATTCGAAGCGCGGGGCGACCTCCCGGCCCATGAGGGTCTGAATGGCCTGCTCGGTTGCCGCGGCGTCGGCGATGCGCACGCGCAGCAGCGCGCGCCGCGCGGGATCGAGGGTGGTCTCCCTGAGCGTCGCCGGATTCATCTCGCCGAGTCCCTTGAAGCGCTGCACCTGTAGCCGATCCCGGCGTCCATTCAAACCCGCCAGCATCCGATCCTTCTCGGCGTCGTCGCGCGCCCACCGCACCTCCTTGCCGGCGTCGATGCGGTAGAGCGGTGGCTGCGCGATGTAGACGTAGCCCCGGCCGATCAGCTCGGGCAGGTGGCGGTAGAAGAACGTGAGCAGGAGCGTGCAGATGTGGTTGCCGTCGGAATCGGCGTCCATCAACAGACAGATCTTGTGGTAGCGTAGCTTGCCGGCGTCGAAATCCTTGCCCGCGCCGCAGCCGAGCGCGGAGACGATGTCCGACAGCTCCTTGTTGGTCAGCACCTTGGCCGTCGACGCCTGCTCGGTGTTCAGCACCTTGCCACGCAGCGGCAGGATGGCCTGGAAGGTGCGGTCGCGGCCTTGTTTGGCCGAGCCCCCCGCCGAGTCGCCCTCCACGAGGAACAGCTCGCACTCGGTCGGATCGGTCGAGCTGCAATCGGCGAGCTTGCCGGGGAGGTTCAGGCGGTGTGAGACGGCGCTCTTGCGCTGCACCTGCTGGGCGGCGGCACGCGATGCGCTGCGCGCACGCGCCGCCAGGATGACGCGGTTGGCGATGGTGTCGCCGACGGTCCGGTTCGCGTTGAAAGCGTTCTCCAGCGCCGTGCGGACGACCCCGTCGATCACCGGCGTGACCTCGGCGTTGTTCAGCCGCTCCTTCGTCTGGCCCTGGAACTGCGGCTGGGCGATCTTGATCGACAGTAGCGCCACCAGGCCTTCACGCACGTCCTCGGCTGCGATCGTGAGCCCGCGCGGGACGAGGTTGTGCGTCGTGAGGTAGTTCCTTACGGCCTTCACCAGCCCCGCCCGCAGCCCGTTCTCGTGCGCGCCGCCGGCGGTGGTCGGGATGCCGTTCACAAACGACTGCACCCGCTCGCTGGTCTCCTCGGTCCAGGCCAGCGCGCACTCGAGGTGCAGGCCGTCCTGCTCCTTCTGGATGGTGACGATCTCGTCGGCCAGCGGCGTGCCGCCCGACTCACGCACCAGCTTGTCCAGGTAGGCACGCAGCCCGTCCTCGTAGTGGAAGGTGGCCGTCGTGCCCGCCGCCTCGTCGCGCAGCTCGATGGTGAGGCCGCCGTGCAGGTAGGCCTTGGCCTCGAGCCGCTCGGCGATGAGCTTCGGGTCGAAGCGGGTGCGGTCGAAGATCTGCCCGTCGGGCTTGAAGAAGATCGCCGTGCCGCTGCCGCGTGCCGTGCTCAGCCTCTTCAAGCTGCTCGTCGGCTTGCCCCGGCTGAACGACTGCTCCCACTCGGCGCCGTCGCGCTTCACGCGCGCGACCAGCTTCTCGCTGAGCGCGTTCACCACCGATGCGCCGACGCCGTGCAGGCCGCCGGAGTGGTAGTAGCTCTTGGCCTCGAACTTCCCGCCCGCATGCAGCGTCGTGAGGATCAGCTCGAGCGCAGGCTTCTTGTACTGCGCGTGGCGGTCGACCGGGATGCCGCGCCCGTTGTCGCTCACGCTGGCCGATGCGCCGTCTTTGTGCAGCGTGACGGTGATGCGGTCGGCATGCCCGTTCATGGCCTCGTCGACGGAGTTGTCGACGATCTCCCACAGGAGGTGATGGAGCCCCGCCGAATCGACGCCGCCGATGTACATCCCCGGCCGGCGGCGCACCGGCTCGAGCCCCTCCAGGACCAGGATGTCCTTCGCGGTGTAGCTTCCCGCCATCCGCTACCCCTCCCCCACCTGCATCCGCGGTCGTGTGCCTTCTCGCGCGGCTTCCCTGATATCTGTCTCGAGCACGGCTGCTGCTGCGGCCCCCATCGACTCTCCCGCTCCACCTCGGCAGACCCCGGCATCTTAGCAGCGCCGCATCGGCTTCCGCGAGCCGGGGCCACGACAAGGCGACGGCTGTTCCTGGTCAGTCGTCGGTGTCGATACCGCCCACCGCATGCCGGAGGGGATAGTCTACGACGATCGACCGGCCGTCGCTGAGGGCCTTGACGGAGTGCGTCGTGTTCGGGGGCACGACGGCCACGGAACCGGGTCC
>JBKPDC010000279.1:0-7884 GCA_046727715.1 Thermodesulfobacteriota bacterium
GCGCGCAGGTCGGCGTTGAGCGCCTCGGCCTCGGCGCGCGCCGTGGCGAGACGTGCCGCCTCGGCCGCCGCCGCCGCGCGCGTCGCCTCTAGCTCGCGGCGGCTCGCCTCCAGACGCTCGACGGCGCGCGCGACGTCGCGACTCTCGCCCGCCAGCAGCCGCTCCGCCGTCTCCAGCGCGGCCGCCGGTATACCGTGCCGGCGGGCGATCGGGAGCGCGAGGCTCTGGCCGACGCTGTGGTAGTCGAGGCGGTAGCGGGGCGCCCCGGTGGCGGGGTCGAGGTCGAAGGCTGCGACCTCGAGCACCGGCTCGGCGAGCGCGAACGTCTTCACCTGCGGGAAGTGCGTCGTGAAAACGAGCAGCGGGCCACGGCCCAGGAGATCCGTCAGGACGCCGACGGCGAGCGCCGCGCCCTCGACCGGGTCCGTCCCGGCACCCGGCTCGTCGAGCAGCACGAGGCCGCCGGGACCCGCGGCACGCGCGATGGCCGCGAGGTTCTCGGCGTGGCCCGTGAAGGTCGAGAGGTCGCGCTCGATGGACTGCTCGTCGCCGATGTCGGCCAGCACCGCCGCGAAGCACGGCAGCCGGCTCCCGTCGGCGACGGGCAGGAAAAGCCCGGCCTGGGCCATGAGCGCGCACAGGCCGAGCGTCTTCAGAGCCACCGTCTTGCCGCCGGCGTTCGGCCCGGTGACGGCGAGCCCGCGCTGGCCCGAGCGCACGCGGATGTCGACCGGGACGACCGGCCGGCCGCTCAGCAGCAGCAGCGGATGCCGCGCGGCCACGAGCCGCACCTCGTCGCCGCCGAGCACGGGCCGTGTGCACGCGTGCTGGCGCGCGAACGCGGTGGCCGCGGCCAGCGCATCGGCGCGGGCGAGCGCGTGCTCCAGCGCGGCCAGGGCGGCCGCGGCGGCACGGACCCGCGAGGTCAGCTCCGCTCGCACGCGCCGCTCTTCCGCCTCCTCGGTCTTCGAGGCCAGGAGCAGGCGGTTGTTCAGCTCGACGGCGAACAGCGGCTCGACGAAGACGGTCTCGTCGGACTGCGAGCGGTCCTGCACCACCCCTTCGAACGTCCAGGCGGCCGCCGTGCGGATCGGGACGACGTAGCGACCGTTGCGCACCGTGATGTAGTGGTCGCCGACGACGCCGCTGTTGGCGGGATCGCGCACCACCTTCTCGAGCTGCGCCTCGAGGCGCATGCGCAGCTCGCGCGTGGCGCGGCGCGCGGCGGTGAGCGCGGGGGTCGCGTCCTCGCGGACCTGACCGCTCTCGTCGAGCAGCGTGGTGAGCGCGGACTCGACCTCGGGCGACTCGGGCAGCCCGTCGGCCAGAGCGGCCAGGCGCGGGAAGCGGTCGGCGTCGCGCCGCAAGTGGACGCGAACGTTGCGGGCCACCAGGAGGACGTCGCGCACCTCGAGCAGCCGGCGAGTCTCGAGCACCGCGCCCGCAGGCGCCGCTTGCGTCAGCGCCGGACCGAGGCCGGGCACGTCGGCGGTGGGCAGCGGACCGGCCTCCGTCGTGAGCGCGACCAGCTCCGCCAGCGTGTCGAGCCGCGCATCGACCTCGGTGGGGTCGGTCGCCGGGCGGAGCGCCCGCACCACCTCGCGTCCCGCATCCGACCGCGCGAGCGCCGCGATCGCGTCGAGGGCGCGGGGCAGCTCGAGCGTCTCGAGGTCGCGGGGTCGCACCGGAGGCGATCCTAGCCCCTGCGCCGGGCTGGGGGAATGGAGAGCGACTCCGCCGCCACGCTTGCGACGGCTCCGGACAACGGCGATCGTGACCCTGCGGTGACGCTTCCCGGCGAGGTGCGCTATGCGCGGAGCGGCGGTCTCAGCATCGCCTACCAGGTCGTGGGAAGCGGCCCGATCGACCTCGTCGAGGTGTCCGGATTCCTGAACCATCTCGAGACCACGGCCGAGGAGCCCGGCCTGGTCCGGTTCGTGGTCGGGCTCGCGCGGTTCAGCCGCGTGCTGCTCTTCGACAAGCGCGGCGTCGGCCTCTCCGACCGTCTACCGGCCGACACCGTACCGACGCTCGCCGAGCGCATCGACGACGTCCGCGCCGTGATGGACGCGGTCGGCTCCCGCCAGGCCGTGGTTCTCGGCATCGCCGACGGTGGACCGGTGGCGGCCGGATTCGCGGCCACGTACCCCGGGCGCACGCGCGCCCTCGTGCTGAGCGGCACGACGCCGTGCGGGCGACGGCGTCCCGGCTACGACTGGGGTCCAACCGTCGAGACGGGGGAGGCGTGGGCCGGCGTCGTCGAGCGCGACTGGGGCACGGGCGTCATGGCGCGTGCCTTCCCCGATGCGGGCGCGGAGGTGCGCGAGGTGTTCGCCCGGATGGAGCGCCGGGCGTGCACGCCGCGCGCCGCGGCCGCGCTGGTGCGCGCCGCACTCGAAACCGACGTCCGCGACCTGCTGCCGACGATCCGCGTGCCGACGCTCGTCGTCCATCACCCCGACCACCCCGTCTTCCCCGTCACCGGCGCCCGCCATCTGGCCGAGCGCATCCCGGGCGCGCGCTACCACGAGCACGCGTTCCCCTTCTCGGCACTCGCGGAGATCTGCGCGCGCAAGGGTCTTGCGGAAGTGGTAGAGGAGTTCCTGACCGGCAGCGCGCCATGCGCCGACGCGGATCGCGTACTGGCTGCCGTCCTCTTCACCGACATCGTGGACTCGACCGCGCACGCGGCGCGGCTCGGTGACCGCGGCTGGCACGACGTGCTGGACGACCACGACCGGCGCGTGCGCGCCGCGGTCGAGGGCGCCGGCGGTCGCGTGGTGAAGACGACGGGCGACGGCGTGCTCGCCCGCTTCGACGCCGCCGGGCGCGCCGTGCGCTGCGCGCAGGCCATCGTGGCCGAGGGCGGCCAGCTCGGTCTCGGGGTGCGCGCCGGTGTGCACGCTGGCGAGTGCGAGGTGCGCGGCGACGACCTGGCCGGCCTGACCGTCCACGTGGGCGCGCGCGTGACGGCACTCGCTGCCGCCGGCGAAGTGCTCGTGACGGGCACGGTGCGCGACCTGGTGATCGGCAGCGACCTCGCCTTCGAGGAGCGCGGGCGGTACGTGCTGCGCGGCGTGCCGGGCGAGTGGACGGTGCTCGCCGTGCGCTGAGGCCGAGCCGTTGGTCGTCCGTCGTAGTGCAAACGAAACGATTGTCCCGGGCCGTCGGCGGAGCCTCGCTCCCGGGACTCGCGCCACGTGTGCGCGTTCCGTGGGGTCGCCCCCCCACGGGCAGCGGAATTTGACACCCCGCGCTACCGCGGCGTAACCAGAACGACCTTGCATTCGAAGTACGTCCAGATCGACGGCGCCGCCGTGCACTACCTGCACACCGGCCCCACGACGCTCCCCGACGTCCCTCCGGCGCTCGACCGCGGCGCGTTGCTGGTCCTGCTGCACGCCGCCGGCAGCAACGCCGGCATGTGGCGGCGGCAGCTCGCCGGTCTCGGCGACCGGCACAGCGTGCTCGCGCTCGACCTGCCGGGCCACGGGCGGTCGAGCGGCGTCGAGGGGCCGGCCTCGGTGGAGGAGAGCGCGCACCTCGTGGAGCGGTTCCTGGCGGCCGTGATCCGTCGGCCCTGCGTGCTGGTGGGTCGGAGCATGGGTGGCGCGATCGCGCTCGTCCTGGCCACGCGCGTCCCGGCTCGCGTGCGCGGGCTCGTGCTGGCCTGCAGCGCCGCCCGCTTCACGCTCGACGACGCCATGCTCGCCGTGGCGCGCGACGTCACGCGCGGGCGCCTGCCGCAGCAGTTCACCACCGACACGTTCTCGCCCGCCACCAGCATGGACGTCATGCGCGAGGCGTGGATGGAGCAGGTGAAGACCGACCCCCGCGTGCGCCTCACCGACCTCCTCGCCTGCCAGGCGTTCGACGGCCGTCCGCTGCTTCCGCAGGTGACCGTGCCGACGCTCGTCGTCGCCGGCGCCCACGACACCATCTCGCCGCCGACGCAGTCCGAGGACCTGGCGGCGGGAATCGCGGGCGCCCGGCTCGAGGTGCTCGCGCAGGCGGGCCATCAGGCGCCGCTCGAGCAGAGCGACGCGTTCAATCGCCTCGTCGCCGAGTTCGCGGAGCGCCTGCGATGAACCTGTGGGGACAGGTGGCGATCGCGGGCATCTTCGAGCACCCGGCCCGGTTCGCACCCGACAAGACCTCCTACCAGCTCCAGGCCGAGAGCGCGCGCGGCGCCCTCGCGGACGCGGGACTCACCATGCGTGACGTCGACGGCTTCTGCACCAGCGGCGTCGGCCTCATCGGCATCCTGTCGCTCGCCCAGCATCTCGATCTGCACCCGCGCTGGCTCGACTCGCAGGCCATCGGCGGCTCGTCATTCGTGTCGCACTGCCTGCACGCGGCGGCGGCGATCTCGGCGGGACTGTGCGACGTCGTGCTGGTGACGTATGGCTCACAGGCGGCCTCCGAACGCTTCGCCATCGGGACCGGGGGACGACCTTCAGCCGCGCCCGGGCCCCCGCATGGTGGCGGGCTGGGGGATCCGCCCGACCACTTCGAGCTCCCCTTCGGTCCCACCATCGTCGGCTCGTACGCCCTGGTCGCGCAGCGCCACATGCACGAGTACGGCACCACCAGCGAGCAGCTGGCCGAGATCGCCGTCACCATGCGGCGGCACGCGGGCCTGAACCCGCAGGCCAAGTACCGCGATCCGATCACCGTGGAAGACGTGCTGGCGTCGCGCGTCATCTCCTCGCCGCTCCACCTGCTCGACTGCTGCATCATCTCCGACGGTGGCGGGGCGCTCGTCCTCACCGCGGTGGAGCGCGCGCGCGACCTCGCGCAGCCGCCGGTCGTCATCCTGGGCGGCGCCGAGGCCGTGCAGCACCACGGCATCGGACGGCGCGACCTGCTCGACATCGCGGCCCGGCAGTCCGCGCCGCTGGCCTTCCAGCGCGCCGGCATCACGCATGCCGACGTCGACTGCGCCATGATCTACGACTCCTATACGATCACCGTGCTCGCGACCCTGGAGGCGCTCGGCTTCTGCAAGCCGGGCGAGGGCGGCGCTTTCTGCGCGAACGGGCGCATCGGCCTCGGCGGCGCCTTGCCGGTCAACACCGACGGCGGCGGCCTGTCGTCGAACCACCCCGGTATGCGCGGCATGTTCCTCGTGATCGAGGCCACCAGGCAGCTCCGGCGCGCGCGCGGTGCGGCCCAGGTACCCGACGCCGAGATCGCATGCGTCCACGGGACGGGCGGCATGCTCGGCCAGCGCCACAGCGGCGTGACGATGGTGCTGGGACGGGCATGACCGAGCGCAGCTACAAGAAGCCGCTGCCGCGCATCGACGAGGAGTCGCGCGGGCACTGGGAGGCGCTCCAGCGCCACGAGCTGTACTTCCAGCGCTGCCGCGAGTGCGGGACGAGCCGCTTCCCGCCGCGCGCCGTCTGTCCGGCGTGCCTGTCGCCGGCCGTCGAGTGGGTGCGGGCGAGCGGGCATGGGACCGTCTACAGCTTCACGGTGACCCACCAGAACCAGGCACCCGGTTTCCGCGACGAGCTGCCCTACGTGCTGGCGATCGTCGAGCTGGCCGAAGGACCGCGGCTCATGACGAACGTCGTCGAATGCGCCCCCGACGCGGTCCGCATCGGCATGCCGGTGGAAGTGGTGTACGACGACGTGACCCCGGAGATCACGCTCGCCAAGTTTCGCCCCCTCGCATGATCCTCGATCTGCATCTGCACTCCGAGCGGTCCGACGACAGCCGGGCGCCCGTCGAAGCGTACCTGAAGCTCCTCCAGCGCAAGCGCGACGAGCGGCCACTCGACGGCATCGTGCTCACCGAGCACCGACAATTCGACCCGACGCGCGACTTCCGCGCCCTGGAGGATCGCTACGGGCTCCTCATCCTGAACGCCGCCGAGATCGAGACTGATTACGGCCACGTGCTGGTCTACGGCGTCAACGACGACATCCTCGCCCACTTCGATTTCACCGACGTGCGGCTGCCCGCGCAGGAGGTCTTGAGCGAGGTCTATCGCCTGGGCGGCGTGGCGCTACCCTGCCACCCCGGCCGGCCGACCGTCGGCCTGTGCGCGCACTACGAGGCGCGCGGGCCGCTGGACGGCGTCATCGCCGTGGAGGCACTCAACGGCGGCAGCAAGAAGGGCGAGGACGACCGCGTCCGTGCGCTGATGGAGCAGTACGGCTACGCCGGCTTCGGCGGCAGCGACTCGCACCTGGTGAGCTTCGTCGGCATCGTCGCCACCGAGTTCGACGCCGACATCCGCACCATGGACGACCTCGTGCACGAGCTCCGCGCGGGCCGGTGCCGGCCGGTCGACTTCCGGCAGCGCGCGTAGGCCTACCGGTTCAAGCGACGCCGACGCCGGGTCTTTCGGGAGCGGGCGCCGGCTGATAGTGGCGCGGCCATCGTGCTGCCGAAGCGCTTGCTGATCGCGAACCGGGGCGAGATCGCCATCCGCGTCGCACGCACCGCCGCCGAGCTGGGGATCCCGACGGTGGGTGTCTTCTCGTCGGACGACGCCGCGTGTCTCCATGTCCGTCGCGTGGACGAGGCTCGTCCGCTTCCTGGCACCGGGCCAGCTGCGTACCTCGACCAGGAGCAGATCCTCGCCGTGGCGACGGCGGCGGGCTGCGACGCGGTCCACCCGGGCTACGGTTTCCTCGCCGAGAACGCCGCATTCGCTGGCCGGTGTGCCGGCGCGGGCATCGCGTTCGTAGGGCCGCGCGCCGACGTGCTGGCGCTGTTCGGCGACAAGGCACGCGCGCGGGCGCTCGCGGCCGGGTGTGGCGTCCCCGTGCTGCCGGGCACGGCCGCCCTGGCGGCGCCGGATGACGTGCGCGCCTTCCTCATCTCGCTCGGGTCGGGAGGGATCGCCGTCTTGAAGGCCGTGGCGGGCGGCGGCGGCCGCGGGATGCGCGTGGTGTCCAGCGCCGAGGAGGTCGTGGACGCCTGGACCCGCTGCCGGTCCGAGGCCCTCCAGGCCTTCGGCAACGGCGAGCTCTACGCCGAGCAGCTGCTTCCGGAGGCGCGCCACATCGAGGTGCAGGTGCTGGGGGACGGCACTGGGGCCGTCGGCCATCTCTGGGAGCGCGAGTGCACCCTCCAGCGACGGCACCAGAAGCTCGTCGAGGTGGCGCCCGCGCCGGGAATGCCGGAGGGCTTGCGCGAGCGCCTGCTCGACGCCGCCGCCCGCATCGCGCACGAGGTGCGTCTGGACAACCTCTGCACCGTCGAGTTCGTGATCGCCGCAGGCGCCGTGCGTGATGAGGCGGTGTTCGCGTTCATCGAGGCGAATCCCCGGCTGCAGGTGGAGCACACCATCACCGAGGAGGTGACTGGGCTCGACCTCGTGCGCATCCAGGTCGAGCTGGCGGCCGGACGGTCGCTCGCCGAGCTCGGCCTGGAGCCGGCATGCGTGCCGCGGCCGCGCGGGTTCGCGGTGCAGGCGCGGGTGAACGCCGAGACGATGGCGCCCGACGGCCGGGTCCGACCGTCGGCAGGCGCGCTGGCGACGTTCGCGCCGCCGACCGGGCCGGGCGTGCGTGTCGACACGCACGGCTACGTCGGGTATCGCACCAATCCGCGCTTCGACGCGCTCCTGGCGAAGGTCGTGGGGCGCTCGACGACGGCGTGCTTCGCCGACGCGCTGGCGCGCACGGCTCGCGCGCTCGACGAGTTCACCGTCGAGGGCGTCGCGACCAACCTTCCTCTCCTCCGCCGCCTGCTCCGCCACCCCGACGTGGAAGGCCTTCGCATGCACACCCGCTTCGTCGAGGAGCACGCCGCCGAGCTCGCCGTCGCCGACGAGCCCGCGGCACGGCCGCCCGCGGCGTTCGCGGGCGCCCGCGTCGACGCCACCGACCCGCTTGCCGTCCTCGCCCACGGCAAGAGCGCGGCAC
>JBKPDC010000280.1:0-35718 GCA_046727715.1 Thermodesulfobacteriota bacterium
TGATGGGTCCCGCGAATCCGCACCGGCCCCGTCCAGTACTCGATGGGAAGCGCGTGGGCAGGAGTGTCCACCATGGGCTCGGCATGCAGGTCCAGGTCCCATGCGGGGGCGCGGAGGCGGTAGCGGTGCGGGAACCAGCGCGGGCCCTCGGTGAGCATCGACATGCCGCGCACGATCCCCGGGCTGCGGATGAACTCCGGGATCGTGAGCTCGACGTCGGGCGTCGCGCGCAGCTCGAAACCAGGGGCCGGTCCTTGCGCGGAGAGCCCCGTCCAGGGAACCACCGCGTTGCGTGCGTCGCGCTGGTATTGGTGGAAGCAGCTCATGTCCCAGCCGTCGTCGAGCTGGACCACGCGCCACTCGCTGCGATAGCGGGTGGAGCGCCAGTCCTGGTGCGCGGTGAAGTCGTCGTGCGCCCACTGGCGGTCGATCCACCCGACGTGTCCTTCCACGTCCTCGGCGTGATCGCCCCAGGTGAGACGGCCGCGCAGATCGAGGCCGCTCTGGAAGTAGGAGTAGGTGCGCGGCGCACCCAGGAACATCATCTCGCCACCCAGCAGACGGCCGCCGAGCGGGGCGGGCGGGCGCGTCGCGTCGATGCGCAGCTCGAGCGCCATGCGCGCCCCGTGATGGTCCACGCCGGGGAGCGTGACGTCCCAGATGAAGGGCGTGAGCTCGCCACGCGCGTCCCGCGTCTGTTCCCACAGCGCGGTTCCCGCCGCGGCTTCGAAACGGAGCGCGAGGTATCCCGGCACGGCGTGGATCTTGTACCGCCGACGAATGCGCGGGGGACGCGGGAAGTCGTAATCGGTGTAGGTGCCGTAGTGCCGTCGATCGAGATCGTAGAGCGCGAAGGTGTAGAAGCTCGCGCGCACCAGCTTCCGCAGCACGCGCATGTCGGTGAGGATGACGATGAAGGCGAACGATCGACCGCTGACGCGCCCGCGGAGGAATCCGTCGATGAAATACGTGGCGACGCCCAGCTCGGGGCGATGGCCGTCGGCAACCGGAAGCGTGAACGACGCCGGATCTCCCCAGTCGGGCACGTATGGATAGCGCTTCCAGCCGGCGTCGTTCACGGAGCTTCCCTTTTCGTCTGATGGTTCGTGCCGCGCCGCGTGCTATGCCGCGCACGGTCTGCGGAGTCCAGCGATGGCGCTCGCCACCGCTGCTGACTCCGGCGCGCACGCTCGCCGGGACACCGCGGCGGGTGTGCTCCACGATACGCTCGAAGCTCACGGCGACATCGTGACGGCGGTGGCGTGGTCGCCGGGCGGTGCACGCCTGGCCTCGGCCGCAGGTGGCCGCTCCTCCAGCTGCGGCTCGTCGGCGTGTCCGAGGGGTCGGACCAGCCGTTCGCCTCTGGCGTTGGCGCTGAGCGGGACTTACACGGCGGCCGGGCGGCGACCGGCGTGGCGGGCGGGGCGCAGCAACCCCGTGCGACGGAGCGATCGCCACTGGCGCTTGTAGCAGGCGTAGCAGCGGCCGCGCGCCTGGAGCAGCTTGCGCTCGCCGCAGTCGGCACAGGGACCCAGCCGCATGCGTGCCCGGTCGGCACAGGTGGCGCACACCAGTTTTCCCGTCTTCCGGCTGCGGTGGACCTTGCCCTTGCGAAGTCGGCAGACGCTGCATCGGCCGCCAGCCTCGCGCCCGCCGCGGCCGGCCCGCGGCGGCGCCGCGCCTCGCTTCCCCGTTGCCATTCGATGCGCCCTCCAGGTCATTCCTAGCTGATTCACATAGTGTGGGGCAAGGGTTGCGAGGGGGAAAGCTGGCATGAAACGTCCGCGGCAGCGATCGGTGCGTGGACGCCGCCCGCGCATGAGCGAATGCCATGGCGCGAGCGGGAGCCGGCGCGTCGGAGTGCGCGATGGCCGCCCGGTTGATGCGGCGGCCTCCCCGCCGTCGACTCTTATGTGTCGGGAGAGTAGTCGGAGGCCGGCGCCATCCAGAAGCGGGGGGAACCGCTCACCACCCAACGCAGGGCCGGCTGCCACGCCGTAGGCGGGGGCGATGTGCGCAATCGCAAGGACCATCGCTCCCGTGGCCCGGCTCACCGCCGCCAGAGGTCTCCGGCAGACGCGACGCGCCGGAATCCTCCCGAATTCACGTGACAAACACCTGCCGGACGCGCCAAGGCTGGGCACCACATTCCGCTGCCCCGGGAGTTCCCAAAGCGAAAAACCGTCGCCCCATTCGCTACTCTGGCCACGTCATACGGATGGGAACGGCGGCGAAAAATTGCAGTCGTGCCCGAACGCCCATGACGCTTTGCAGCGCCGCACGAATCAGGATCGGCTCCCTAGGGCCTCGATCGTATTTGTTGACGATTCTCGCGGCACGAGCGTTGCTTGGCGCAGAGGTGCGAAAACCGGAATGTCGAGCACAACAGGGTTCATGAGTTTCGCCACCGGGCCATCGGCAGGTGATCGGTCGGCGCATCCGAGCATGCCCGGGCTCGGATCCGTCATGCTGGTTCTCGGCTGGGTCGCCGTGCTGAGCGGCGGATGCGCCTTCAACGCGCCGCCGGGGCGTGCCTCGGCCGATATGTCGGCCATGGTGGTCGATAGTCAATCCTATCGCATCCGCGTGGGCGACGCCCTCGACGTGCGCTTCTACAAGACCCCCGAGCTCAACGTCGAGAAGGTTCCCGTCCGCAACGACGGTAGGATCTCGCTCGACCTGATTGGCGACATCCAGGCGGCGGGGCTGGGCACGGACGAGCTCTCCGCGAGCCTGCGCAGCGCCTATTCGAAGGAGCTCGAAGATCCGCGCGTTGCGGTCATCGTCCGCGAGTTCGGGGGCCAGGTGTTCGTCGGGGGCGAGGTGGGTAAGCCGGCCGCGCTCAAGTACGCCGAGGGCATGACGGCGCTCCAGGCCATCCAGAGCGTCGGCGGCTTCAACGACAAGGCGAGCCTCGAGAACGTCATCCTGATCCGCCGCACGACCGACCGGTACGAAGGCTATCGCCTCTTCCTCAAGCAAGCGCTCAGTGGTGATGACTACACGCAGGACGTGGCGTTGCGGCCGAATGACGTCGTGTTCATCCCGAAGAGCCGGATCGCGAACGTGAACCTCTTGGTCGAGCAGTATATCACCAAGAACATCCCGACCATCCCAATCGGGATACCGGTGTTCTGAGGGGGCCGAGCATGAGCGTTTCGTTGCAAGAGCAGGCCGTTCTCACGCTCGTCCAGGAGGCCGTGCACGCCGTCTTCCGCCGCTGGAAGCTCATCCTCGGTGCCTATCTCGGCATCGTGTTGACCGCGATCTTCGGCATCTTCGTCATCCCCCCGACCTATCGTGCGGCGGGGAAGATCCTCTTCACCACCGACCGTGCCGAGATCTCGACCAGCGCCGATCGCGGCACCGAGCTGGTGCGGACCAACCAGGTCTCGGAGGGCGAGATGAACTCGCAGCTCCAGATCCTCCGCGCTCGTGAGCTCATCGACGGCGTGCTGGCCGACATGCAACCTCCCAAGGAGGAGGACGACCCGCCTCAGGACGCCTCGTGGGTCGGGCGGCTGCTCCACGCCCCGGTCGCGGTCGCGCGCCACGCGTACAAGCGCCTCCACGGGCTCGACAACCTGAAGAACGACGACCCGCTCTACTGGCGGTCGCGCGGCGCGCTCGAGCACCTGGAGACGCTCAACGAGAAGCCGTCGAACATCGTCGAGATCGGGTACGTCAGCGGCGACCCGGCGTGGGCGCAGGACTTCGTCAACCGCCTGATGCAGGCATACGTCGAACACCACGCGCGCATGCAACAGATCTCCGAGGCGCAGGAGTTCTTCACCACGCAGAGCGACCTGCTGCGGCAGAAGCTGAATGGCTCCGAGGCCGAGCTGCAGAAGGCGCGGGAGCGCGCTGGCTCGCTCGCCGGCCAGCAGGCCGAGGTGCACGAGCGGCTGAACGAGTTCAACGCCGACCTGTCGCGGGCGCGCATCGCGCGCGTCGAGCAGGAGCAGCGCGTGGGGTTCCTCCAGCAGACCCTGCGCGGCGCGAAGGATGGACGCGTGGCCACGCCGGAGCTGCTCGAGCTGGAGGCGAAGCGGGCCGATCTGACCGGCAGGTACAAGCCGGACAGCGAACGCGTGAAGGCGATCGACAGCCAGATCGAACGGCTCCGCAAGGCCATCTCCGGCTACGACACCGTCACCTCCGGGTCGGGCGGCGACGCCACGGGCACCGATCTGGTCGCGGCCCAGGCGGCGCTGGCGGCCCTCAAGGGCCGCGAAGACGCGCTGGCGAAGGCGGCCGAGCAGTATCGCAAGCAGGCCGAGTTCCTCGACAGCCAGAGCTTCGACCTCGCCCGCCTCGAGCGGCAGGTCAAGCTCGACGAAGAGACCTACACGTCCTACGTCCGCTCGGCCGAGCAGTCGCGGCTGTCCAACGCGATGGAGCAGAGCAAGCTCCTGCGGCTGCGCATCATCGAGCCGGCCGAGCTGCCGCTCCAGGCGGTCGCACCGAAGAAGGGGCAGATCCTCGCGTTCGCGTTGCTCGGCGGCCTGCTCTTGAGTCTCGGGCTGGGACTGGCGCGCGACCATTTCGACACCGCGGTCAAGAGCAGCGCCGACGTCCGGCGCTACGCCAACCTCGACACGCTGGTGACGCTCCCCGACCGTTCCTGAGGCGGCATGTATTACGAGCACTTCAGGCTTTCGGGCGAGCCGTTCAGCCTGACCCCGGATCCGGCCTTCCTCTTCCTGAGCGAGAAGCATCGCGAGGCGATGGCGGCCGTGCAATACGGCCTGGTTAACGCGCGGGGCTTCATCACACTGATCGGCGAGGTGGGTACCGGCAAGACCACCATCCTCTACAGCGTGCTCAGCCAGCTCGGCCCCGAAGTCGCCACCGCCTACATTCCCTACGTCGCGCACAGCTTCGACGATCTCCTCATGGTCGCGCTGAAGGACCTCGGGGAGGAGCCGCCGGCGGGCGCGTCGCGGCTCCACTTGCTCGAGGTGCTGCAGCGCATGCTGCTGCGCCGCGACGCGGCGGGGCAGCGCACGGCCCTGGTGATCGACGAGGCGCAGAGCCTCGGCGACGCCACGTTCGAGGAGCTCCGGCTGCTCTCCAACTTCGAAACCTACACGCACAAGCTCCTACAGATCGTGCTCGTGGGTCAGCCGGAGCTGCAGGAGCGACTGCGGCAGCAGAATCTCCGCCAGCTCCAGCAACGCGTCAGCGTCCGCGCCATCATCAACCCGCTGGATGCCGCCGAGATGCAAGCGTACATCCTGCACCGCCTGAAGCAGGTCGGCGGGGACGAGCGGCTCTTCGAGCCGGCCGCACTGCGCGCGATCGTGCGGCACACGCGGGGGATTCCTCGGCGCGCCAACATCCTGTGCCACAATGCACTGCTCTTTGCCTTCGGGCGCAGCCTCCCCCTGGTGACGGCGAGCGCGGCCGGCGAGGCCATCGCCGAGATGGAGGAGCGGAAGCCTGGGGTGCTCGGGCGCGGGGCCTTGCGGCGCACGTCACCGCGGCGTGTCTCGTCGTGGCGGTTTCCGGTCGGGCTCGCGACGGCCGCGGCCGTGACCGTGGTCGCTGGCGGGACCATGCTGCTTGGCGGCAAGGGCGCGACGCCGGGTGTCGGTGCCTCGGCGGCGGCGCCGCCAGTGGCACCCGTGGCGGTTACGCGGGTGTCGGCCGAGACGACCCCGGCCGCCGAGACGATTCCGGACGCCGTCGCGCCCCCGACGCCGCCCGATGGGTCGGTGCCGGCAGTCGCCGCCGCACCGGCGACGCCGCCGGCGCCGCCCGCCCCGGTGGCTGCGGTGAGCTCCGTCCGTACGATCAACATCCCGCCGGGTGGCAGCATCCTCGCCGCGGCGCGCGACCTCTATGGCAAGCTGCCCGGCGTGGCGCAGAGGCGGGCATTGTTGAGCGAGGTCCGACGACTCAACCCGGGCCTACGCGACGTCAATCTCGTCAAGGCAGGCGCGACGGTGAAGTTCCCCGAGCTGCCCGAGCACACCGAAAGCGGCGAACAACCCCCCGAATGAGCGCGTATTTCGAATCGCTGAATCGCCGCATCTCCTCACCGCCGGTGGTGAGCGCTGCGTCGGCGCCGGTCGTCGCCCCCGATCCCGTTCTCGTGCCGCAGGCCGCCCGGGTGCCGGTGCGCCGCCTCGCGCCGGGGGCGGTTCCCGCGGCGTACACCACGCTGCGCGAGCGGCTGATGGTGGCCGCCCACGGCAAGGCGCTCAAGGCTCTGGTGTTCGCCGGGTGCGACGGCGGTGAAGGATGCACGCAGGTGGTGCGCGAGTTCTCCGAGAGTCTCGCCAGCGCCGGGCTGAACGTGCTGCTCGTGGATGCGGATCTCCGCACCGCCGGCCTCACCGCCAGCCTGGCAGCGCATGGCGCGGACCTCACCGAGCTCGTGCGCGCCAAGGAGGTCCCGCCGGCCACCCCCTGGGGGCGCGGCCGGATCACCGTCGCACCCAGTCCGGCTGGCGTGGCGGACAAGGAATCGTTCCTCCGCTCGCCCGAATTGGCGTTTTGGCTTGACATGCTACGAGTCACATTCGATTATACGTTTCTGGATGCACCGCCGATCCTGCGCCACGCCGACGGCACCCTCGCAAGCCTCTTCTGCGACGGGGTCGTTCTCGTCGCGAGGGCCGGCGTCACGCGCGGGGAAGCCCTGGCACGGGCCCGACATCAGATCGAGCGGGCCGGGGGAAACGTGCTCGGCGTGGTGTTGAACCAGGTACGCAATCCGGTTCCGGTCTTTCTCCGGCGCTACCTGGTTAGAGCAGAGTAAGTCAGAAAGATCATAGTCAGCAAGGCGGCGAGCGAAGGACTCCGGGGAGGGAGGCCGATCTCGTCGGGAGGAAGATGTCGGCTCGACACGTTTCGTGCCCGTATGGCGGAGCTGCCTCCGGTGGCGAGGGCTGGATGGTCGTCCAGGCAAAGCGTCACAAGGAGCGCGCGGTCCAGACGAACCTGGCACGCGAAGGCATTGCCACCTACCTGCCGTTGCTACGTCAGTGGCCGCGTCCCGCGGTCGGTGGCGACATCGGTCCCATGTTCCCGGGCTACGTCTTCTGCCAGCCCGTCCCCGGGCAGCTCAGCGCCGTCACCACCTGCTGCGGCGTCGTGCGGCTGGTGAACTTCGGCGACGGTCCGGCTCGCGTCGGGGCCGAGGTCGTCGCCTACCTGCGCGACCGCGCGGGAGCCGACGGGGTGATCGAGATCGACCCGGTGGTCGCCGGGCGGGCGGTCACGATCACCGACGGGCCGCTCCGTGGCCTCGCGGCGATCGTCGAGCGACGCCTGACCGCGCGGCAGCGGGTCCTGGTGCTCCTCGAACTACTGCAGCGCCAGACCCGGGTCGAGCTGCCCGAACGCTGGCTCCGCCTGGCGTGACGCCCCGGATCGCGCCCGCGCATCATCTCTCTGCACGACACAGGCATTCCATGACCAACCCGTTCCGCTTCGCGCTCCTCACCTGTCTCAAGCTTGCCGACCTGGCGGTCGTGGCGGTGGCCTTCGCGCTGGCCCTGACGACCGAGCTGCAGCCGCAACCCTGGCGCTCCGTGCTCGCGCTGCGCATCGAGGTGCAAAACGTCCTCTTCCTGTTCGCCTTCCTCGGCTACTGCCACCTGGCGATGCGAACCATCGGGCTGTATCGCTCGTACCGACTCACCGCGGTCTCCCGCGAGTGGGGCGATCTGGCGAAGGTGGTCCTCGCCACGACGGTCCCGCTCATCGGGGCGAGTGTCCTCCTGGGGTTCGACTACGCCACGCCGTCGTTCGCGACGTCGTTCGCGTGCATGACCTTCGTGGGCCTCGTGGTCGAGCGCCGCGCCTTCCGGCTTCTCGCGCGCACGGTGCGGCGCCACGGCCACAACATCCGCAACGTCGTGATCGTGGGACACGACGACCGTGGCTTCGACCTGGCGTCTCGACTGGCCAAGCGCGGCGACCTCGGCTACGCCATCGAGGCAGTCGTCGACGTGCAGGCGCATGACGAGGCGGCGGCGCTCGAGCAGGTGATGCGGTTCCTCGAGACGCGTCCCATCGACGAGGTCTTCGTGAGCCTGCCGCTCGACGCGCACCAAGGGCTCATCCGCGACGTGGTCAGCCTGTGCGAGGAGCAGGGCGTCACGATCCGGGTGCTGTCGAGCCTGGTGGATCTGATCCTGGCCCGCGCGCAGCTCGACGAGATCGACGGCCGGCCGGTGATCACCATCTTCAGCGGTCCGCCCGATTCACTCCTGCTCGCCGCGAAACGGCTGATCGATGTGACCGTCTCCGCCGCCGCCCTGGTGCTCTCGGCGCCGGTGTGCCTGCTGCTCGCCGTCTTGATCAAGCTCGATTCGCCCGGCCCCGTGCTGTTCGCCCAGGAACGCGTCGGTCTCGGGGGGCGGCGCTTCCGGTTCTACAAGTTCCGCACCATGGTCGCGGACGCGGAGCAGCGCCAGCTCGAGCTGGAAGGGCTGAACGAGGCGACGGGCCCCGTCTTCAAGATCCGCGAGGATCCGCGTGTCACGCGCGTGGGACGGGTGATCCGGAAGCTCAGTCTCGACGAGCTGCCGCAGTTCGTGAACGTCCTGCGCGGCGACATGAGCCTCGTCGGGCCCCGGCCGCTGCCGGTGCGCGACGTGCTGCGGATCGACCGGCGCGCCCACAAGCGCCGCTTCAGCGTCAAGCCCGGGATCACGTGCCTCTACCAGGTGGACGGGCGCACGTTCAGCTTCGAGGACTGGATCCGCACGGACATGGAATACATCGACAACTGGTCGCTGCGCCTGGATCTCGAGATCCTCGCCAAGACCATTCCCGCGGTGCTGAGTCGCCGCGGCGCATTCTGACACTGCGACGTGGTCCAGAAAGCCCCTACATGACCGCACAGCCAGCCATATACCTCCCCCTCCCGACCGCCCCGCGTCCCCGCAAGCTCGCTCCGGTGAGCGCGCCGCACCGGCCGCCGGTCAGCGTCATCGTTCCCTGCTACGACGAAGCCGAGGGCATCCCCTCGCTGCTCGGGCGGCTCGAAACGCTGGCGCCGCTCGGGTGGGAGTTCGTGTTCGTCGACGACGGCAGCCGGGACACCACGTTCGCCATGCTCCTCGACGCCACGCGCACGCGCCCCTGGATGCGCGTCGTCCGGCACGGCACGAACCTGGGGCTCGGCGCCGCGCTGCGCACCGGCTTCGACCACGCGCGCGCGCCCATCGTCTGCACGATGGACAGCGACTGCACCTATCTGCCCGAGCGCCTGCCGGAGCTCGTGCGGCTGATCGAGCAGGGCGCCGACATCGCGACTGCGTCGCCCTGGCACCCCGAGAGCTTGCCCGCGCAGGGCGGCCGGCTCCGCCTCGCGCTCAGCCGCGCGGTGTCCTCGCTCTACCAGCTCCTGATCGGTCGGGACGTGCACACCTTCACCTGTCTCCACCGCGCCTACCGCCGCGAGGTCGTCGAGGCGACGCGCTTCCGCGCGAGCGGGTTCGCGGCCGTCGCGGAGCTGCTCCTGCGCGGGATGCTGGGCGGGTGGCGCGTGCGCGAGCTGCCGATGCAGCTCGGCACCCGCCGGTTCGGGGAGTCGAAGCTCCATGTCGGCGATGCGATCCTGGCGCATCTCGGGCTGCTGTCGCTGACCGCGGCGATGGTCTGGGCGCGCTGGGCGCGCCAGCGCATCGGCGTCTCGCGGGTGGCATCGTGAGGAACGGCGCGGAGCTCCGGGTCGGTGTCGTCGGGCTCGGTCGAGCCGGCCGGATTCATCTCGACGCGTGGCGGGCCGTCCCGGGCGTGCGCGTCGTGGCCGTGTGCGATCCGGCGCCGGCGGTCGTGGCCGCGGCCCGGGCTGAGGGGCTGCACGCCGTCGCCGACGCCAGCGAGCTGTTCGCTACCGTCCCGCTCGATGCCGTCAGCATCGCCGCCCCGCCGGCGCAGCACGCGCCACTCGCCATCGCGGCGCTCGAGAGCGGGCTCGAGGTGCTGTGCGAGAAACCGCTGGCGATCCAGGGACCATCGGCGATGCGGATGATGCAGGCGGCGGCGCGCACCGGACGCCAGCTGCTCCTCGCCACGAAGTTCCGCCACGTGCCCGATCTGGTGGCCGCCCGGGGTCTGATCGCGGCTGGCGCGATCGGGGAGCCGCTCGCCTTCGAGATCGACTTCTCGAGCCGGGTCGACATGACCGGGCGCTGGAACGCGCGCCGCAGTGTCGCCGGTGGCGGCGTCGTCATCGACAACGGCTGCCACGCCTTCGACATCGTGGCCTTCCTGTTCGGGACCGTCACGCGGGTGCAGGCCACGCGCCTGAAGCCCGCGCAGGCGCTGCCCGTCGAGGATTCGGCGACCGTGATGGTCGAGGTCACACGCGGGCTGATCGGACGCATCGACTTGAGCTGGAGCCTCGCGACGCAGCGCGAGACCTACGTCATGGTCCATGGGACCGCGGGGAGCATCGACATCGGCTGGCGCGGGTCGCGGCTCCGACGGCACGGCCGCGCGCCGCGTCCGCTCGACGCCGGGGTCTACGACAAGCATGCGTGCTACGTCGTCATGATGCGGGCGTTCGTCGGTGTGCTGTCGGGCACGCGGAGCCCGTGGATCACGCCCGGCGAATGCCTGCGCACCGTCGCGGCGGTCGAGGCGTCGTACCATTCGCTGCGCTCCGGGGGCTGGGTGCCCGTCGACACCATGGGGGTGTGCGAGACCCAGGCGCCCGTGAGGGCCCTCGCGTGAGCGCTCCCCACAACGCCGACGCACCCCGCATCCACCCCACGGCGCTGATCGAGGCTGCCGTGCGGATCGGAGCGCGGACCGCGGTCTGGGACAACGTGCACTTGCGCGGCCCGTCCGTCATCGGTCACGACTGCATCATCGGCGAGAAGACGTACGTCGCCTACGGCGTCGAGATCGGGAACTTCGTGAAGATCAACGCGATGGTCTACATTCCCACCGGCATCACGATTGCCGACCGCGTCATGGTCTCGGCGGGCGTGATCTTCACGAACGACCGCTATCCACGCGCGTTCGTGGAGGGAGTGGAAGGGCTCGCGAGCTCGGCGCCCACCGAGGACACGCTCCGCGGGCGCGTGGAAGAAGGCGCCACCCTCGGTGCGGGGGCGCGCATCGGTCCCGGGCTCACCATCGGGGCGTACGCCATGGTCGGCATGGGGGCCGTGGTGACGAGCGACGTGCCCGCCCACGCGCTGGTCGCGGGGAATCCGGCGCGTCTCCGGGGCTGGGTGTGTGTCTGCGGGCGGCCGCTCGCCAGCGACGACGCCGACGACCGCTTGACCTGCGCAGGTTGCGGCCGTCGCTTCGGCTGGTCGGAGGGTTCGCAGGGCGGGATGGTGCGGTCGCATGATTGATCTGCTCGTCGCCGGCGACCGTCGCGGGTTCGGCATCGCCACCGCGCTCGCCATCGAGGGGATCCCGGCCCGTCGCATCGCGCACGCGGCCGAGTTCAATGGGCGGGTGCTGGTTACCTCGGCGGATCAGCTCGAGGATGCCGCGGCCGCGCTGGCGCGGCAGGTACCGACGGTGGTGATCGGCGACGCCCAGGGCCGTCGCGCCGTGACGGACGAGCCCCTCGCGCTCGCGCTCGACGGCGCGATCTGGCCGGAGTCGGTCCGGGAGCTCGCGCGCACCTACGCGGGCGGCGCCCTCCTCCTGCCCCGCGCCACGCGGTACCGCGCATCCGATCTCGACGGCTCCGTGCTGGCGACGCTGCAGGACGCACGCGGCCGGCGCACCCCGGCGGTGGTCCAGCGCGGCCAGCAGGTGTGGTGTCTGCTCGATGTCGGCGCCGCGCTCACCGACCTGCTCACCGAATCGTACCTGCCGGAGCCGGCCACGCGCGCGCTGCGGCCGGGCGTGAGCCGGCCGGCGCTGGCGCTCTACTACCGCGCGCCGGATGCCGTCCGGCGGGTGGTACAGCGCCGGAGCTACGCCCGCCTCGATCGCCACCTGCGCGGGCTCGGCGCGCGTGCGAGCACCTACCCGGTGGACGCGAGCGGCTGGCTGCTCGTGGAGCTGCTGAAGGCGCTCGTCCGGCGCGCCGGCGGCGACCTGGTCCGGCTGGCACGTTGGCCTGCCCCCTACGCCTCCGCCGCCACGCTCACCCACGACATCGAGCCCTGCATCTATGCCTACACGGCCGGCCTCGAGCTGCTGCTGTCGCGCGTGGCGCACAGCGGGCACCCGGCCACCTTCGGCCTGGTTGCCGGCCCGGCGAGCCGCTCGTTGTTCGTGCGGTCCGAAACCGAGCTGCGGCGTGCCGAGGTCCTGTGCCACGGCCTCGAACACCGCGGGGAAACGCTCGAGGGCTCGCGCGTGGAGATCGCGGCCGGCATCGAGCGCGCCCGCGCCATTCTCGAGCGGCGGCTCGAGCGCCCGATCACGGGTTTCCGCAGCCCGCGGCTCGACCGCTCGCCCGATCTCGTGTGGGCCCTCGATCGGCTCGGCTTCGAGTACGACTCCTCCTACCCGGACGTCGATCGCGAGAGCCTCGATCACTTCGGTGGCGGCGTGCGGCTCAACGTGCCGTACCGGCCACCCGTTTCGACTGACGACGGCCAGCTCCGCCCGAGCCGCTGCCTCGAGCTGCCGGTGAGCGCGCCAGATTGCATCCAGCCCCTGTTCCAGGGCGATGACATCCGCCAGCTGCGGCGCGCAGTGCGGAGCAAGATCTCCTTCGTGCACGCCACCGGAGGTCTCTACGTGGGGATCGTCCATGGCGGGGTCTTCGGCGTCCGGGACGCGGCCCGTCGCGGTGCGCATCTCGCCTTCGTGCGCCGGCAGCTCGACCGGCCGGACGTCTGGCTGGCGACCGCCGGCGACGTCGCCCGCTGGTGGGCGGCACGCGAGCAGCTCACGCTCCGGGTGGTCGCCGATCGCATCGTCGTGACCAACGAGGGGCGGCGTGCCGTGGCTGGAGCGCGCATCGTCGTGGAGCGCGAGTCCGGCACGGCGACGCTGCCAGTTCCCCTGCTCGATCCGGGGCAGTGCATCACCCTCGGCCAGAGCGAACGCGGCCTGCCGGAGGCCGAGGTCCACGTGCAGGAGGCCTCGTGAGGGCGGGCAGCGCGCGATCGGAAGAGCGGCCCTCGCTGCGGCTCGTGGGCGGCGGCCGGCGTCCGCTCCGCGTCGCCGTGATCGGCGGCGGCATCGCCGGCCTGGCCTCGGCATACTACCTCGCCAAGGCCGGGCACCGGCCGGTGGTGTTCGAATCGTCGGGTCAGCTCGGCGGGCTCGGCACCCACTTCGAGCACAATGGGGTGACCCTCGACCGCTACTACCACGTCATCCTCGACAGCGACGCGGAGCTGATCGGCCTGATCAGCGAGCTCGGGCTCGCGGATCAGCTGCGGTGGAGCGAGACGGGGATGGGCTTCCTCGTCGACGGGAAGCTCTACGGCTTCAACACGCCGCTCGACCTGCTCCGCTTCCGCGCGCTGACGCTGCCCGACCGGATCCGCACCGGCCTGGGCGCCCTCTACATCACGAAGCTCAAGCGCGACGGCCTCGACCTCGACGACGTGCGCGCGGTCGACTGGCTGCGCGGCCTCTTCGGCCAGCGCGTCTTCGAGCGCATCTGGGATCCGCTGCTGCGCGCCAAGTTCGGCGACCGCCGTGACGGCGTCCCGGCGTACTGGGTGTGGAGCACTCTGAACCGCGAGAAGGACGGCGGCCAGGAGGTGAAGGGCTACCTCCGGTGCGGCTACCGGGGGCTCGCGGCCGCCATCGCCGACACGTTGCTGGTGCGCGGCGCCGATCTGCGCCTGCAGAGTCCTATCCGGGCCATCGAGGAGGTGCCGGGCGGCGTCTCCGTCGTGACGGCGCGGGGCACCGAGCGCTTCGACGCCGCGGTGGCCACGCTCCCGCTGCCCGTGCTGTCGCGTATCGCCCAGGGCGCGCTCGCAGAGGCCGTGCCGCTGTCCGAGCTCTCCTATCAGGGCGTGGTCAACGCGCTCGTCGTCTCGCGGGCGCGGCTCGAGCGCTTCTACTGGACGGCCGTCGTCGATCCGCGCTTCGCGTTCCAGGGTGTGGTCGAGACCACGCACGTCATCCCGCCGGAGTGGATCGGGGGGCGCCACCTCACCTACGTGATGAACTACTGCGACGCCGGCAGTGAGCTCTACCAGCGCTCCGACGACGTGGTCGCCGGCCAGGCCGTCGACGGGCTCGCCGCGCTTTACCCGCGCTTCCAGCGCCGGGACGTGGAGGCGGTGTACGTCTTCCGCGCCCCGTACGTCGAGCCTGCCTGGACGGTCGGTTACCTCAAGCGTCGCGCTGCGCCCCGGGTCGGTCGGAGCCGGCTCTATCTCTGCACGACCGCTCAGGCCTATCCCCGCGTGACGGCGTGGAATACGAGCGTGGGGTTGGCGGCCGAGACCGTCACCGTGCTGCTGGACGACCTCTCCCGGTCGTCGGCGGCGGCCGGCTGACCCGCCCGCCCGTCTGGCCCCGTCGTCTCCCAGGAGTCTCCCATGGCTGACCCGATTGCTCTGCCTTCCGACGCCGATCACACCGGCCGCGGCTTCGGCTTCGACGAGATCTCGCTGCTCCGCGAGGTGATCGCATCGGGTACGCTCAATTGCACCAAGGGCGCGCAGGTGAACGCGTTCGAGCACGAGTTCGCCGAGCGCTACGGCGTGGCACACACCCGCGCCGTCTCATCGGGTACGGCCGCCTGCCATACCGCAATCGCCGCGATCGACCCCGAGCCGGGCGACGAGATCATCACCACGTCGATCACCGACATGGGCGCGATCTCACCCATCCTCTACCAGATGGCCATTCCCGTGTTTGCGGACGTCGACCCGGTGAGCCTGAACGTGACGCCGCAGACGGTGGCGGCGCGCATCACGTCGCGCACGCGCGCCATCATCGCGACGCACCTCTTCGGCAACCCCTGCGACACGATCGGGATCAAGGCAGTGGCCGACGCCCGAGGCATCCCCCTGATCGAGGACTGCGCCCAAGCGTACCTGGCGACGCAGGACGGGCGACTGGTCGGCACCATCGGTGCGATCGGCGCCTTCAGCCTCCAGCAGGGCAAGCACATGACGACGGGGGAGGGCGGCATCACGATCACCTCCGACCCCGCGCACGCGCGTCGGATGAGGCTCTTCAGCGACAAGGCGTGGGGCTACGGCGATCCCGAGCCGGACCACTACTTCCTGGCGCTGAACTACCGGATGACGGACCTCCAGGGTGCGGTGGCACGCGCGCAGCTCACGAAGCTCGACGGCGTGGTGATCCGGCGGCGGATGGCGGCGACCCGTCTGACGGAGCTGCTGGCCGACCTGCCCGGACTCACGCTGCCCCATCCCATTCCCAGTGCGACGCACGTGTACTGGAAGTACCCGCTCGTCGTCGACCCGGCGGTGATCGAGGGAGGTGCCGACGCGCTCGGCGGCGCGCTCAAGGCGCAGGGTGTCTTCTGCGCGCCACGCTACATCCAGAAGCCGGCCTTCCTGTGCCAGGTGTTCACGGAGCGCAGGACGTTCGGCAAGAGTCAGTACCCGTGGGCCGCGCGCGTGCGCGAAGGTGGCACGGACGTGACCTACGACCCCGCCGACTACCCCAACACGATGCGCGGGCTCGAGCGGGTCGTCGTGCTCCCCTGGAACGAATTCTACACCACCGAGCACGTCGACTTCATCGCGGGCGCGGTGCGCGCGGCCGTGCGCAGCCTGACCCGCCGCCGAGCGGTCGCGTGAGCTACGCCGTCTTCTCCTGCGACCTCGACACGGTCGACCGGCATCTCGAGGGGTACGGGTTCGAGGACCTTCGCCCCTGCGAGCTGATCTACCGGACCGCGGTGCCGCGCCTGCTCGAGTTGCTCGACGAGCTCCGGGTGCCGGGAGTGCTGTTCGTGATCGGGCGCGACGCGCAGGCGCAACGTGACCTGCTGCGGCAGGCGACCGCGGCAGGGCACGAAGTTGCGAGCCACTCGCTCACCCACCCGCAACCCTTCAGCACGCTCGACGATGGCGCACTGCACGAGCAGCTGGTGACGTCGCGCGAGCGCCTGTCCGAGGCGGCGGGGCGCGAGGTGATCGGATTCCGGGCTCCCGCCTGGGACGTGGACGCCCGCGTGCTGCACCTGGTAGGCGCGGCGGGCTACCGCTACGACGCCTCCGTCTTCCCCTCGCCCGTGCTGGCCGCGAGCCGGCTGGCCGCCTACCGGCGCAGCACGGGCAAGCAATCAATCTTCACCATGGACCTCGTGGGGCATGCGTTCGCGCCGGTGTGGCCGCACGTGCTCGGCAACGGCGCGGGCGAGGTGGTCGAGTTCCCGATCGCGGTCACACCGCGGTTCCGGCTGCCCGTGTACCACACACTCGCGTACTTCCTCCCCGAGTGGCTGTTCCGCCGCAACCTGCTGGCGCTGCTCCGCGGGAATCTACCCGTGTGCTACGAGTTTCACGCCGCCGATCTGCTCGACCTCGTGGCGGACGGCGTGGACCCGCGCATGGCGCGGCACCCCGGGATGCGCGAAGCGCTCGCGCCGAAGCGTGCCCGGCTGCGCGACACGCTGCGCACCATCGCCGCCGCGCGGCGCGTGACGACCTATCGAGCGGTCGTGGAGGAGGGCACGTGGCATTGACCGAGGGCCAGGCGCTGCTCGCCGCGGTGGTGATCTGCCGCAACGAGGAGCGCTGGATCGACACCTGCCTGCGCTCGGTCCTGGCGGCACTGGAGCCGGTCCCCGGTGCCGAGGTCGTCGTGGTGGACTCGTGCTCCACCGATGCCACACGCGAGCGGGCGGCGGCGTTCCCGATCCGCCTGGTCGAGCTCCGCCCCGACGCGCCGCTGTCGCCCGCGCTCGGCCGGCTGGTCGGGCAGCACCTCACGCGGAGCCGCTACGTGCTCTTCGTCGACGGGGACACGGAGATCGCGAGCGGGTGGGTGCAGGCGGCGCTGGAGCACCTGGAGGCGCATCCGCGGGTGGCGGCCGTCGACGGCAAGCTGCCGGAGATCTACTACGAGGGGGCGCACGTCGTCGGCGGAAGCGCCGACTGTTTCGGGGCGGGTGACGTTCCCACCGAGGTCGACGGGCTCGGCGGCAACGCGATCTACCGGCGTGCCGCCCTGGAGCACGTGGGGTCGTTCAATCCGTTCATCGTCTCCTACGAGGAGGCCGAGCTCGCTGCGCGGCTGCGCCAGGCGGGGTCGGTGGTCGTCCGCCTCCCGGTCGTCATGGGCACGCATCGCACCGGGCCGCGCGGGAGCCTCATGGAGCTCGGGCGCCGCTACCGGGAGAATCTCATCAAGGGCTACGGACAGACGCTGCGGGTCGCGCTCCGGCAGGGCACGTTCGGCGAGCATGCCCGGAGCATGAAGCGCTACCTCCAGTTCCAGGCCGTCCTGGCGTTCGGGGTGGTGGCCGGCCTCGCGGGCGTCCTCACCGGCGACGCCCGCTTCGTCGTCGCCCCGCTCGTGGTCGTGGCGGCGCTGATCCTGGCGTTCATGCTGCGCAGTCGGAGCGTCACGAAGCCATTCCAGCTGATCGCCGATTGGGCCGTCTGGACCTGGCCGATGATCCGCGGGTTCGTCGAGCGCCCGCGCGATCCCCGGGCGCTCCGTCCCGCCGCGATGATCGCGGGCTCGCGGGACCTGCGTGCGGAGCCGCCGCTCACCGCCCCGGCGGTCGCGAGGCGTGCCTGATGTTCCCCGCGGCCGAGCACGCGACGCCGTCCACGCCCGACGAGGAACGCTTTCCGCTCCTCGGGGTGCCGTTCACGCTGTGCGCCTTCGCGGACGCCGCGGACCGGATCCGGGGCATGATCGCGTCGGGACGTTCCCACCAGGTCGTGCTCGCCAACGCGCACACCCTCAACCTGGCGGCAGACGACCCGTCGTATCGCCGCATCGTCGCGGACGCCGACCTGGTCCTGCGCGACGGGGCCGGCGTCGAGCTCGCCGCGCGGCTGGCGGGGGTGGACGCCGGGCACAACTTCGTCGGAACCGACTTCGTCCCCGCCCTGCTCCAGCATCTCGGGCCGCGGGAGGTCCGGGTGTTCCTTTTCGGGGCGCAGGCCGGTGTCGCCGAGCGAGCGGCGCATGTGCTGCGGGCGCGGGGATCGCACATCCGCATCGTCGGGACGGCGCCCGGGTACGGCGCGTTGCCGCGCGTCGCGCAGCAGGTGCGCGCCACTCGACCGGACGTGCTGCTCGTGGCGCTCGGCAACCCGTTGCAGGAGCGGTGGATCGACGAGCACCGCGACCACCTCGGGGTGCCGGTGTCGATCGGGGTCGGTGCCCTCTTCGACTACCTCGCCGGCCGGGTGCGGCGCGCGCCCGGCTGGGTACTCGGCCTGCGCGCGGAATGGCTCTTCCGTCTCCTCGTCGAACCGAAGCGGCTGTGGCAACGCTACGTGCTGGGCAATCCGCGGTTCGTGTGGCGTGTGCTCCGCAGCCGCCGAAGGGAGCAGTGGTGAGCGAGACGAGACTGTTGACGGTCGCGGAGCACGGGACGCCCCGGGCCGCCGCGCTCCGCCAGCTGCTGGCGCGAGCCGCGTCCCTGGGCTGGCTGGACGGCGCCACCGCGCGCGCCGTCTTGCACGTCGGGACGTGCGGCCGCTCGGCGCTGGCCGCCGAGACCGCGCAGGCGCTGGCGGCGTTGCTGCGCGAACGCGCCCCGTCGCTGCGGCTCGAGGTGCTGGATCCCGCGGAGAGCGAAGGAGAGTGGAACGCCTTTCCCCGGCTGCCCGTCGGTCGGCACGACACGGTACAGGTGGAGGGTACGCGGGGCATCCTGCTGCGTGTGCCGCGGCTGTGGTTCGAGCGCTTCTTCCTCTCCACGGTGGTCGCGGTGCATCCCGATCGCCGGTGGCGCATCGGCGGCGTGCTCCAGGCGCAGGCGGAGATCCTCGCCTACTTGAATCCTGGCCTGGCGAGCAGCGTGCTGCTGTCCGAGGCGCATCGCCTGGGCGCGTCGGACCTGGCGATCGCGTGCGGCTCGCACCCGGTAGAGGGCGCCTGGTGGGTTGCCAGCCCGCGCGACGTCCTGGTCGAGGGCGCGATGGCTCGCGCCGCGGGAATCGATCCGCGCGCCCTGCCGAGCATCCGGACCATCGCGCGGCACGAGCTCCTCGAGGCGTGGGAGGGCGCTGGCGGACCGGAGCTTCCCGGCGTCGCGCGCGGCGCCGCCGCTGCGACCGTATTGGCGGCGCGCGAGCAGGGCGCGACCGCGGTCCGCCGCACGCTCGAGGACGCCCGGCGGGTCGGCCGCAACCTGCGCAAGGTGCCGCAGGCGGTGCGGCGCCGGCTCGCCGCGCGCCGCGGCAGGGAGCAGTCGGCATGAGGCCGCTCCGATTCGGCGTCGTCGGGTGCGGCGCCATCGTCACGCTGCACCAGCTCCCCGCGCTGCGGCGGTGCCGGGCCCTCACGCTGGTCGGTCTGGTGGACCGTGACCGCACGTGGGCGGCGCAGGTGGCGCGGCGCGCCGGCGTTCCGGGCGCGTTCGATGATCACCGCGACTTGCTCGGCAAGGTTGACGCCGTGCTGGTGGCGACGCCGAATGCGACGCACGCCGACATCGTGTGCGACCTGCTCGCGCACGGCGTCCACGTGCTGTGCGAGAAGCCGCTCGGCACGACCGGCCCCGAAGTCGCGCGCATGCTCACCGCGGCCGCACACAGCGGCGCGCGGCTCATGACCGCGCATTGCCTCCGCTTCAGCCCGAGCCTGGAGATGCTGAAGACCGTGGTCGACGAGGGATGGATCGGTCACGTCGAGCGCGTGCACGCGACGATCGGCGGGCCCTACGAAGGGGTCGCCCGGCGCACCGACTTCCGGCGCCAGCGGGCGCTGTCGGGCGGCGGCGTGCTCATGGACCTCGGGGTCCACATGCTGGACCTCATGGTGTGGCTGGCGGGCAGGGCGCCGGTGGCGGTGGAGTACGCGGCATCGTGCGCCGACGGCTGGGAGGTCGAGACCGACGCCGAGGTCGCGCTGCGCTTCCCGGACGACACCCAGGCGTCCCTCCAGGCGAGCTACTCGACCCCGCAGAGGAACTGCCTCGTGGTGCATGGTGCGCAGGGCTGGGCGCGCGCGTCGCTCTACGTGACCACGGAGCTGACGGTCTTCGCCGAGGAGGCACGCATCTGCCGTCGGGCCGGCCTGCAAACGCTCCGGCTGCCGGACTGCAACATGTACGACGCCCAGATCGCACACTTCTGCCACGGCGTCGCCACTGGTGAGCCGTTTCGCGTGCGCGACGCGGAGGTCCGCGCCACCATCGGCGTCATCGACCGGTGCTACGGGAGGATGGCCGCGTGAGCACGAGGATCGGCAGTGCCCTCGTGACCGGCGCCGCGGGCTTCGTGGGCGCACGGATGGTGGAGCGCCTGCTGCGGCGCCACGTGCCGGCGCGGGCGCTGGTCCGCCACCGCCTGGCCCGCGGTGCCGGCACGCCGGGGCCCGAGTGGGTGCATGGCGACGTGACTGATCCCGCGTCGCTGCGGGCCGCCGTCGCGGGCTGCGACGTCGTTTTCCACTGCGCCTGGGGGGGCGAGTCGCTCGCCGACGCCCGCCGCATCAACGTGGAGGGAACACGCCACCTGCTCGAGGCAGCCGCCGCGGCCGGCGTGCACCGGATCGTGCACCTGAGCACGATGGCCGTGCACGGAGACGGGCTGCCGCCGGAGCTGACGGAGGATTTCCCGCTCGTCAGGGGCGGGGATGCCTACGGGCTGAGCAAGGCGGAGGGAGAGCAGTTGGCGCTGGAGTTCGGCCGGGCCCAGGGCGTCGAGGTGGTCGCACTCCGGCCCACCCTGGTGTACGGCCCGGCCGCGCCGTACTGGGTCGTTGCGTACTTCGAGCGCGTCAAGCGCGAGGAGGTGGCGCTCGTCGACGGCGGGACGGGTCTGGCCAACCTGCTCTTCGTGGAGGACCTCGTGGACGCCATGTGGGCCGCGGCCGAGGCGCCCGGCGCTGCTGGCGCGGCGTGCTTGGTCTCGGGTGAGCGCGCGGTCACGTGGGCCGAATACCTCGGCCACTTCGCCCGCATGTGCCGCAAGCCGCTGCCGCCGTCGGTGCCGCTGTGGCGGGCCAAGCTCGAGATGCAGGTGCTGCGTGTCTACGGCACCCTCACGCAGCGGCCACGGCGGCTCCAGGGCATGGACGTGCGCTTGATGTCGCAGCGCTGCGCCGTCCGTATCGACCGCGCGCGGCAGGTACTCGGCTGGTCGCCGGCCACCTCGCTGGAGCAGGGCATGGCCGTGTGCGAGGCCTGGCTGCGACGTGAGGGTCATCTCCCCGTCGAGGACGGCCCGGTCGAGTCCCCGCGGGTGCGACGGAGCGCAGGATGATGCATCGCGCCGTCTCCAGAAACTTCGCCTTCATCGCCGTGAGCAACGTGCTCGCGCCGATGTTCTCCCTGGTGCTGGTACTGGCCATCAGCCGCTTCCAGGGCGTCGAGGTACTCGGGAAGTATTCGCTCCTGATGAGCGTGTTCGTGTTCGGCATGTCGGTGGCGGGGTTCGGCCTGCCGGTCGTCATCACCCGCGAGGTCGCCCAGGCGCCGCTCGAAGCCGGTCGCTGGTTCATGAACGCGGCTGCGCTGTCCGCGGGGATCGCGCTGCCGCTCCTCGGAGTGGCGCTCCTCGCGTGCAGACGCTGGGCAGACGACGGCGACATGGCGCTGGCGCTCGGCCTGACGGCACTCACGGTGCTGCCCTCCGCAGTCACGCAGTGCGCCGAGGCGGTGCTGCTGGCGTACGAGCGCGCGCATGATTTCGTGCTGATCAATCTCGGCGAGACCGTGCTCCGGGCCGCCGCGGGGACGCTGCTCGTGGTGAGCGGGTGGGGCGTGGTCGCGATCGCCATCCTCCTGCTCGTGCTGCGGGTCGCCGCGGCCGTCGTCTTCGTCGCGGCGCTGCGCCGCCGCGGCGTGCAGACGCCGTACCGGATCGAGCCGCGGCTGCTCCGGCGGCTGGCAGGCTACATCCCCGTGACCGGCTTTATCCCGGTGGTGAACGCGCTCTACGCGCGCGCCGACGTCTTCCTGCTCTCGAGCCTGGGCAGCTGGCGTGACGTCGGCCTCTACAGCGCCGCGCTTCGCCTGGTCGACCTCGCGCGGACCGTGACGCCGGCATACGCTCGCGCGATGTACCCCGTTCTCGCGCGCCTGCGGGCCGCCGGCGCGGCGGAGTACAACGCGGCAGCGCGCCGGGCAACACGCGCCGGCCTCCTCCTGACGGCGCCGATCGTCCTTGCGATGTACGGCTGCGCCGATCTGCTCATCCGGCTGTTGTTCGGCCCGGACCTGGCGCCGGCGGCCGAGACGCTGCGCATCCTTGCCTGGGCCGTCATTCCCTTCGCCCTCGCCATCGTGCTCGCGCAGGTGCTGTTCGCGGCCGACCGCCAGGCGGTCGATCTGGCCGTCAATCTGGTGAGCATGGCCGTCAGCGTGATCGGGGCCGTCGTCCTCATCCCGCGGCTCGGCGCTGCGGGCGCGGCGGTGGCCGCCGTGGCCGCGTCGACCGCCTACGCCTCCCTGCAGTACGCCGGGGTCGTGCGATGGGCGGTGCCGCTGGCCATGGGTGCCGACCTCGGACGCCTGGCGCTGGCGATGGGTGCGGCGCTGCTCGTCCTGCGGGCTGCGTACGCGGTCGGGCCGATCGTCGCGACCGCCCTCGCGCTTGCCACGCTCGGGGGGGTCGTCGCGGCCACGGGCCTCGTGTCCGTGGGCGAGCTCAGGCGGCGGTTCGGCTGGGGAGCGCTCGCCACACCGAAGCGGGAGGGGGTGACCCTGTGACGGACAGGGCGGGCGCGCGTCGCCCCGCGGCAGGCGGCGGTCTGGCGCCGGGTCTCGGTCTCGGCGTCGTGTTCGGCGTCGGTGCGCTGTACATGTTCGGCGAGGAGACGCGGTTCGCCGTCTACGGCCTCGGCGCGCTCATCGCGCTCGCCTTCCTGCCGGGTCTGGTACGGCGCGTCGGTTCGCTGGAACGACTGCTCTTCGCCGCCCTCGTCCTCTCGCTGCAGTTCGACGTTGCGCTCGCCTACAAGTTCCGGCCGTTCAAGCCCGCGGGGCCGTACGGGCTACTGATCTCGCCGACCCTCGTGATCGCGACGGCGCTGTTCGGGCTCCGCATCGTGCTCGCGTCTCGCGTCCTGGGGCCGCGCTTGCGCGCGGACGCCTCGCTCGTCCGGTGGATCGCCTTGATGCTCCTGGCGGGCGTGCTGTCGAGCGTGAGCACCGTGGACCGCCAGCTGGTCTCGTTCGGGCTCTTCGAGCTGCTCACGGTCGGCCTGATCGCGGTCGTCGCGATGGACCAGTGCGGCACGACCGATGGCCTGCGGGTCGTGCAGCGGCTGCTCGGCTGGACCCTCGTGATACAGAGCCTGCTCATCATCGTCGGCTTCGCCACCGGCGTGCAGATCTCGCTCAGCCATGGGGTTCGCGGGGAGGACTACGGCTGGGCGGCGACGGGCCGCTTCGCGGGCACGCTCAACACCCCCTCGGCGGCCGGGACCATGCTCGTCGTCTGCCTGCTCGGCGCGCTCACGCGACTCTACCAGCGCGGGAACGCCTCGGAACGCGTCTGGCTGTACGTCCAGCTCGGACTCGGCAGCTTCGCGCTCCTCCTCACACAGACGCGTACGGCCTGGATAGGGCTGATCATCGGGGGCGCTGGCATCCTGCGGGCGGCGGTCCGCCGCCGCGAGCTGAGCGGCGCGCGGCTCCTCGCGGTGGCCGGCCTCGTGCTGGTCGTTTGCCTGGCCGCCTGGCCGTTCATCGCCGGCCGCGTCGAGGCGAGCCATTCCGACGACGCCGAGGTCCGCTGGCGGCTGGTCAAGGTCGCGATGGCGATGATCAAGACCCATCCGCTGGTCGGCGTCGGCCTGAACACGGCGACCACGCAGGTGCGCGATTACGCCGCGCGGGCCGGAGCGGAAGGCTGGGTGTTCATCGTGCACAACCAGTTCCTGCTCGTCTGGGTGGAGACCGGGGTGCTCGGCTTCCTCGCCTTCGTCTGGCTCTTCCGGCTGGGACTGCGAGCCGCGTCGCGCCTCAAGCACGCAGCGGATCAGGAGCTCCGGAACGCCGGCTTGTGGCTCTTCTGGTCGTTCATCATGCTCGTCTGGGCCCTGAGCATGGATCACGTGAGCGGCGCCGCGACGTACAAGCTCGTCTTCTTCCTGTTCGGCGTCGCCCTCGGTGCGGCTCGACTGGTGCCGCGTCCGGACCAGACGGGGGTCGAGGTGCCTGGCCCGCCGGGCCCGGCACCGGAGCGGGCACGCGCCAGCGCCGCAGCATGAGGGCGCCCATGTCCATGCATATCGTGCGCGAGGACGAGAGCCGGGTGCCCGCGGTGTCCGTGATCGCTCCGGCGCTCAACTCCGCCGCCACCATCGGCCGCTGCATGGCCGCGCTGGCGGCTCAGCAGACGCGTCATCTGTTCGAGGTGCTCGTCGTGCACTCGGGTGAGGACGACACGTGCGCGGTCGCGACCAGCACATTGCCGGAGGCGCGCACGATCCAGCTCCCCGCGCGGGCGCTGGCAGCGCGCGCCCGGGCCGTCGGCGTCGCGGCGGCGCGAGGAGACATCCTGGCGTTCGTCGACAGCGACGCGTATGCGGCCCCCGACTGGATCGACCAGGTCGTGTGCAGCGCGGAATCGGGCTACGACCTCGTCTGCGGCGCCATCGACAACGCCAATCCGGGCGCGCGCGTCAGTCGTGCGGAGCAGCTGCTCATGTTCAGCGAGTTTCTGCGCGAGACGCCGTGGCGACCGATGTGGTTCGCCCTGTCCGGCAACCTGGTCATGCGCCGTGCCACCTACGAGCGGTTCGGGCCCTTCGTGGAGATCCGTGCGGCTGAGGACCTGATCTTCTCCCGTCGCCTCCGGCTCGCGGGCGGACGCATCCTCTTCTCTCCCACCATGCGCGTGGCGCACGACAACCGCCGCCACCTGCGGCCGTACCTGCGCAACCAGCTCCTGCTCGGGAAGTACACCGCGATGGCGCGACGGGTCGTGCCGTTCGACGATGCCCGCTCGCCGCTCGTCTTTCTCGCGCTCCTACCCGTGGCGCCGGCCGCGAAGCTCGGGAAGATCGTCTGGCGGCTCCTGCGCTGGTGCCCACGCCAGCTGCTGGCGCTGGTGCGCGACTTCCCGCTCGTGCTGCTCGGCGTCCTCGCCTACGGCGTCGGTCAGGTGCGCGGCGCGTTTGCTGCGACGGGTTCGCTCGACGACTTCGGCCGCAGCGGCGGCTCGGCACCCGCGAGCACGGACGAGAACACCTCGGCGAGCCAGACCGCCTCGCGTCCCACGTCGAACTCCCGCTCCACCATCCGGCGCCCGGCGGCGCCGAACCGCTCGCGAAGCGCAGCGTCGGCGAACAGCGTGTCGATGGCCCGGGTGAGCGCCTCGACGTCGCCCGGCGGCACCACGAAGCCGGAGACGCCGTCCTCGACGAGCTCGCTGACTCCGGCCACCCGGGTGGTGACGACGGGCACTCCCGAGGCCATTGCCTCCATCAGGACGACGGGCACGCCTTCCGCAAAGCTCGGCAGCACGAAGACGTCGGTCTCCTGAAGCAGCGCTCGGATGTCGTCCGACGACCGGTACCCGAGAAAGCGGACGCGGTCGGCGACGTCGAGGCGGCGCGCTTCGGCTTCGAGCGTGGCCCGCTCGGGCCCGTCGCCGGCGAGGACCAGCTCGACGTCGGGATGACGTTCGCGGAGACGCCCGAGCGCCGCCAGGACCACGGGAATCCCCTTCACGCGCGCCAGGCGGCCGGTGAAGAGCAGCCGGCGCCCGGAACCCCGGTGCGAACGTGGCACGTACTCGGTCGGATCGACACCGCAATGCACGATGGGCATGCGGCCCCAGCGTTCGACCGGCGTCCAGATGAGGACCTGGCTGCGGCAGAAGCGGCTGATGCAGGCGACGAACAGGGCGCGCGAGAATTTGGCGTCGAGTCGCCACCAGTCGGGCGCCCAGAAGATGTCGGGGCCGTGCTCCGAGAGGCTGAAGGTGAATCCCCCCAGTTCGGCGGTCAGCATCGCCACGGTACCGCTCGAGCTCGCGAAGTGATTGTGCAGGTGAACCAGCCCGCGCGCCCGCATGTGCTCCGCGATGATGCCCGCCTCGGCGAAGTAGGCGAGCTGCCGCAGCGACGCGGCCAGCCCCGGTGGGCGCGTGTTCCAGGCGAGCCGGAGCGCGCCGAGCCAGCGCCCGGGCGCCCGGCCGAGGAGGCGCGCGTGCGAGCCGAGCAGGCGGCCGAGCGACGGCGGCAGGACCACGAAGATCCGCTCGGCCTCCTCGCGCTGGGCATCGTTGACGGCCTCGCCCGGGTCCGCGAGGCCGCGAATCGTGACGGTCTCGATGTGGAAGCCCAGCCGGCGCAGCGCGCTGACCTCCCGGTGGATGAAGACGAAGGGGGAGAGTCGCAGGTACTCCCCCGTCATGTAGGCGATCCGCGGGCGCTCCGGAGCGGCCTCCGACAGGTCCGCTGGAGCCAGGCTACTGCGGCGCGACACTCAAGAGCTGCGGTGCCGCCGGCCGGCCTGTCGTTGGCAGCGTGGTCGTCGGCGGGGCGCCGGTGCCACGGGCGTAGGCGCCGCGGTCGCGGGTCGTCCGCGACGCCCCGGTGACGTCGGCAGGGGCGAGATGGGCCTGATCGCCAGACCCGGCGGCCGGGGAGCTTGCCGTCAACCGGAAGTCCGGCGGCGTCCCGTTGGGGTTCACGAGCAGTGGATCCTGTTGCAGGTCGCCGGCGCCGTAGCCGTACTGCGTGTTTGCGCCAATGAATTCGGCCACCGTTCCCGCGACGCCGAAGCCGTACTGGACGATCTTCTGGGTCGAGGGGGACCACATGATGTTGTAGCCCTCGCTGTTGGTGGTGGGCTTGATCGGAAAGATGCTGCTCTGCCCGTACAGCGCCAGGGCCCACTTGTCGAGGCACGTGCCGTCCTGACACACGGACGCATTGCTGGTGCAGTCTGCGCCCTGGTTGGTCGATTGCCAACACGTGCGCTCGCTGCGGGGAACGAGGATGTTGTTCCAGAACGACGAGCGATTCGTGAACGCGGTGATCTCGCCCCCGCTCGGGCGGCGCATGTTCTGCCAGCACGTGTTGTTGCGCACCGTGGCGCCGTCCGCCTTGAAGATCGAGATGCAGTTGCCTTCATTGTTGTAGATCAGATTGCTCTCGATCAGGAAGTTGCCGGCGTCACCGGGATCGCAGCAGTCCCCCGCGCCGGAGCCCGTGCAGCACGCGTAGGGTTGCCCCGCACCGGTACAGGAACTGGCGCAGACGGGGTCCTGTGTCCAGCCGCAGTTCGTGGTGGGCTTGTTGGCGGGCGTGCAGGTGCCCTTGGCGACGTCGAGGATGAGGCCGTGTCCCTCGGTGTCGCCGTTGCATTCGCACCCGCCGGTCGCGTCGCTGCAGTTGCGGGTGACGCACTGGTTGCTCTGGCAGTCGCTGTCGGCCCCGCACGCGCAGCCGTAGCCCTGCGGGCGCGCCGCGACCTTGTTCGTGTACTGGTCGTACATGCAGGCGTTGGTGTTGGACGTCGAGCCGCCACAGACCTTCGGCACGCAGAAGGGCGGCGGGTCGTCCTGGTTGCTGTAGATCACGTTGCCCCGGATGACGTTGGCACCCTCGTTCTTGCCCACCGCGTTCCAGAAGTTCACCGCGGACGTCCACCCGTGCGTCCAGTTGTCGTGCACCTTGTTGTACTCGAAGGTGACGCGGGCCGTTGCGTGCGCGTGCAACGCGCCGCCGCCGTTGTTCCCGACGAACTCGGAGTTGCGGATGGTGAGGTCGCTCACCGTCCCGATGGCCACGTGCAGGTACACCGCGTACTGCGACGGGATGTGGCTGGCGTTGCTGGCGTTCACGTTCTGATCCCAGAACTTCCAGTTGGAGAACCTGAACCCGTCGAGCACGGTCTGGTAGCTCGGGCTGCGATCGCAGCAGTTCGGGCAGGACGCCCCGGGGCATCCCGTCGCCGCGTTGCCGTCGTCGTTGGTGCACTCCTGACCGGTCCGCGACCCGGCACGGCAGAGGCCGGTGGGTGCCACGACCCCGGCGCAGACGCCGAACACGAGCCCGTGCGGTGGGTTCAGGTTGGGGATGGCGCCCGCCGGGTCGATGACGGGAGTTTCGCCGGGTTGTGCCTTGTAGACGATCGGATTCGCCGCGGTGCCCTTCTTCACCAGCTCCAGGACGCAGCTGCCCGAGCAGTTGGGGTTGACGTCGCAGGTCATGCGCTCGCTGTAGGTGCCGCCGCGCACCGTGACCTGGTCGCCTGCTCGCGCCGCCTGGCCGGCGGCGCCCAGCGTGCACCAGGGCTTGGCGCCGTTCGCCGCGGCGTTGTCGGCCGCCGAATAGCTGTCGTTGCAGGGTCCGCCCCTGGAATCGTGATCGACCCATACGGTGCGCAGCGGCGCCGCGAACGCCGGCCAACCGGCGAGCAGCATGAGCAGGCAGCCCAGAAGGGCGCGGGCAGGGACGGGAGGCAGCGACGTGACGTTCATCGTGAGGTTCCTCTCCGGTCGGCCATCAGAGTCGCAGACGGTCTGCCAAGCCCGCGCGGTCAGGCCGACGCAAGCGCTGGTGCGGTGACGTCTCTTAGGAGGTACGGAGCCGCCGTTCGTAGTTCATCCGGGGGACCCGGGCAAGGGGACCAAAGTAGTAGGATGCGACGAAAATCGTTCATATCTGCCAGCTTTCAGCGGAGGTGGGGCTGAGATGCGGCCGGCGACGATCGCGAGCGTCCTGGCGTGCACCGCCTGTCAGGGGCCGCTCGACGGGTCCGGGGGCTCCGACCTCTCCTGCTGCGACTGCGGGCGCGTCACACCCCGCCTGGCTGACGGCCGGTGGGACTTTCGGCTCGCTCCCGGCGACCAGTTGACGTATCGACGCCACTACTCGCCCCAGAGCTACGCGAAGGCCCTCGAGATGCCACTGCACATCGAGCGGCCGAGCCACTCGCCGCGCAATCGATTCGACGGGGTCGTCCCGGTTCACCTGACGCCCGCACAGGTGTCGTACCTGCCCGAAGGCGGCGCGGGTCAGATCGCGCTCGACCTCGGCTGCGGGCACGGGCGACAGCGGCCGGTCCTCGAAAAGCTCGGGTACGACGTGTACGCCGTGGATTTCGAGGGCGCGGCCGCGGACGACCTGGTCGACGCGCACGCCCTGCCGCTTCGCGACCAATCCATCCACCTCGTCATGTCCATCGCCGTGCTGGAGCATCTGGCCGACCCGTCCCGCGCCGTCGGTGAAGTCCTGCGGGTCCTCCGGCCGGGCGGGTGCTTCCTTGGCACGGTCGCCTTCCTGGAGCCCTTCCACGACAACTCGTTCTTTCATTTCTCCCATCTCGGACTGTCGTGGGTGCTGCAGACCAATGGCTTCGAGGTCGAGACGATCTCGCCGATTCCGTCGTGGGACGTGTTGCGCGCGCAGATCGAGATGGAGGTTGCGTCCGGATCGCGCGCCGTACGCGCCGTCGGTAAGGTCGCATCCCTGCCGCTCGTGTGGGGGCTCGAGGCGTACGGAGCGCTCGGGCGCCGCTTCGCGCGCGCGCGCCAGCGCTACGCGCGGCCGCTCCTCACCGCTCGGCACGCGGGCGCCTTCTTCTTCGTCGCGCGAAGACCGTCCTAGAGACCTTGCGAACAGCACGAACCATCGAGGTCGCTGCGGCGACCCCGTCGCTGGCGGACGTCTACGACCCGCGGCGGAATAACTTCGAAGCGCCGTCGCTCGCGCGCAAGCCGCGGCGAGCGGTGACCGCCGCGGCCGCGCTGCCGCGCCCCACCGGCCCCGTCTGGGCCGTCACCCCGTCTGAAGGATCGTCATGAGCTCTCCCCAGCTGTCGGTTGTCATCCCCGCCTATAACGAGTTCGTCCGGCTCCCGCCCTCGCTCGAGCGCATCGTCGCCTACCTCGACGAACGCGGGGTCGACTACGAGCTGCTCGTCGTCGACGACGGCTCCACGGATGGCACCGCCGCCGCCGCGGAGGCCGTCCTGGCCCCCCTGGGTGCCCGCGGGCGCGTGCTGCGCAACCCGCAGAACCTCGGCAAGGGCGCGAGCGTCCGCCGCGGCATGCTCGCCGCCCGGGGAGCGCGCGTGCTCTTCTCGGACGCCGACCTCTCGGCCCCCATCGACGAGCTCGCGAAGCTCGACCGGGCGCTCGACGGCGGGGCAGGCGTCGCCATCGGCTCGCGAGCACTCGACCGCACGCTGATCGAGGAGCGCCAGCCGTTCCCGCGCGACGCGATGGGGCGCTTGTTCAATGGCGTCGTCCGGCTCTTCGCCGTTCGGGGCATCCACGACACCCAGTGCGGCTTCAAGCTCTTCGCCGGGGACGTCGTGGGGCCGATCTTCGCCCGCACCAGGATCGACCGCTTCGGATTCGACGTCGAAGTGCTGGCGCTGGCGCAGCGGCTGGGTGTGCCGGTGGTCGAGGTCCCGGTGCGGTGGCGCAACAGCGAAGGCTCGCGCGTGACGCTCGGGCAGGGGGCGCGTGCGTTCCTCGACCCGCTCCGCGTGCGGATCGCTCTCATGCTCGGTCGATACCATCTCAAGCGGGCCGGACGCATGACCGACCGGTATCCGGCGCGCGTGCCGGCGGCGGGGCGCTGAATGGTCGGAGGCTCGTCCACGGCGACGCTGTCGGCGCTCGCCATCGCCCGGCCGATGCCGGCACGGGGCGCTGGGGTGGCCGCCACGACGGGCGCACGGCCGAGCCCGGTCGCGCGCGGGCTGCGACTGACGCTGGCGGTCCTGCTCGCGCTGGCGGGGATCGCGCTCGCCCGTGCCGCGTGGCAGCACCGCGCGGTTCCGCTCGAGCGTCTCGGCGCGGCGCTGGTCGTTCAGGACCCTGTCGGGCGGGGGGCCGACGTCGCCGTCGTGTCGATGGCGAGCCCGCGCGGCGCGGCGCTCGACGCCGCCAAGCTCTACCGCCGCGGCCTGGTGCGTGCGGTGTGGATCCCGCGCTGGCGCGACGAGCCGGTCGACCGGCGCGTCGCGGCGCTCGGCGTGCACCCACCTCGCCACCACGAGATCGCCCGTGCCATCCTGCGGCGCGCAGGCGTCCCGGAGGCGGCGATCGTGCTGCTCGACGAGCCGGTGGATGGTCTCGAGGGCGAGATGGCGTTCGTCGGGGCGGCGCTGCGGCGCCGGCCGACGCTCCGTCCGATCGTGCTGACGGCGCGCACGCACACGGCGCGCGCGCGCGTGCTCCTGCGGGACGTGTACGCGCCCGCGGCGCGCGCGCGCGTGCGTGCGGCGCACAGTGACCGATTCGCACCGGAGCGCTGGTGGCGCGACCGCGGCGCGCTGCGTGAGGTCGCACTCGAGTACGCGAAGTGGATTGCGTTGCTCACCCGGGGGCCCTCCCGCGCGGAGTGAGAAGCAGGCTGCCCATGTCTCCGTCACACCCAGACGACCGGCGCTTCGGCCTCCTCGCCGATTCCTGCGTCCTCGCCGCGTTCGTCGCTGCCCTCGCGCTGCGCCTGCTGCACCTCGGCGCCGCGCCTCTCTGGTTCGACGAGGTCATCACCGCCGATTGGGTGGCGCGGCCCTGGCGCGAGATGCTGGCGCTGTGCCTCGCCGACAACCATCCGCCGCTCTACTTCGCCATCGTGAAGGCGATCCGCGACCTGCTCGGGGACGCGCCCTGGGTGTTGCGGCTGCCGAGCGCCGTCCTCGGCGCAGCGGTGGTTCCGCTCGCGGCGGCGGCGGCGGAGACGCTGGTGAACGACCGCCGCGCCGGCCGCTGGGCGGCGTGGTTCGCGGCCATGTCGCCCGTCCTGGTGCATCACGGTCAGGAAGCGCGGATGTATGCCCTCGTCGGCACGCTCGCGGCAGCGAACCTGCTCGCGCTGGTGCGGTTCACGACCGGCCGTGCGGCCCGGCTCGGCGCGCTCTTCGCCGTCACGGCCGTCGGGCTCGCCGCCAGCCACTACTACACGGTCTTCTACCTCGGCGGTGCGGTGCTCGCGGCGGTGGCCGCACGCCCGCGCGAGCTGCGCGCGTGGCTGCCCGCGGCGGCAGTGGCGAGCACGGCGTCGACCTGCGCGCTCCTCGCGGCGGCGTTGCTGGCACGCCACCAGGCCGGCGGCAGCTACGAACTGGGTTGGGTCGCGATGCCCGGCGCGCTGTGGTCACTCGTCTCGGGATATGCATTGCTGCCGGACACATTCGCGCTCCATGCAGAGGGGAGTCGTGCGGCGCTTCGATACCTGCCGGTGGCGCTGGCGGCGGCACCGGCGCTCGCGACATGCGCCGTGCTCGGAGTCCGCGCCCTCGGCTGGCGGGAGCGCCTCACGGTGGTCCTGCCGATCGCGAGCGCGCTCGTCGCTCCCTTCGCGGTGCGCCTGCTGCTCGGCGTGGCGGTGAATCCCCGCTACTTCCAGTCCACCGTTCCCGCGCTTCTGGTTCTCCTCGCCGTCGGCGCGGCCGCACGCACCACGCGGCCGTGGCTGGCGAGCCGGGCGGGCATCGCCGTGGGCGTGCTACTGGCCACCGGGACGGCGCTGCATCTGGCCGAGCCGGGGCACGGGCGCGAGGACATCAGGGCCGCGGGCGTGTGGCTCGATGCCCACGTGCCGGCCGACCAGCCGCTGCTCGTCACGTCGCGCGAGATGGCCTACCTGGCGCGCTTCCACTGGGCCCGCCGGCCGATCGTCGAGTACCCAGCGCCACCGACCGTGGTGGATGCCGCGTTGGCGGATCAGGTGGCGGAGCGCCTGCCGTGGCGGGATGGGCGCGCGATCTACGTCTTCGGGCGCGCGTGGGTCTCGGATCCCGACGGCGCGCTCGAGCGCGACGTCCGGCGGCGCTTCACGACGTGCGGTGAGTTCGAGGGCCGCGGCATCCGAATCTATTGCCTGGACCAGACCTCGACCGCCGCCGCCCGGGCCGGAGGCAATGGGTGACTCCGCGCGCCCGAACGGTCGCGGCGGGACTCGCCCTGGCCGTCGTCACAGCCGTCCTCGCGTATCGCGCCGTGTGGCGCGTCAACGAGCCGGGCAGGCCGGCGGCGGAGCGCTGGGTACTGCAGGACTTCCGCGACGCCGTCTACTACCCCGTGGTCGCGTTCCTGGACGGGCGCAATCCGTACGACCAGGGTACCCAGGCGAGCGTCTATCCGGTGGGGCAGTCCTTCCCGCTCTATCTGCCCCTCACGCTCCTCGTGCATCTGCCGTTCGGCCTGCTCCCGCCGGCGGAGGCAGGCGGGACCTACTTCGCGGCGACGCTGGCCCTGACCGGCGTGCTGGCCGCGCTCGCGATCGCCGGGACGGGGCTCGTGGTGACGCCGGCCGGCGTTCTCGGCCTCACCGCCCTGCTGCTGGCGTCTCGCCCCGGACAGATGAATCTCCTGGTCGGCCAGGTGACCGTGCAGGTCGCGATCGGATGCTACGTCGCGCTGCGCTGGGCGCGCAGTCGTCCGCTGCTCGCCGGTCTCGGCCTCGCCCTCGCCAGCCTGAAGCCGACCTACGGCGCGCCCCTCGCCGCACTGATGCTGCTCGGACGCGGCGACGCGAAGGCGACCGCCGTGGGCGTTGTCATGTCCGTGGCGCTCTGTCTGGTCGCGCTCGGGCCGCTGCTGCATGCCGCGGGCGGCATCGCGCCGTTCGTCGCGTCGCTCGGCAGCAGTGCGGCGGCCTTTGCGACGGAGGACACCAGCAACGCCTGGTCGAGCGTGGCGCGCCTCGACGTGACGGCGCTCCTGGCACGCGTGCTCGGCCGGGTGCCCGACGGCTGGATGCAGGTCGGCCTCGGGCTCGCCGTGGTCGGCGCCGGCGTGCTCGCGATGCGACGCCTCCAGGACGATCGCAGCCCCCCGAGCCGACAGCTGGAGATCGGCCTCGTGTGTCTGTCGCTCCTGATCGCCTCGTATCATCAGGCCTACGACGCCCTGCTCCTCGCGCAGCCGGCGGTGGCCCTGGCCGCGGGGCGCTGGGGTCGTGGTGCGGTGGCGCCCGCCGCTCTGCGCTGGACGGTGCTCGCGCTCATCGCCGTGCCGGCCGTCAACTACCTCGCGACCACCACCGTCGCCTCGCGCCTGAGCCCCGGTGGCCCGGTGTGGCTCGCGGTCACCGCCGCGAATCCTGCGGCGCTGCTGGCTGCCTGGGGCGTACACCTGCGGCTGGCCTGGCGCCGGGCCGCTCCGTGATCCCAGCCGTGCGTCTCGACGTGAGCCATACGCAGACCTCGCGCCCATCCGTGGCGCCGGCGATCGCGCGCGATCCGGCACGCGTGCCCGCGCTCGCGCAGGCGCGCGCTCGCGGGCATCTGGCATGGGTGGAGGTGGTGAAGGCGGTCGCGCTGCTCTGGATCGTCTGGAACCACCTCGCCGAGCGCCTCTTCGGCTTCCCGTTCGCCGGCAACCCGAGCGCGAACTGGCCGCCGCTCGCCGAGCGGCTGGCGCAGCTCCGCCCGCTCGCCGGACACGGCTGGCTCGACGTCCCGCTGAACCTGCTGCGCTGGATCGGCTGGGCCGGCGACCAAGGCGTGCCGCTCTTTCTCATCGCCGGCGGGTTCGGGCTGACCTGGGGCCTGCTCGGGCGACGTCCCGGCGTGGCCCTCGACGTGCGCGACTTCTGGCGGCGGCGGGCGCGGCGCATCTATCCGCTCTGGTGGGCGGCGCACCTCCTGTTCGTCGTGCCCTGCCTGCTGCTCGGCCGCGGGCTCGACCCACGCGAGAGCACGTTCTGGATCGACCTCCTCGCGGTGCGGGTGACGCCGTATCAGCTCTACTACTTCGCGCCCGCGTGGTGGTACGTGAGCCTGCTGGTCCAGCTCACGGCGGTCTACCCAATCCTGTGGGCCGCGTTGTGCCGGCTCGGGGCGGGCCGCTTCCTGATCGTCGCGCTCGCGGTCGGGTTCGGGGTACGGGGCGCCGGCCTGCTCGTCTTCCACGGCTACCTCGACGCCTGGTCGCGCGGCGCGATCTTCGTCACGCGGCTACCCGAGTTCGCGCTCGGGATGGCGCTGGCCGCCTGGATGCACGACGCGCCGGCCGCGGCCGACACGTGGCTGCGCGCACCGACCACGCGCCTCGCGGCGCTGGCCGCGTGGATCGTCGGCACGGCGCTGTCGCTCGGGCTGCTCGGCATGACCGTCGCGCCGTTTCTCGTCGGCGCGGCCGCCTTCGGTCTCCTCTACGCACCCGCCAGCTCGTGGGACCGGGCCGGACGGTCGCCCCGTGTCTGGGAGTGGCTCGGTCGCCACACCTATTCGCTCTTCCTGCTGCACCATCCCTACCTCGCCATCTGCGTCCCGCACGGGACGGCCGGCGGGGTGGGTCGCATCGCCCTCGGGGTGGCCGTCGCGCTTGCCCTCACCGTGGTGTCGGCGCTCGCTCTCGAATCGGCCGTGGGCCCCGGGCTGGCGCGGCTGCGCCGTTTCGGGTTGCGGCGAGCGGCCAGCGTGCTGGGCGTCACGGGCGCCGCGCTGGCCGTGCTGCTGGTCGGCGCCGAGCTCACCGTACGCCGGGTCGCACCACGCGAAGTCTGGGGTTGGGGCGAGCGGGCGAGCCTCGAGCCCGACGCCGTCCTCGGCTGGCGACTGCGCCCCGCGACGAAGACCCGCTTGCGCTGGCTGAGCTACGACTACGTCGTCCGCGCCAACACGCTCGGCTTCCCGGGCCCGAATCGCCCGCACGAACGCGGCCCCGGCATGCTGCGCGTGCTGGTCACGGGCGACGCCTTCAGCAGTGCCGAGGGCGTGGACACCGATCGCGCCTGGCCGCGTCTCCTCGAACCGGCGCTACGCCAGCG
>JBKPDC010000281.1:0-2472 GCA_046727715.1 Thermodesulfobacteriota bacterium
CGGGCCACGGCGTCGCCCGTGGAGGCGAGCACGGTCGGGATACCGAGCTCGATGTGGCCGTGGCGTCCCGCCTGCGTGAGCGACACCTGAAGGCGGTCCTGTCCCACAACGTCCCGCACCTCGACCTCGAGCTTGCGGTCGATGGTGCGTGCGAGGTCGTGGATGATCCGCCGCGCTTCCTGCCTGGCCTCTGCGTCCGCCATAGTGTGACTTCGAGGTTAAGCGGAAGCGCGCGATGGCTGCAACTCGGGGGCCCGGTCTCAGCTCCGGCCGCCCCCGGGTCGGCTACTCGAGCGCGCCGGACGCGCGCAGGCGGGCGATCTCGTCGGCCGGCATGTCGAGGACGTCGCGCAGCACGGCGTCGGTGTGCTCGCCGAGACGCGGCGCGGGCCGGCGCAGCGTGGGCTCCATGTCGGAGAAGCGGATGGCGTGCGTCTCCGCCGGGTGCGCGCCGAGCACCGGATGCTCCACGGTGCGGAAGTGGCGGCGATGGGCGAGCTGCGGGTCGTCGTGCAGGTCGGCGAGATCGAGGACGGGCGCCGCCTCCACGCCGGCACGCTGGAGCGACTCGGCGAGCGGCGCCGCGCGCTGCGTGCGGGTCCACTCGCCCAGCCCCGCTTCGAGCGCCTCCACGTGCGCCAGACGCCCGGCCGTGGTGGCCAGGGCGGGATCGAGCGCCCAGGCCGGACGGCCGAGCACCTGCACGAGACGCGCCCAGTCGGCGTCGTCGTGGACGACGACGGCGATCCAGCGCTCGCGTCCGTCCTCGTCGGCACAGCGGAAGACGCCGTGCGGCGCGGCGTGGCGCGAGCGGTTGCCGCGGCGGCCGAGGACCTCGCCGTTGGCGGCATAGGTCAGGATGCTCTCGCTCAGGCAGACGATGCCGCCTTCCACCTGCGACAGGTCGAGATGCTGGCCCTGCCCGGTACGGGCGCGGTGCAGCAGTGCCGTGGCGAGGAGCAGCGCGGCCAGCCGGGGCGACAGCGAGTCGGTGATGGTGCCGAACGGGCCGAGCGGCGCCCGGTCCGGCCAGCCGGTGAGATGGTTGAAGCCGGAGAGCGCCGACCCCTGGCCGCCGAATCCCGGGTAGAAGCGCTGCGGGCCGGTCTGACCGTTCAGGCAGGTGCTGATCATGACCAGATCGGGTCGCTCCCGGACCAGCGAGGCGTAGTCGAGCTTCCACTTGGCCATCGCTCCCGGGGCGAAGTTCTCCGCCACCGCGTCGACCCGCAGGGCGAGCCGCCGCGCGACCCCGACCCCCTCGGGCGTCGAGAGGTTCAGGGCGACGGAGAGCTTGTTCACGTTGAGGACCGCGAAGTGCTCCCCGCCGTCGACACCCCCTGGCGTGGTGGGGGTGAGCTTCAGGATGCGGAGGAAGTCCGGCCGCTGGCGCGACTCCACGCGGATGACCGTGGCGCCGTGGTCGGCGAAGTACCGCGTCGCCACCGGACCGGCGGCCCCGCCGCCGAACTCGAGGATCGTCGTGCCGGCGAGGAGGTCGGTCACACGACGCCCTCCGCGCGCAGGCGCTCGAGCGCGCCCGCCGCGACGCCGATCTCGGCCAGCACCTCCGCCGTGTGCTCGCCCAGTCGAGGCGCCGGGCCGCGGACGGCGATGGCCGTGGCGTCGGGATCGGACGACGTGGAAACGGCGAAGGGCCCCGGCTGCCGGAGCGTGCCGCGCCCGGGATGCTCGACATCGACGAAGAAGTGGCGCGCGGCGAGCTGCTCCGAGCCCAGGATCTCGCGTGCCGTGTTGGCGGGCGCGAGCATCAAGTTGCGCTCGCAAGCCGCCTGGAATAGCTCGGTCATCGTCCTCGTCAGGAAGAAGTCGCCAAACTCCTGCGACAGCGCGTCGACCTCGTCCTGCGAGAGCAGGTTGTGGTTGTAGGCCTTCCAGTCCATGGCACGCAGCCGCTCCGAGGCCATGCCGTGCTCGGCCATGTAGGTCACCATGGCGATGAGCCCCGGCATGCGCGCCGGCCCGCCGCGCAGCGCGAACGACACCCAGCCGTCCTTGCACGGCCAGATCTCGCGCTGCACGCTCTGCGTCTGGCGGAAGAACGCGCCGGAGCGCTGGCCGCGGTGGCCGGTCATCTTCGCCATCGAGCCGGTGGCCATGTTCGGCATGACCATTGCCTCCTGCAGCGCCACGTCGACGTGCTGGCCTTCGCCGGTGCGCTCGCGCGCCAGGAGCGCAAACGCGACGCCGGCGGCCGCCTCGATGCTGCCGTGGTAGTACGACACGGGCAGCGAGCAGCGCAGCGGCGCGCGGTCGGGATCGCCGGTGCAGTGGAGATTGCCGCTGAGCGCGGTCACCGTCAGGTCGGAGCCGCGCCAGGCCGAGCGCGGCCCGGTCTGCCCGAAGGGCGTCAGCGAGCAGAGGACGAGGCGCGGGTTGCGAGCGTGGAGGACGTGCCAGCCGAGGCCGCGCGCGGCGAGGGCGCCGGGCGCGTCGCTCTCGAGGACGACG
>JBKPDC010000282.1:0-29312 GCA_046727715.1 Thermodesulfobacteriota bacterium
GCGGCGCGAGTTCCCCACCCGCGTCACGCAGCGGCTGCAGCTCCTCGCGCAAGAGCGGATCATCCGACCCTTGCTCGGGAGCACCGAGCGGCTCCGGCCTCCAGAATGGCTCCGGCTCCTCGGACGGTTCCCCGCGCTGCAGCGGATTCCAGGGCGGCTGATCGGGCTCGGCGTCCGCCCCGAGCACGTGCGAATCTAGCGTACGGCTCTCGCCGGCCGCACCCGCGGCGCCTCCCCGGGCCCCGGTGCCGGTCACTTGACGCGCAAGCGACCGGCATTGCGGCGAGTCTCCGCCCACAAGAAGCGCTGCGAAGCGCGTCTGGCCTGGACCCGGGTTCTCGCCGCGTACGAAGAGCGCCTCGACAGAGGGCGCCAGGCAGCGCCGCGCCCTAGCCCTCCTCGCGGCTCCCCGTGCCGACGAAGCGGTCGGCCGGGTCGGCGAAGAGCACGTTGAAGGTCGTCAGGCTGCCGTAGATGCGGGTGATGTAGTCCTGCAGCTGGAGACGATCCTCGTCGGCAAGCTTCGGGTGGCTGTTGATGCGCTGCTCGAGCACACGCAGCTTCTCGCGCACGGCGATGAGCTTGCGGAAGAAGCTCTCGATGGGGACGGTCTTCTCCTGCGTGCCCGCCTTGCCGGGCTTGAGCACGAGCTGACCACCCGTCCAGCGGTCGGCGATCTCGCCGCTCACCGACTGCTCGGCATGAAAGACGGCGCGCACCGCCTGGACGATCTTGCGGACGTCCTCTTCGTCGAGCATGGCGCGAGGGGTAGCACGAGCCGCCCGGGGAGCGTCAACCGGCCTCGGACCGGGCGGAGCCCTCGGGCGTGATCGGGCTGCGCGCGCCGAGGATGCGGCAGTTCCAGTAGACGATGACGCGAGCCGCGCCACCGGCCCTAGCGGTCGCCCCCCGGCGGCTCGTAGAGGCCGATCAGGTTCCCGCTGGGATCGGCGACCGTGGCGACCGCGCCGAAGTCCTGCCGCCGGATCGGCTCGACGACGCGTGCCCCCCCGGCTTCGAGCTCGACCAGCGTCTTCTCGATGTCGGAGACCATCAGGGACACCTCGACGCCGGGATGGCGCCGCTCCCGCTCGTGGAGCGCAATGGTGCCGTTCTTTCCGACGGCGAACTCCGCCCAGCCGCGTTCGACGTGCCGGGCCTTCAGGCCGAGCACGTCGCGGTAGAACACCACCGACGCGTCCCAGTCGTCCACGTAGTAGATCGTCGCGTAGACGCCCTCGATCGCCATAGGCGTGCCTCCTCAGCGGGGGACGTCGGTCTGTCCCGGCTGCGTCGCGTTCACGAGCACCGCCATGTTCCCATGCGGGTGGCGGTTCTCGTACATGAGCTGGTGGACGTGTGGGATCTCGTCGAAGCGAGACGTCTGGGACAGGCAGGGATCGACCTTCCCCGCGATCACCAGGTCGTTCAATGCCCGCGCGTCGTCGTCGTTGGCGAAGTGCGAGCCCTGGAAGCGCTTCTGGCGCATCCAGTGATAGCGCAGGTCGAGCGTGGCATTGTAGCCCGTCGTCCCCGCGCAGATCACCACCATGCCGCCCGTGTCACACACGAAGATCGACGTGGGCACGGTGTCTTCGCCCGGGTGCTCGAAGACGAGCCGCGGGCTCTTGCGCTCGCCCACCGCCTCCCAGAGCGCGGCCCCGAAGGCACGTGCGCCCTTCGCCCACTCGGTGTAGGCCTTGTCGTCCTTCCAGTGCGGCAGCATGCCCCAGTGGGAGAAGTGCTTACGGTTGATCGTGCCCACCGCGCCCAGCCGCTTGCAGAACTCGATCTTGTCGTCGCTCGAGACGACGGCGACCGGCACGCCGCCCGCCGCCTTCGCGATCTGGATGGCCTGGCAGCCGAGCCCGCCGGCACCGCCCCAGACGAGCACCACGTCGCCCGCCCGCACCGTGTGCGGCGGCCAGCTCATCAGCATCCGGTACGCCGTGGCACCGACGAGCATGTACGCCGCGGCGGCATCCCAGGAGAGCCGCGGTGGCTTCGGGAGGCACTGGTGTGCCTGCACGCGCGTGAACTGGGCGAAGCTTCCCCAGTTGCTCTCGTACCCCCAGATCCGGAAGCTCGCGCCGAACATGGGATCGGCACCGGCCTGGACGGTGGGGTCGTCCGCCTTCCACACGCCGCAGTGCACGACGACGTGGTCTCCGACCCGCACGTTGGTGACCGCGCTGCCCACCTTCCACACGATGCCCGAGGCGTCGCTGCCGCCGATGTGGAACGGCGACTCGTCGGGCCAGTCCCTGTCGCGCGCGCGCCCCTTGATGACATCGACCGGAGAGCCGAGCGCCGCCCAGACGTTGTTGTAGTTCACACCGGCTGCCATCACCCAGACCAGCACCTCGTCGGGCCGCAGCTCGCTCGGCGTGGCGATGTCCTCCGGCTGAAACGCCCGCTTCGGCTCGCCGAAGCGCTCCTGGCGGATCACCTGGGCGAGCATGCGCGGCGGCACCTCGCCGAGCGGGGGGGTCTCACCGAGCTGGTAGCGCTCCTTCACGTGGCTGATCTCCGGGGACGCCGATCCGGTCAGAACCGGAGCGGGCTCATGACGGCGAGAAAGTCCTTCACGCTCGGGAAGCGCAGCATCGGATTGGTGCGCTTCTCCTCGCCGATCGTGGACGTGCGCGCGGTGGCGTAGTTGTGCCCGGGAAACAGCTTGGTCTCGTCCGGCAGCGCACCCAGCACGTCGTGCAGGCTGCGGTACATGTCCTCGGGGCTGGAGCCCGGCAGATCGACGCGGCCGCACGAGCCGATGAACAGCGTGTCGCCCGACACCACGGCGTTGCCGACGAGGAAGCACTGCGAGCCCGGGGTATGCCCCGGCGTGTGCAGGAGCGTGACCCTGAGGTTGCCGATTCGGACCTCGTCCCCGCCCTCGACCGGCGTGAGGTCGCCGGCAGAGAGTCCGGTGAGACGGTGCACGAAGGGCAGCTCGGCCTTGTGGATCACGACCTTCGCCGGCACCCGCGCCAGCAGCTCGGCGGCCCCGATGACGTTGAGCGCCCCGAAGGAGCCGCCGAGATGGTCGGGGTGGAAGTGCGTCACCAGATCGTGCGTGATGCGATAGCCCTCGGCCTCGGCGGCGCGGACGATCTCGTCGATGTCCCAGGCCGCATCGACGACGGCGGCCTCGCGGGTGGTGGGATCGCCGAGCAGGTAGACGTAGTTCTGCATCGGGCCCAGCTCGAGCTGTTTGAACCAGATGGGCTGCTTCATGCGGGCTCAGGTGCCTTTCTTCGCGCCGCCGGCGCGCGCGGCCTCGCGCTCGAGGGGCCGTTCCCAGAGATATTCCTGCTCGCCCACGTGATGGCCGATCCAGCGCGACAGCACGAAGAGCAGATCGGAGAGGCGGTTCAGGTACGCGAGCGGCTGCGCGCCCAGGTCCGCGTCGTGCATCAGCCGCAGCACCCGCCGCTCGGCGCGCCGGCAGACGGTGCGCGCGACGTGCAGCAACGCGCTCACCCGGCCGCCGCCGGGGAGGATGAACGAGCGCAGCGGCTCGAGGTCCCGCTGGCAGCGGTCCAGGGTGGTCTCGAGCGCCGTCACCTCGGCCGGGCCGACCCGGAACATCCCGGGCTGGAAGGCGGCCGGCGGCGTCGCCAGCTCGGCGCCCAGGTCGAACAGCTCGCTCTGCAGGCGGCGCAAGATGACGTCGAGCTCGCGACACGCGGGCGCCCGGTCGATCTCGGCGGCGTTCCAGGCGCGCGCCACGCCGATCGCCGCGTTCAGCTCGTCGACCGTGCCATACGCCTCGATCCGTGCGTCGTCCTTCGGGACGCGCGCGCCGCCCACGAGGTCGGTCTCGCCGTGGTCGCCGCGGCGGGTGTAGACACGCGTGATCCGGATGGCCACGCTCCCTTCCTAGCGTCGCCCCCCGGGGTTTGTCCACCGCCGTCGTGCGCGAGCGGATCGCACCCGGGGGCGGAAGGCACTCACGCGAACGCGCTGTCGAGCCGCCGCGCGTGTCGCTTGATGATGGCGCGTAGCTTCTGCGGGTCGATCGGCTTCTTGTAGACGACGTCGTCCAGGCCGGCCAGCTTGCTGCGCTTGATGACGTGGTCCTTGTCAAAGTGGAAGGCGGTCATGAGCACCACGGGCAGACCGGGATGGCGGGCACGGACCTCCTGGAAGAGCTCGTAACCGTCGAGGTCGGGCATCACCACGTCGCTGAGCACGAGATCGACCGCCTCCGTGTCGAGCTTCGCGAGCCCCTCGCAGCCGCCCGTGGCGACGAGGACGTCGCAGCCCTCCTGCGTGAGCAGGTCACGGAGCGACTGGCACACGCCGAGGTCGTCGTCCACGACCAGGATGCGCACGCCGCCGAGCTCGGGGTCGCGCGCGTCGTCGCGCGCGGTGGCCTGGGCGCCCGCGGAAGGCACCGGCGTGCCGCCGCCGAGGTCGGTCATCTCCGTCCCGGGCAGATACTGGCGCGTGGCGTACTCGGTGCCTTGCGCCAGGTCGTTCAGCTTGGTGACGATGTGCTGGATACGGCCGATCGCCCCGTAGGTGGAGTCGAAGCGCTCGCTCTCGATCAGGAAGTCCTCGTCGGAGCTGACGCGTGCGATGTGCTTCTCCACCAGGTTCAGGTTGTTGACGATCACCTCGAGCGGGTTGTTGATCTCGTGCGCGACGCCGATGGCGACCTCGCCCAGCGTCGCCAGTCGATCGTGGCGCCGGATCAGGCGCAGGTCCTTGCCAAACCCGATGGAGCCCAGCTCCTCGCCGCTGGCGGTGTGGATGAGGGAACCCGAGATGGCGACCGGGATCGGCGCGCCGCTCTTGGCGACGAAGCAGGTCTCGAAGTTCCGCACCTGTCCCGGCGCGTCGGCGCCGTAGCCCTCGCGCATGGCCGTCATCACCTTGCGAGCCTCTGCCAGGTCGGGATAGAGCCGCGTCACGTGCTGGCCCAGCACCTCGTCGGGCGAGTACCCGAGCGTGCTCCGCGCGCCGTCGTTGTAGAAGATGATGACGCCCTTGCGATCGACGGCGACGACGATGTCGGGCGAGCTCTCGAGCAGCTTCTCGAAGTAGATGGGCGGCAGGCGGGGGACGGTGTCCATGTGGACGGGAATCAGCGTCATGGTAGGGCCCGCGACCCCACGGGTCAAGGCAAGCACCTGCCTCGTGGGTGTCGCGATCGTGCTCGTCGTCACCGGCTGCTTCTGGCGCTCGTATGCGTCGCGGGTGCGCACACACGCGGAGGTCATGGTCTCGATCGCGCGCAAGGCCACGGACCTCGTCGCCACGGGGCGTTTCACAGCGGAGAGCATGCCCGAGCTCACCTATCCGCTCGAACGCGCGGACGCGTTCGCGCGCGAGGCCCGACGCCGCGCCGGCCGAGACGCGCCGCCGTCGCTCGCGACCTTCGAGGAACTGGTCGCGCGCTATCGGGCGTTCATCGACGCGCTCGATCGCACGCGGCGCGCGCAGCGGGGGACCGACGCCGCCGCGGCGCTTGCCGAACCGTTGCGGGCAGTCGAGGAGGCCGCCGGGGCCGTGAACGAGGCGCTGCGCCGCGACGGCTCCGCCCGACGGCGCGGCGCATCCCGGTCGCGCCAGAGCCCCTTCCGCTCGGCACGCGCCGCGCGCTGCGCCTTCACCAACGCGTCGGCATGCCGCACGTTCGGCGGCATCGTGAGCGTGCGGGCCCACCCTGCGCGCACCACCTCGACGTTGAAGAGCGTGCCGTCCTCGAGCCACACGTAGGCGAGGAGACGTCCGAAGCGATCGCGTGCTTGCACGTCCTGCTCGAGCGCCACGGTCCGGCCGAGGAGCCGCTGGCGGGTGAAATCCCGCGCGCGCGCACCCTCGGCCTGGATGTCGCGACGGTCCCGGCGGCTGCGCTCGGCGTCGCGGTCGAGCTTCGCCGACTCGTGCAGCTCCGGCGAGTCGATCCCGATGAGCCGCACGCGCTCGCGGCGGCTCCCCACCTGCACGATCACCGTGTCACCGTCGCTGATCCAGACGACCCGTGCTCGCGGCAGGCTCGCCGGAGGAGCCGCGGCGACGAGCGCCACCGCCGCGAGCAGCACGCCGGCGGGACGCAGGTCACGCACGGGGCAGCAGGACGACGCGCTTGGCGTCCTTCACGGTGGCGAGCAGCGTCGAGATCGACTGTCCGAGCTGCGGATGGATCACCTGCGGCGCCAGCTCGGCGAGCGGCAGCAGCACGAAGCGTCGCTTGTGCAGCTCGGGATGCGGGATCTTGAGATTGCGCTTGTCGATCACGTCCTGGTCGAAGAGCAGGATGTCGAGGTCGATGATGCGCGAACCCCAGCGCTTCCCCTTGACTCGCTTGCGCCCCATCGCCTGCTCGATGGCCTGGAGCTTTTTGAGCAGCGCGTCGGGCGCGAGGTCGGAGTCGAGCTCGATGACGCTGTTCACGAACCACGTCTTGGCGTCGCCCAGCGGCTCGCTCTCGTAGAGCGACGATGCGCGCACGACCCGCGTGCCAGGCAGCTGCGAGACCTTCTCGACCGCTTCGACCGTGTTGGCCCTCCGATCGCCGAGGTTCGACCCAATGCCGATGTGCACGCGGTGCGGCATGCCTCAGGGAGCGGCTCCACAGGTCATGCCACAACCTCGGTTCGCGTCTCTACGAGGTTGGATTTCCTGGGCTTTCTCGCTCTCGTCGGTCGAGCGGACCACGATCGACGGCGTTCTAACCGACTCTCGTGCGTTTTACAAACAAAGAGCCGGCGGCGCGCGGTCAGAGAGCGGCCTGGTACACGAAGCCCGGGCCCGTCGGGGGCCCCAGCAAGGAAGCTGCCTCCGTTCGGCCCGCAAGATAGCGTTCCAGGAACGGGACGATGTAGCGCAGGGCAGCCGCATGCGCCTCGGCCTGGGTCAGCGTGGTCGGCGGGTTGCAGTCGGGCGACGGGAAGCAGCCGTCCGAGAAGGTGTAGTGCCCCGAGTGCTCCACCTCGACCAGCAGCTTCGGTGTGGCCGATGCGGCGTACGCCTGGCGCGTCGCGGGGTTGTTGACGACGCTGTCGATGTTGCCGAGCGTGATCAGCGAGGGGATGTCGAAACTGGGGGCGCCCAGCGTGGCAGGCGCCATCGCCACCGCCGCCGTGATCCTGGGCTCGATGGCCGTCACCAGGAACGTGGTCAAGCCGCCGAACGAGTGCCCGGTCATGGCGACGCGGGTACCGTCCACCGCGCCGAAGAACGGCGACCCGGGATCGGCGCCCGCCGCCAGGATCTGGTCGAGGACGAAGATCATGTCCTGCGGTCGCTCGATGAACGACTGGACCTGTGCCGCCCTGGTGCCACAGGTCGGGAACTCAAAGATGGTATTGCCGGGATGAGGCGGTGCCACCACGATGTAGCCGCGCGTGACGAGCAGCGGTGTCAGGAACAGGCTCTGGGAGGCGTACCCGCACGAGCCGTGCGAGAAGAGGACGACGGGGTACGGTCCGCCGCTCGGATCGAGCGACGCGTTCTGCACGGCCTGGTACTGTGACGTGATGGGGCCGCTCCCCGGCGGAGCCGGGTACCAGATCACCGTATCGAGCGTGCGCGGCGTCCCTGGGTTGGCCGCGGAATCCTTCGTCCACGGGATCACGCGGACGCCGGCTGCGTAGGGGCCCGCGTCACGCGGGTCGAGACAGGTGCCGGCCGTCCAGGTGACGACGTCGCTGCAGGACGTCTCCGCCGTGCATGCCGTCCGGTCGGCACGCCGAGAGTCCTTGCAGGACGTCGAGAGACGGCACGTTGGGAGACGGTCTCCGCTCAGCTGCACCGTGCCGCACGGGATCTTCGCACCGCCGCACGACGTGCCGCGCACGGTCTGCTCGGCCGTCTCCTTGCACTCCTCGCGCAACTCACCGCCGGCCAGCGTCACATCGAGGACCCCCTTGGCGCAGCGCTGCCACGTGCGTCTGGTCGCCGCCGCGGCGCACGGGCAGGTCGCCTCCGTGCTGTCGGTGAGCGCGGCCAGCGCCCGTTGGTCCGCGAGTGTGGAGGCGCCCGTCAGGCAGGGGTCCTGGGCCTGCGCCATGGCGGAGGCGAGGAGGCTCGCGAGCACGACGGCGACAGGGAGCCGCATGCCGGGGCCTTACCATCGCCGCTCGGCCAGGGTCCACGCGGACCGCCCCATCGGTCCGGAGGGCGTCTGGAGAGACGCTCGGGAGCGCTCAGAGGCCGAGGACGTCGCGCATCGAGTACAGCCCGGCAGGCTGGTCGGCGACCCAGCGTGCCGCCCGGAGCGCGCCGCGGGCGAGGCACTCGCGGCTCTGTGCCCGGTGGATCAGCTCGAGTCGCTCGCCGAGGCCTCCGAAGACGACGGTGTGGTCACCCACGGCGTCGCCGGCGCGCAGCGCGACGATGCCGATCTCGTCCCGGGGCCGGGCGCCGACCTGTCCCTCGCGCGCGAGCCGCGCAGCGTCGTCGAAGTCGAGCCGGCGCGCGGCGGCCACGGCATGGCCAAGGGCGAGTGCGGTGCCGCTCGGGGCGTCCTTCTTGGCGTGGTGATGCAGCTCCACGATCTCGGCCTCGAATGAAGGGTCGAGCAGCCGGGCGGCGAGCGTCACCAGCTCCGTGAGCACCGTCACGCCGACGCTGAAGTTGGCGGCAACGACCGAGCGCGTGCGGGTGGCGAGCGCCCCGAGCTCCTCGCGCTGGCGGGCGTCGAAGCCCGTCGTACCCACGACCAGGGCGGCGCCGCGCTCCACGGCCAGCGCCGCGTGGCGCACCGTCGCATCCGGCACCCCGGTGAAATCGACGACCACGTGCTCGCGGCGCACGATGGCAGCCAGGTCCTCCTGGACCGGGATGCCGAGGGAGCGTCCGTCGGCGAGCGCGCCCGCGTCCCGTCCGAGACTGGGATGACCGGGGGCCTCGACGGCTCCCGCCACCCGCAGCCCGGGCTCGTCACGACCGAGACCGATCACGAGCCGTCCCATGCGCCCGGCGGCGCCGCAGACGACGAGGCCGATGCTGTCAGACAAGGTTCTGCTCGCGCAGCACCTGCTCGAGCTGCGCCCGGTTGGCCGCGTTCATGCGGGTGAGCGGCAGCCGGAACTCCTCGGCACAGCGGCCCATCAGTGCCAGCGCCGTCTTCACTGGGATGGGGTTCACCTCGAACCGGCCGCCGAAGGCGCGCAGCAGTGGCAGCAGGTCGTGCATGAGGCCGCGGGCACGCACGAGGTCGCCGGCGAGCAGCGCGCCGGTGAAGTCCGCGAACTGCCGGGGGACCACGTTCGAGGTGACGCAGATCGTGCCGGCCCCGCCGGCGGCCACGATTGGGAGCGTCATCAGGTCGTCGCCCGACCACACCGCGAAGCCGGGCTCGGCAAGGGCGATGACGTCGATGATCTGCGGCATCGACCCGCTCGCCTCCTTGACCCCGACGATGTTCTTGATGCGCGACAGGCGCACGATGGTCTCGGGCAGGATGTTCGAGGCCGTGCGGCCCGGGATGTTGTAGACGATGACCGGCAGCTTCGTCGCCGCGGCGACGGCGGCATAGTGCTCGTAGATGCCCTCCTGCGTGGGCCTGTTGTAGTAGGGTGAGATGAGGAGCGCTCCGGCCGAACCCGCCTCCTCGGCCGCGCGGGTGAGCCGCACCGCCTCGGCGGTGGAGTTCGAACCCGTGCCTGCGATGACGGGCAGGCGGCCGCGGGCGAAGCGGATCACCGCCTTCACCACGGCGATGTGCTCCTCGTGGGTCAGGGTGGCCGATTCACCCGTCGAGCCGCAAGGGACGAGCCCCTGGACGCCGCCGGCGATCTGCGCCTCGACGAGCTGCTCGAGGGCGGCGAGGTCGACCTCGCCGCCGCGGAAGGGAGTCACGAGCGCCGTCAGGCAGCCTTTCCACATGTCACACCTCGATTGCACCGTCGAAGATTTCGACCGCGTCGCCGGTCATGCGCACGTGGTCGTCGGCCTGCCAGTCGATCTCGAGCCGACCACCCGGAAGCGCCACGCGCACCTGCCGCCCGGTGCGGCCGGTCCGCGCCGCGGCAACCGCGGCGGCGCACGCGCCCGTCCCGCACGCCAGCGTCTCCCCGGCACCGCGTTCCCAGACCCGCATCTCGAGCGTGTCCGGTCCGGCGACGCGGATGAACTCCGTGTTCACCCGCCGGGGGAAGAACGGGTGGTGCTCGAAACGCGGGCCCAGCGTCGCGAGCGGGAGCGCCGCGACGTCGTCCACGAACACGACGCAGTGCGGATTGCCCATGGAGACGCAGGTCACGCGGTACTCCCGACCCCCCACCTCGAGCGGCCGTTCGATCACCTCGCCGTCGGCGTCGACCGGAATGCTGCGTCCGTCCCACACGGGCGGGCCCATGTCGACGGCGACACGCGCCACGCGGCCCCGCTCGCGCTCCGGCAGGACGACCTTGATGCCGGCATCGGTCTCGACGCGGAGGGGGACGCGGGCGACGAGTCCGCGGTCGAGCACGAACTTGGCGAAGCCGCGGATGCCGTTGCCGCACATCTCGGCGACGCTGCCGTCGGCGTTGTAGATCTTCATCCGGCAGTCGGCGCGCTCGGAGTCGAGCAGCAGAATCAGGCCGTCCGCGCCGATGCCACGATGGCGGTCACAGAGGAAGGGCGCGAGCGCGGCCGGGTCGCCCGGAAACCCGCGCCGCGCGTCCACGTAGACGAAGTCGTTGGCGGTGCCGTGCAGCTTGGCGAAGGCGAGCGTGGCCATGACGATGCCAGTCGCTCGTCATTACTGCCACGCTGCCGAAGGGTCAACCTGTGACGGCCGCGACGGTGCGGGCTACTGCGCCGCGGCGCTGTCGCAGGCGTCCAGGCACTCGTCGACCGTCGTGCGGCACGCGCCGGCCGCCTCGCGCCGCGCCGCGAGACAGGGCTGCGCGCACTCGCGCAGCGCGCTGCGCGCGTCCTGACACTCCCCGGTTGCCAGATCGGCGGCGCAGACGGTGCGCGCCGTCTCGACGTCGGCGGCGCAGGTGCCCCCGACGCAGGTCACCACGGTCGCATCGGCGGTCTCGGCGCAGGTATGTCCGGCGTCCAGACACGCCGCGCGACACGGAAAGATCAGGCGCTCCAGCAGTGCGTCGGACGGTGCGCCGCGTGGGCCCGGAGGTGGCGCCCCCCAAGGCGCCGGGGCCCCGGGTCCATGCCCCTGCGCGCCGGCCGGTACCGTCGAGCCCAGCAGCAGGACGCCGAGCGTCGAGACGACAACAGACAACTTCACCATCGTACGGTCCTCCCTTCGTTCACGGACTCGTGTTCCCGGCGGGCGCCGGCGCCTGCGATCGAGCGCACGGCGGACGCCGCGGTCGGATGATTCACATCAGGTCGAGCAGGGCCGCGATCGCCGCCTGGATCGGCGCGAGCGGCACCCCGAGCATGCCCTTCGTCGCGGCCCGCTCGCTCGCGGCGAGCAGTGCCTCGAGCTTCGCCTCGGCGCGGGTGAGGAGCCGCTGCTGCCTGCTGCCCGACGTCGCCGCCGCCCGATCGAGCATCGACGAGAGCTTGGCGGCTCGGCGCCGGAGCCCCTGCGCCGTGCGCTTCGCCCGCCGGTTGGCCGCGGTCGCGGGGTCCGGCAGCGCGTCTTGCAGCTGGGCCAGGCAGGCGGCCGTCGTCGCGCAGCTCCCGCCGGCGAGGGTCGTCGTCGTGGTGCCGCTGGACGGCGTGGTCGTGCTCGTCGTCGTCCCACTCGCCTCGATGCCAATCTCGAACGTCGCGACGTAGCCCCCTGCGCCGTCCGAGGTCAGCGAGAGCAGCAGCTGGTCGCCGCCGTCCTGGTAGATTCCGTCGCCGGCGTTGCGCAACGTCCGCTGCCCTTTCGACGCGTAGGGCTGCTGCGCGTGCACGACATCCGTCAGGTCGTCGTCGAAGAAGAGCTGCGATGTGAACTCGAGCCCCGTCGACGAGTCGGGGTCGGTGCGGACCTTGAAATGCATGTGGACGGTGCGTCCCTGGTACCAGCCGGGGTAGATGGTGACGAAGCGCGCCGCGCCGTCGGCGTCGGTCACCTGGTAGCCGCGCAGGAACTGCTGACCCGTCGTGTCGAAGCCGGCGTCCTGCACGTCGGAGTAGATGCCCGTCGCGTCGCAGTGCCAGAGATCCACGAGCGCGCCGTCGAACGGGACGCACGCGCTGCCATCGATGCGCGACACGACGAACCCGAGCGTCAGCGTGACACCCGGCCTGATCTCGCCGGTGCTCGGGTCGGATCGGATGTCGGAGCGGTTCAGGCGCTCGTCGACGAAGTACGGGCCCTCGGTGAGCTCGGGGCGCACGATGCACGACGGCTCGGCCGCCGCGGCCACGGCGGTCCCGAGCGGCACGCGCCGTCCGAACTGGCTTGGCACGCAGGTGGCCAGCACGGCCGCGCCCGCCGTGGTGCCGAAGAGCACCAGCACCTCGCGCCGCGCGAGTACGCGCCCGCTCCGTGCGTCGTCGTCGTGGTGGTCGATGGTCATCGCGGCCTCCCGTGCGTCACTCCTCGCGCAGGAGAGTATGTGCGAGTGTCGTGCCAGGCGCGACGGCGGCGTGATCGTGACACCGGACGGCGCGGCAGGACGCCGGCGGGTGCGGATCCGGCAGCGATCGCCTGCGGAATCCGCACGCAAGGGAGAGGCCGCAGGCACGCCCGGGCAGCGCCAGACGCGGGCATCCGGTTTGCGTCCCGCCGGTGGACCCCTGCCTCCGCTCTTCGTAGGCTCTCCACGCCGCATGGACCGCCCGACGCGTTCCGATCCCTCGCGCTCACTGCGCCGCGTGCGCTGGGCGCAGGTGCTTGTCTACGCGGTGATCGGCCTGGCGCTGCTCGGCACGGCGCTCCGGAGCTGGCTCGACGTCGAGCACGTGCGTGCCGAGGTGACGGCGGCGCAGGGGCGGCGCCTCCTGTTCGCGCTCGGCCACGACCTCGAGTGGGAGCGCGCGGTCACGCCCGAGACGCTCGACCGGGCGCTGCGATCGCACCGGGACGAGGGGCTGCGCTGTGTCGCCGTACTGGGCCACGACGGTGACCCAGCTGCGAGCGCGGGCGATTGCCGTCCGTCGCCCGCGGCCTTGCAGCGGCAGCTCGCGGCAGCGCGCCCCGGCACCCTGCTGGACGTCGAGGGCCTCGTCGCACTGGCCAGCGATCCGCCTCCTCCGGGTCCGGGGCACCCTCCGCCGCCACCCCTGCGGGGTCCGGCCGGTCCGGACGGGCCCCCCCGCTCGATGCCTCCGCCGCCGCCTCCCGGCTCCCATGGACCCGGGGGGCCACCTCCGCCCTGGCCGGGGCACGGTGGGCCCGGGGGACGCCCGCGCTTGCTGATCGTGTACGAGCCGGTCGAGGCGAACGCGTTGCGGCAGTCCGCCACCCGCAGCCTCGCGGTCGCGCTCGTCACGGCGCTGGCGCTGCTGGTGGCGACGGTCGTCCTCTGGCGGCTCGCGCGGCGCGCCGAAGGGCTGCAGGCGGCCGCCGAGCGTGATCGCACGCTCGTGAGCCTCGGGGAGATGTCCGCGGTGCTCGCCCACGAGATCCGCAATCCGCTCGCGGCGCTGAAGGGCCACGCCCAGCTCCTGGTCGAGCGACTCGCCGCTCCGGGGCCGGACCGAGAGAAGGCGGACCGGCTTGTGCATGAGATCCGCCGGCTGGAACGGCTGGTGGAGGATCTGTTGAGCTTCGTACGCGCCAGCCGCGTGACGCCGGCGCCGGTGGAGCCCGCCGCGGTCCTGCGCGACGCCGTCAACGCCGTTGCCCCCGATCGGGTCGACGTCGACGCCAGCGCCGCGCCATCCACCTGGTCTCTCGACGCCGCGCGATTGCAGCTCGCCCTGGCGAACCTGCTCCGCAACGCCCTCGAGGCGTCACCCGCCGGCGCGCGAGTGTGCGTTACGGCGGCGGTGGACGGGGAGGGCCTCGTCTTCCGCATCCGGGACCAAGGCCCGGGTCTGCCGCCCGGCGATCCGGAGCGCCTCTTCGAAGCCTTTCACACCACCCGCGTGCACGGCACCGGCCTGGGGCTTGCGGTCGCGCGCCGCATCGCCGAGCTGCACGGAGGCCGCGTCACGGCACGGACGCACCCGGGAGGTGGCGCGGAGTTCCGCATCGTGATTCCCTGACGGCCTTCGCCGATGGCGCGCATCCTGGTGGTGGACGACGACGAGGGGGTCCGGACCTTCCTCGCCGAGGCCCTGGAGGCGGACGGTCACGACGTACGGCAGGCGGCCGACGGCGCCGAGGCCGCGCGCCGGCTCGACGCGGAAGGCTTCCATGTCCTGGTGACGGATCTCCGCATGCCGGGGATGGACGGCATGGCGCTGGTGCGCAAGGCCGCCGCCGAGCAGCCCGAGCTCGAGATCGTCGTCCTCACCGCGCACGGGACGGTGGAGACCGCCATCGAGGCCATGAAGCTCGGGGCCTTCGACTACCTCCAGAAGCCGGTCGAGGGGCCGGAGGCGCTGCGGCTGCTGGTGGCGCGCGCCGTGGAGCGGCGCACGCTGCGCGATCGGCGCGAGGAGCGCGATCGCGCCGGCAGCGTCGTCCCGCCGCTCACGTGGGGCGCCCCGGTGATGCGTCCCGTGGAGGCGGCGCTCAGGAAGGTGGCCCGCACCGACGCCACCGTCCTGCTGCTGGGCGAGAGCGGCGTCGGCAAGGAGGTGGCAGCGCGGGCGGTGCACGCCTGGAGCACCCGGGCGGCGGGACCCTTCGTCGCGGTGAACTGCGCCGCACTGGCCGAGACCCTGCTCGAGAGCGAGCTGTTCGGCCACGAGAAGGGCGCGTTCACCGGCGCCGTCGCCCGCCGGCGCGGGCGCATCGAGCTCGCCGAGGGCGGGACGTTCTTCCTGGACGAGGTGGCCGAGCTCAAGCCCGAGCTGCAGGCGAAGCTGCTGCGCGTGCTGCAGGAGCGGCGGTTCGAGCGGGTCGGCGGAACGCAGGCCCTCGCTGCCAACGTGCGCTGGATCGCCGCCACCAACCGCGACCTGCAGGCGCTCATGCAAGCCGGGCGGTTCCGCGACGACCTGTATCACCGGCTGGCCGTCTTTCCCGTCCGTCTTCCGCCGTTGCGCGAACGCCGCGAAGACCTCCTGCCGCTGGCCGAGACGCTCCTCGTCCGCATCAGCGCCGCGCTGGCTCGCCGCCCGCTCCGGCTCGAGTCGGCAGCCCGGGCGCGGCTGCTGGCGGCCCCCTGGGCGGGGAACGTGCGCGAGCTGGAGAACGCCCTCGAGCGGGCCGCCATCCTCGCGGACGGGGAAGCGATCGGGGCCGAGCATCTCGTGCTGGACCCGGGCGGCGCTCTGGCCGCGACCCCGCCCGACGGCCTGCGCCCGCTCGCCGCGCTCGAACGCGATGCGATCGAGCGCACGCTGGCCGCCGTGGGTGGGAACCGGAAGGAGGCGGCGGACCGTCTCGGGATCGGGCTGCGGACGCTCTACGAGAAGCTCAAGCGCTACCGGCTGGCGTGACGCCGCCCTGCTTCCGAGGGGCCAACCTCCGTCGCGGGCGCCCGTCAGCGCGCGGCGGCTTGCTCGACCGGCGCGGCCTCCGCCCAGTGCGCGCGCAGCGCATCGGCGACGAGATCGGGCTCCTCCTCCGGGAAGAAGAGCCGTCCGCCCGGGACCTCGATCACGCGGCGGCTGCCGGGAATGGTGTCGCGCAGCCAGTACGCCCATCGCACGTCGAAGAACGCATCGTCGGTCCCCCACATGATCAGCGTCGGCACGTCGAGGCGACGGAGGCGATCGTAGACCGCGACCGTCTGCGCGCAATCGAAGGTGGCGAGGAAGCGCTCGAGGTCGCGGACGGCCTCGGGCGAGGCCACGAGCGGGCCCAAATAGGCCGCGACCGTCTCGGGCGCGAGCGCCTCGGGCCGCGCATACGCGCTGCCGAACCCCGCGGACCGGGCGACGGTCACGTCGGCGAGCATCGCCCGGAGTGCGGGCGCGAGCTGCCCGCCGGCCGCCGCCGCGAGCGTCGGCTTACTGCCCTGGCGCGGGGGGCTCGGCCTTCCCCGGTTCGAACTGCACCGTCACCGGGCCGGCCGGTGCGCTCTCGTAGCCGTCGAGCGTGAAGGCGACGACGCGGTAACGGTAGCGCGCACCGGCAACGGCGCTCGTGTCGGTCCACGTCACGTCTCGCTGGGGACGGAAACGCTTCTGGTCGTCGAGCTCGAGCCGGCCGATGCGCGCATAGTCGGCGGCGCCCTCGCCCGGGGCGCGCTCGATCTCGAAGCCGCCGAGATCGTTCATGCGCCCGCCGCCGGAATACTCGTTGGGGCGCCGCCAGGTGAGAACGACCCCGTCCTTCGCCGGGCGCGCCACGAGCGCCGTGGCGGGTTTGGGCTGCACGAGCTCGGGCGGGCGGATCGACGTCTTGTTGCCGCACGCCGCCAGCAACGCGCCGCCGAGCGCGAGCCCCGCGTACACGGTCCGGTGTTTCACGCGCGCGCCTCGCGCGCGGCGCGCACCAGCCGGCGCCGCACCTCGGCAGGCGCGGTGCCACCGACGACGCGCCGGCGTGCCACCGACCGCGCCGGCGTGAGGCCGCGCACCAGCTCCGGGTCGAGGAGGGCGGAGTGCCGCCGGAGCGTGGCGGCGTCGAGGTCGCGCAGCGCCGTGCCGGTGGCGAGACAGTGGCGCACCAGGCCGCCCACCACCTCGTGCGCGCGGCGGAACGGCAGGCCGCGCTCGACGAGCAGGTCGGCGAGGTCGGTGGCGAGGAGCAGACCGTCGCCCGCCGCCGCCATGCGCGCAGTGTCGAAGCGCAGCGCCGGGAGCATGACGGCGAGGACGCGAAGGCTCTGGCGCAGCGTCGCCGACGCGTCGAAGAGGAGCGCCTTGTCCTCCTGGAGATCGCGATTGTAGGCCAGCGGCAGGCCCTTCAGCGTGGTGAGGAGCGCCACCAGCGCGCCCAGCACGCGACCGGTTCGCCCGCGCACCAGCTCGGCGACGTCGGGGTTTTTCTTCTGCGGCATCATCGAGCTGCCGGTGGCGAAGCCGTCGGGCAGCTGGACGAAGCCGAACTCCTCGCTCGCCCACAGCACCAGCTCCTCGGCGAGCCGGCTCAGATGGACGGCGGCGATCGCGGCGGCGGCGAGGAACTCGGCGGCGGTGTCGCGATCGGCGACGGCGTCGAGGCTGTTGCGCGTCACGCGCGCGAAGCCGAGCAGCTTCGCCACGTGTCGCCGGTCGAGCGCGAAGCCCGCGCCAGCGAGCGCGCCTGCGCCGAGCGGCAGCTCGTCGCCACGGGCGCGGCAGTCGCGGACACGGCCGCGGTCGCGGGCGAGCATCTCGTGGTAGGCGAGCAGGTGGTGCGCCAGCAGGACGGGCTGTGCGCGCTGGAGGTGGGTGTAGCCGGGGAACACGGCATGCTCGTGGCGCCGGGCGACGGCGACCAGCGCGCGCTGGATGCGTGCCAGGTCGCCGTCGAGCGCGTCGCACTCGGCCCGCAGCCACAGCCGGAGGTCGAGCGCCACCTGGTCGTTGCGGCTGCGGCCGGTGTGCAGCTTGCCGCCGAGCGGGCCGATGAGCTCGGTCAGGCGGCGCTCGACGGCCATGTGGATGTCCTCGTCGCTCTGCCGGAAGCGGAAGTGCCCGTCGTCCAGCTCGGCGAGCACCCGGCGCAGCCCCGCGTCGAGGCGGCGGCCCTCGCGCGGCGTCAGCAACTTCGCCCGCACCAGCGCCTTCACGTGCGCCCGGCTGCCTGCGATGTCGTACGGGTAGAGGACGCGATCCACGGGCAGCGACGTGGTGAACTCCTCGACGATGCGGGCGGTCGGTGTGGCAAAGCGCCCGGCCCATGCCTTGGCGGCGGCGCGCGCGGGGCCACCGGCGGGCCGGCGGCTCATGTGGATCCGCGCTCGACCAGCGCCCGGATGCGGAGCCGCAGGCCGGAGAGCCGGATGAACCCGGCGGCATCCGTCTGGCGGTAGCCACCCGCCTCGTCGAAGCTCGCCAGCTTCGGGTCGTAGAGCGAACGCGGCGCCTTGCGACCGACGGTCCGGACGCTGCCCCTGTAGAGCCGGAGGCGGGCCGTGCCCGTGACCGCGCGTGCGGCCTCGTCGACCGCGGCCTGCAGCATCTCGCGCTCGGGCGCGAACCAATAGCCGTTGTACACCAGCTCGGCGTAGCGCGGGGCCAGCGCGTCGCGCAGATGCAGCACCTCGCGGTCCAGGGTGAGCGACTCGACGGCCTGGAATGCCTGGCGCAGCACGGTGCCCCCCGGCGTCTCGTACACCCCGCGCGACTTCATGCCGACGTAGCGGTTCTCCACCAGGTCGACGCGCCCGACGCCGTGCCGGCCGGCGAGCGCATTCAAGCGCGCGAGCAGCGTGGCGGGCGACAGCCGCTCGCCATTCACCGCCACCGGGACGCCGGCCTCCAGCTCGACCTCGATCTCCTCGGCCTGGTCGGGCGCCGCCTCGGGTGCGACGGTGAGCTGGAACATGTCGTCGTATGGCGGTCGCCACGGGTCCTCGAGGATGCCGCCCTCGTAGCTCACGTGGAGCAGATTGCGGTCGCTGGAGTACGGCTTCTCGGCGGTGACGGTGATCGGGATGCGCTGCGCGTCGGCGTAGGCGATCAGGTCGGCGCGTCCCTTGAAGTCCCATTCACGCCACGGGGCGATGACGGTGAGCTCGGGCGCCAGCGCCGCGAACGTCAGCTCGAAGCGGACCTGGTCGTTGCCCTTGCCCGTGGCGCCGTGCGCCACCGCGTCGGCGCCCTCGGCGCGTGCGATCTCGACCTGGCGCTTGGCGATGAGCGGCCGCGCGATCGAGGTGCCGAGCAGGTACTGGCCCTCGTAAATCGCCGCGGCACGGAACATCGGGAAGACGAAGTCACGCACGAACTCTTCCCGCAGATCATCGACGACGCACTTCGTGGCTCCGGTGGCGCGCGCCTTGGCGTCGAGGCCACGGAGCTCCTCCGCCTGTCCGAGGTCGGCGCAGAAGGCCACGACCTCCGCCTGGTAGCGCTCGATGAGCCAGCGCAGGATGACGGAGGTGTCGAGCCCGCCGGAGTAGGCGAGCACGATGCGCCGGACGCTGGACGCCATGCCGATCCGCCTCCTACCACACGCGACGCGGGGGACCAACGTCGAACGCGGCCCGCCCGCGCGGACGACCCGCGACGGAAACTGCTTGCGAACACAGCCGGCGGGGATTACAGGAGGCCCGGAAGAACCGTCTCCTCCGGAGGGAGCCGTCGGCATGATGTCCCCCATCGCCGGGACCACCCATCCCCATTCATGACCCGCGGCACGCCCGCCGACGACCTTCGCTTGGAGCTCGAGCGACTTCGAACGATCACCCGGTTGATGACCGCGGCCGTCACGCAGTGCAGCCGCGACCTGCGCTACCTCTGGGCGAGTCCCGGATACGGCGTCTGGATCGGCCGCCGGGCGGAAGAACTCGCGGGGCAGCCGATCGTCAAGGTCCTCGGGCCGGAGGCCTTCGAGATGCTGCGGCCCTACTTCGAACGGGTACTCCGTGGGGAACGGGTGGAATACGAGCAGGAGACCGACTTCAAGGGGATCGGACGCCGCCTGGTCCACGCCGTCTACGAGCCGACGCGAGACGCGACCGGCTCGCCGGACGGCTGGGTCGCCATGATCGACGACATCACCCGCCGCCGCGAGCTGGAGGGTGCCGACGCGCGGCTCGCCGCCATCGTCGAAGGCTCGGATGATGCCATCGTCGGAACCACGCTCGACGGCATCGTGACGAACTGGAACCAGGGTGCGGAGCGCCTGTTCGGGTACACGGCCGCGGAGATGGTCGGCCAGCCGATCCGTCGGCTCGTCCCACCCGACCGCCCCGATGACGCGTCCCAGATCCTGGATTCGATCCGTCGAGGTCAGCGCGTGGAGCACTCCGACACCGAGCGCGTCCGCAAGGACGGGCGGCGGATCCAGGTCTCGCTCACCGTCTCGCCGATCATGGACGCGGCGGGCCGCATGATCGGCGCGTCGAAGATCGCCCGCGACGTCACCGAGCGCCGGCGCGCCGAGGCGGCGCTGCGCGACACGCTCGAGGTGCTGGCGATCCTCAATCGCACGAGCAGCATCCTGTCTGGCGAGCTCGACATGCAGAAGCTCTTGCAAGGGGTCACGGACGCCGCGACGGAGATCACCCGTGCGCGGTACGGGGCCTTCTTCTACAACCTGGTCGATGCGGGCGGCGAGTCGTACACCCTGTACGCGCTGTCTGGCGCGCCGCGGGAGGCGTTCAGCCGCTTCCCGTTGCCCCGCAACACGGCGCTCTTCGCGCCGACGTTCCACGGCACCGGCGCCGTCCGGCTCGACGACGTCACCCAGGACCCGCGCTACGGCAGGAACCCGCCGTACCACGGGACGCCCCCGGGCCATCTGCCGGTGCGGAGCTACCTGGCGGTTCCGGTGGTGTCGCGTGGCGGCACGGTGCTGGGCGGGCTGTTCTTCGGCCATCCCGAGTCCGGCGTGTTCAGCGAACGCGACGAGCGCGTGGTGACCGGCCTCGCCGCGCAGGCCGCCATCGCGATCGACAATGCGCGCCTGTACGAGGCCGAGCGGACGGCGCGCGCCGAGGCCGAGGCCGCGAACCAGGCCAAGGACGACTTCCTGTCGATCGTGTCGCACGAACTGCGCACGCCGCTGACCGCCATCGTGGGCTGGGTCTCGGTCCTCCGGCAAGCGAAGTTGCCACCCGAGCGCGTCGCCCGGGCCCTCGCGACCATCGAGCAGAATGCCCGCATCCAAGCCGCGCTGGTCGACGACCTCCTCGACGTGTCGCGTATCGTGAGCGGGCGGCTGCGCATGGACGTCCGCAACGTCGAGCTGCGGGCGGTCGTGGAGGCCGCGCTCGATGGCATTCGGCCCGACGCGACGGCGAAGGGGGTCCGGATCGACTCGTCCCTGGAAGGGGAGGCGACGGTCGCGGGCGACGCGATCCGCCTGCAGCAGATCGTCTCCAACGTAGTGAGCAACGCCGTGAAGTTCACCCCGCCGGGTCGAGCAGTCGAGGTGCGGCTCGAGTGCACCCCCGACACGGCGCACATCATCGTGCGCGACGAGGGAAAGGGCATCGCGGCGGAGTTCCTGCCCCACGTGTTCGAGCGGTTCCACCAGGCGGAGGACGTGCGGAAGCGGAAGGGCGGTGGTCTCGGACTCGGCCTCGCGATCGCGCAGAACCTGGCGCAGCGGCACGGCGGTCGCGTGGCGGTCGAGAGCGCGGGCGACGGCGCAGGGGCGACGTTCACGATCAGGCTGCCGCTCGCCGGGTCGCCCGCCGCCCAGCCGACGACGCCGGAGAGGGTTCCATGAGTCATGCGAAGAGCATCCTGATCGTGGAGGACGACGGCGACTTCCGGGAGGCCGTCGCGGCGTTCCTCGCCGGCGAAGGCTACTCCGTCGTCGAGGCCGAGCACGGACAGGACGCACTCCAGCACCTTCGCACCTCCGCACTGTTCTGTCTGATCCTCCTGGATCTGTTCATGCCGGTGATGAACGGCTGGGCGTTCCGGGCCGAGCAGCTCCGCGATCCGACGCTCGCTGGGATCCCCGTCGTCGTCATCTCCGCCGACGCGGACACCGTGCGCGAGGCGGCCGCCCTGGGCGCCGTCGCCTCCATGGTGAAGCCCCTGGACTTCGGCCGTTTGCTGACGACCATCGCGCGCTACTGCTGACGTCGCGGGTCGGTCCTCGCCGCTCAGCCGCGGCCGCCGACCCGGTTCCCCGATTCATAGCGGCGCAGGCCACGGTGGAACACGAGGACCGCCAGCGCGAGCCACGCCGCCGCGCTCGCCGCGACCGCCGCCGCGCGCGCCGGGCTGGGGCGTCTGACCAGCTCCGCCGGGAGGAACGCGATGAAGCCGGCCGGGATCACCGTGTAGAGCAGGACCGCGACGGTGCCCGAGAAGAGCGGACGCGGATAGAGGCTGAAGGTGATGACGACCTCCCACGCCTGGCGGGCCACGTGCTCGACGCGCCCCAGCCAGAAGGCGGCGCTGAAGAGCACGATGCCGGTGGCGGTGAAGACGCAGGCGCTCGACACGACAGCGACCACCGTCCACGCAAGCACCGCCGGGTGGAGCGCTCCGATCGCCCACAGCATGCCGACACCGGTGGCGAGATCACCCCAGCCCGAGGCGTCGGAGCGCGACGCGGCCGCGTGCAGCAGGACCGGTTTCGGCTGGAGGAGCAGGGAGTCGAGATCGCCGTCCACGATCGTGCGAGCCAGGTCGCGCACCCCGCCGGCAAAGACGACGCACAGGCCGAAGCCCGCCGAGACCACGCCGAACAGCACCGCCACGTCGTCGAACCGCCAGCCCCCCACGTCGTCGAAGCGCCGGAAGAAGATCCACCACGTGGCGAAGAAGATCAAGTTGTTGCCGATCATGAAGGCGGCCTGGAGCCAGAACGCCGCGCGCAGCGCGAGGCTCTGGCGCAGGTTCATGGCGGTCACCGTGGCGGCGAAGCGGAGCGGACCGGACCACCGCATGGCTCATCCTCCGTGCACGGTCAGGCGGGCACGGGCGCGCCGATCGAGCCAGGCGAGCGCGAGTGCCAGGGCGACGCTCCAGGCCGCCAGCGTGCAGCCGGTCTCCACGGCGTGCCCGGGCGCCCACCCGAATGCCGTGCGTCCGGGTCCCCAGAGCATGGCAGAGAACGGCGACCAGTGGGCGATGGCGCGCAGCCAACCAGGGTAGAGCTCGAGCGGCAGCATCAATCCGCCGAGCACGAAGAGGAGCTTCTGCCAGACCCACATCATCGGGCTCGTGTCGACGATCCAGACTGCCGACAGCCCGATCGCCGTGACGAAGAGCACGGCGAGCACCGACGACAGGGCGACCAGTGGCGGCGCGAGCAGCAGGCCGGATGGATTCGGGGGCAGCGTCCCGGCGAACAGCCACGCTGCAGCCGCCGCGGCGGGCGCCAGGACGAGCAACCGCACCGCCGCCTCGCCGAAGGCCTCGGCGAGCCGTGCGCCCACGTACGAGATCGGGCGCACGAGCTGGCACGCGACGTCGCCGGAGCGGACGTCGCGTTCGATGACGAGGAAGATGGCCGGGATCGAGAGCACGCACCACTCGGTCACCGCCAGGTACCAGATCAGCTCGGCGGTGCCGGCGCCGGTTGCGGTGCCGCGGGCGAGAACGACCGCCCAGAGACGCGAGAAGATGAACAGGATCAGCCCGAGGAACGCCGATCGCACGAGCAACTCGGCGCGGGCGCCGAGCGTCCGCCGGGCCGACGCCCGGGCAAGGGCCGTGTACTTCGCGACCCCGGCGCGGCTCATGGGGGACCGCCGTCGGATCCGGCCCGCGTATAGATCAGCTGGACGATCTCCTCCATGGGCGGATCCTCGACGCACAGGTCGAGCACGTCACCCGAGGCGATGAGCAAGGCCACCACCCGATCCACGGGCACACGGGTCACGTCGACCTCGAGCGAGAGGTGGTGCGGCGCCCCGCCGACTCGGCGGACGCCGGGCAGATCGATCCCGATCTCCGGTGCGCGGCTCACCACCGTGACGCGCTTCGAGCGGATGAATCCGGTGCGCATGGCCGCGAGGGAGCGATCGAGGAGGAGGCGTCCGTGGTGGATCACGAGCACGCGGTCGCAGACCCCCTCCATGTCGCCCGTGTCGTGCGACGTGAGGAGCACGGTGCAGCCGTCACGCTCGGACAGCGCGCGGACGAGATCGCGGATGGTGGCCTTGGCCACGACGTCGAGCCCGATGGTGGGCTCGTCGAGGAAGAGCACCTGGGGCCGATGCAGCAGGCTCGCCACCAGCTCGCACCGCATCCGTTCTCCGAGCGACAGCTGGCGCACCGGCTGCTCCATCACGCCGCCGATGGCGAAGGTCTCGACCAGCTCGGCCAGCCGAGCGCGATAGGCCCCGGGCTCGATCTCGTAGATGCGGGCGAGCAGGTCGAACGTGTCGACGGCCGGCAGGTGGTACCAGAGCTGCGAGCGCTGCCCGAAGACCGCGCCGATGCGAAAGCCCAGGGCCGTCCGCTGGCGTGCCGGCTCCAGGCCGAGCACGCGCGCGCGGCCCGCCGTGGCGTGCAGGATGCCCGACAGCATCTTGAGCGTGGTGGACTTCCCGGCGCCGTTCGGCCCGACGAAGGCGACGCGCTCGCCGGGGGCGATCGCGAACGAGACGTCGTCGACGGCGACGACCTGGCGGGTCGTGGGAGCCACGAGCGCCCGCAGGGTGCCCCGCAGCCCGTGTGTGCGCACGGGCACGCGGAAGACCTTCCGCAACCCCTCGAGCTCGATGGCGGCCGACGTCATGTCACTCTCCTTCGTCTTGTGAGCACCCCAAAAACACGAGCGCCCTTCCGGCCGGAGCCGGAAGGGCGCTCGATATGAAGCGTTCGAGAGGTCCTCCGGCCTACATGCCGACATCCTCGCTGATGACATAGAGGCCGAACATGGCGGCGCAACGCGACGAGGCCGCCGTCGGGCCCTGTCCGCGTACCGCTGCGCCGAAGCGAGACATCCTGAAACGCATCTAGGCGTCTTCGTCGCTCCTGTCAACCGGCGTCAGGCGCCGACGGTCCGTCTTCACCTGCAGGAACTCGATCCGATCGTCGTGGTCGACGTCACGGCACGCGTTCCGGGAACCGCAGGCCGGCGACGCCGAAGAGACCTTCGAGCAGGCGATAGGTGAGCCCCCACACCACCTGGCGGTCGGGATCGCCCACGCAGATGCCCGGCCAGCGCCGAGGTCCCCAGCGGTACCCGACGTGTCGCTCGGGATCCAGCAGCGTGCGCACCGGCACCCAGAGCGCCGCGGCGACCTCGTGGTTCGGCGTCAGCACGGCCTGCTCCGCGACACGATAGACGAACGCCGACAGCACCAGGGGCGCCACAAAGCGCACACCGGCGTGGAGGTCGTCGAGCCGGCCGAGCCGTTCCGCGCCCGCGAGCGACACCCCGACCTCCTCGCGCGTCTCGCGCTCGGCGGCCGCCCGGGTGTCGGCGTCGCCAGGGTCGACGCGTCCGCCGGGGAAGGCCATGTGACCCGACCAGGGATCGGCGGGGTGCCGCGCCCGCTCGATGAAGAGCATCTCCGGCCCCGCCGCGGCGTCGTGGACCACCACCGCGACGGCGGCGCGGCGCCGGCCGCCGAGGACCCGCGGCTCGTGCACCGCGAGCGCGCGGCGGAGCGCGTCGATCGCGACCATCAGAACGGAATCCGGCGCGCCGTCCGCGCGGGCATCGCCCCGTCTACCGACCGGCCGCCGCGCCCGACAGCCAGACCATGATCGCCTTCTGGACGTGCAGGCGGTTCTCGGCCTGGTCGAAGATCACCGACTGCGGGCTCTCGATCACCCCGTCGGTGATCTCCTCGCCGCGATGCGCGGGGAGGCAATGCATGACGAGGGTGTCGTTCCCGGCCAGCTGGACCAATCGCTCGTTCACCTGGAACTGTTTGAACGCGCGCCGGCGCGCGGCGGCTTCGTGCTCCTGCCCCATGCTCGTCCAGACGTCGGTGTAGAGCGCGTCGGCGCCGCGCACCGCGCCATCGACGTCGTGCGTGATGGTGACGTGCGACCCCGCCTCGGCCGTGATGGCGGGGTCGGGCTCGTAGCCCGGCGGACAGGCCAGCACGAAGTCGAAGTCGAGTCGGGCGGCGGCATCCATCCAGGAGTGCGCCACGTTGTTGCCGTCGCCCACGAAGACGACGCGCAGGCCGCCGATGCGCCCACGGCGCTCGAGCAGCGTGAAGCAGTCGGCCAGCACCTGGCACGGGTGATGAAGGTCGGAGAGGCCGTTGATGACCGGCACGCGCGCGGCGGTGGCCAGGTCGAGGACGCTCTGGTGGAGGAACACGCGCGCCAGGATCAGATCGACCCAGCGCTCGAGATTGCGTGCGATGTCGCTCGCCGGCTCGCGCTCGCCGAGCTTGATGTCGCCCCGCGCGAGGCTGATCGCCGCACCGCCCAGCTGCACCATCCCGACCTCGAAGGTGACGCGCGTGCGCAGGCTCGGCTTCTCGAAGATCATGGCGAGCGTGCGCCCGGCCAGCAGCGGATGTGGCGTGCGCGCGCGTAGCTCGGCCTTGAGCCGCGTCGCCAGGTCGAGGATGGCTTCGATCTCCGGCGTCTCGAGATCGGCGATGCGCAGGAGGTCGCGCTTCATGCCAGCGCCCGGTCGAGGATGCCGAGTGCTTCGTCGACCTCGTCGGCGGTGACGATGAGCGGCGGCGTCAGGCGCAGCACCCGCTCCGCCGTGCAGTTGATGAGCAGGCCGGCGTCGAGACACCGCGCGACGACCTCGCTGCCCGGGGCGTCGAGGAGCAGTCCCAGCATGAGCCCGACACCCCGTACCTGCGAGATCTGCCGGTGCCGCGTCGCCAGCCGCTCGAGCCCTTCCCGGAGCCGGCTCCCCACGCTGGTGACGTGCGCCAGGAAGGTCGGCGCGGCGATCGTCCGCAGCGCCGCGATGGCGGCGGCGCAGGCGAGCGGATTGCCGCCGAACGTCGTGCCGTGAGCGCCGGGCGTGAACACGGCGGCGACGCGCTCGGAGGCGCAGAGCGCCCCGATGGGCACGCCACCGCCGAGCGCCTTGGCGATCGCCATCACGTCGGGCACCGCGCCGGATTGCTCGTAGGCGAAGAGGGTGCCGGTCCGACCCATGCCCGTCTGGATCTCATCGAAGATCAGCAGCAGATCGCGCCGGTCCGCGAGGGCGCGCAGTCCGCGCAGGTAGCCCGGCTGCGGCACCACGACCCCGCCCTCGCCCTGGATCGGCTCGACCATGATGGCGACCGTCTCGGGTGCGATGGCGGCCTCGAGGGCAGCGAGGTCGTCGAAGGGTACGAGCCGCACGCCGGGCAGCAGCGGGAGGAAACCGCGGTGGTACTTCTCCTGGCCGGTGGCCGTGAGGGCCCCGAACGTGCGTCCGTGGAACGAGCCGTGCGCCGCCAGGATCTCGTAGCGACCGCCGCCCCGCTCCGAGCCCCAGCGGCGCGCCAGCTTCATCGCGGCCTCGATCGCTTCCGTGCCGCTGTTGCAGAGAAACACGCGCTCGGCGAACGAGTGCGTGCAGAGCAGCGCTGCCAGCGCGCCCTCGAGGGCGGTGTGGTAGTGGTTCGAGACGTGCAACAGCTCCCCGGCCTGGCGCCGGATGGCCTCCACCACGGCCGGATGGCAATGCCCCAGGCTGTTCACTGCCACGCCGGCGAAGAAGTCGAGGTAGCGCCGGTCGTCGGCATCCCACACCGTGCACCCCTGGCCGCGGACGACCGCCAGCGGCTGCCGCGCATACAGGGTGAACTCGTGCGCGGCGTTGCGGGCGAAGATCTCCGCGCTGGTCATGCCCGCGCCAGGCGTCGTCGCGGACGGCGCGCCGCGTGCACGACCTCGGTCCCGACGCCCTCGTTGGTCAGCACCTCGAGCAGCAGCGCGTGTTTCACGCGTCCGTCGATGACGTGAGCCTGCCGCACGCCGCCCCGCAGCGCCTCGATGCAGCATTCGATCTTCGGGATCATGCCGCCGTCGATGATGCCGGCGGTGATCATCTCGTGCGCCTCCTCGGCGGACAACGTGGGCACGAGGGTCCCGTCGCGTCCCTTCACACCCTCGACGTCGGTCAACAGAATGAACTTCTCGGCCTGCAGCGCCTCGGCGATCTTGCCGGCGACGACGTCGGCGTTGATGTTGAAGGTCTGCCCGTCGCCGTCGGCGGCGGTCGGGGCGATGACCGGGACGAAGCCCTGGAGCGACTCGATCACCTGCGGATTCACGCCGACGACCTCGCCGACGAGGCCCAGGTCGACCCGTCCGGCGCGCTTGCGGGCCACGACGAGCTCGCCGTCTTTCCCGGAGAGGCCGACGGCGCGGGCGCCGTGGCGGTTGAGCAGCGCGACGATCTCGCCGCTGATGCGCCCGGCGAGGACCTGCTCGACGATCTCCATGGTGGCCGTGTCAGTGACGCGCATCCCGCGCACGAAGCGCGGCTCGATGCCCGCCTGGCGCACCGCGGCGTCGATCTGCGGCCCGCCGCCGTGGACGATCACCGGGTGCATGCCGACGTACTTGAGCAGCGCGACGTCCTGCGCGAAGGCGTCCTTCAGGTCGTCGTGCTCCATGGCATGGCCGCCGTACTTGATGACCAGCACCTTGCCGGCGAAGCGCCGGATGTAGGGCAGCGCTTCGAGCAGCAGCTCCGCCTTCTCGACCGGATTCACGGGGGCGGTTATGCCTCGCACGGCGCGGGCGTACAACCGGAGCCGAGCCGTGGGCGCGTCACGTCGTGACGCCGGCCCGGGGTCCCATCCGGCCGCGCGGCTCGCCCCGTAGAGACGGGTGCCGATGCCGGGGGCGCGACCCCTGTCCGGCAAGGGAGAACTGCGACATGAACACTGGGAGAGGTACGTCCATCGTCCGGCGCGCCGCGATCGCGGCTGCGGTCGCGCTGTTGCTCGGCGGCGGCGACGCGCTGGCCGCGCGGAACTGCGTCAGCAACACCGGCAAGGGCCGCAGCGCGCGGATCAAGAGCCTGAAAGCCGTCGGGCTCACTGCCGACGGGCGGCTGCTGTGCTTCCCGACCAACTCCGCCGACCAGGCCGAGGTGGTGGGGCCTGTGGTCGGCCTCCGCAGCCCCGACAGCGCGCTCATCGGCATCGACTTCCGCGTGCAGGACGGCACGCTCTACGGCGTCGGCAACGGCGGCGGCGTCTACACGATCGATCCGACCACCGGGCAGGCGATGTTCGTGAACCAGCTGTCGGTGCCGCTCGATCCCATGGCGACGTCGTTCGCCGTGGACTTCAACCCCGCCGCCGACCGCCTGCGCATCCTGAGCGACCGGGGCCAGAACCTGCGCCACAACGTGAACATGGGCGGGGTGACGGTGACCGACGCGGCGCTCACCATCATGGCGGGCACCAACGTGGTGATCGCCACGGGCGTGACCGGCGCCGCGTACACGAACAACGACCTCGCCATGAGCACCGGCACGACGCTCTACGACGTGGCCACGATGCAGGACCAGGTGGTCGTGCAGTCGCCGCCGAACGGCATCCCCGGGGGCGTCGCGGCCAACCTGGTGCCCAGCGGCAGCCTCGGCGTCGACGCGGGGCTCGCCGCCGGCCTCGACATCTACAGCGTCGTGGTGAACGGCACGACGGTCGACAACCTGGGCTTCGGCGTGCTCAACACGAGCGGTGGGTCGGGCTTCTACAGCGTGAACTTCCAGACCGGCCAGGCGACCCTGCTCGACCTCTTCCAGGATCAGGTCATCGACGTCGCCCTGCCGCTGGGCCAGAACTGATCCCTCCGGCAGTGGTCAACGCGCGGGCCGCGGACGTGCCTCCGCGGCCCGCGCGCGCACGGCGGTCGCTGGTGAAGACGACGGCTCCACCCGCGGCCGCCGGCCAGGT
>JBKPDC010000283.1:0-18700 GCA_046727715.1 Thermodesulfobacteriota bacterium
TCGAGCTGCATCGACAGCTCGCACGCCCGCTGCTGGATCTCGCTCCCGAAGAGCTTCTGCGCCGCCGCCTCGGCCGCGGCGCCCTCGCCGGCGCCGAGCTTCGGGAGCAGGCGCAGCGTGTGCGCGCCGAAGACCTCGGACTCGACGAAGGCCTGCGCCACCTGGTCACGGAGGGCCGCGAGATCGTCCCGTCCTGCGCCACCGTCGCGCACGCGGCGATACAGGTCGGCGAGCGCCAGGGCCCCGTTCTGGAGCCGAATCTTGAAGTCGAACGCCCAGAGCGTGCCGCGCTCGTGCGCCAGCGCGGCGCGAATGAGCGGCCAGCCTCCGTTTACGGGGCCCACGGTCTGCTCGACCGGCACCCGCACGTCCTCGAGGAACACCTCGTTGAACTCGCGCCTCCCGCTGATCTGCACCAGCGGCCGCCAGGTGACGCCGGGCGCGCGCATGTCGACAATCAGACAGCTGATGCCCTTGTGGCGGGGCGCCGCCTGGTCGGTGCGAACCAGCAACAGCAGCCAGTCGGCGAAGTGCGCCTTGCTCGACCACACCTTCTGCCCGTTCACCACCCAGTGGTCGCCGTCGCGCTCGGCGCGGCAACGGAGCGACGCCAGGTCGGAGCCGGCGTTGGGCTCGGAGAAGCCGAGGCACCACACCTCCTCGGCGGGCAGGATGCGCGGCAGATGGCGGCGCTGCTGCTCGCCGGTGCCGGCGTGGATCAGGATCGAGCCGACGATGTTGACCGCGACGGCGTCCAGGATCTCGGGCGCCCGCGCGCGCGCCATCTCCTCGGTGAAGATGACCTGCTCCTTGAGCGACGCCCCGCGCCCCCCGTGCTCGCGTGGCCACTGGATGCCGACCCAGCCGTCCGCCGCCAGCTGGCGCTGCCATGCGCGCTGGAACGCCCGGCGTTCGTCCTCGTCGTCGGGCGGCGGTGTGCGCGGCACATGAGTCGCGAGCCAGTCACGCAGCTCGCTACGGAAGGCCTCCTCCTCGGGCGTGTAGCGGAGTCCGAACATTCGTTCGTCGGTCTATCCGAAGGGCGCCGCCCGCGGCAAACACCCGAGCCTGCATGCGTGGCCGCCGCCCCGCTTGCGCGGGACGGCGGCCACGCGGGAGGAAACCGGCTCCCGGGTCGGGAGCCGGGGGAGCCTCGACGTCAGGGGACGATGGCGTCGAGGAAGCGGTCGGTATCGGAGACGAAGGTCTGCGTTCCGCCGTCGATCGAATTGAGGAGCGTCTTCAGGTCCGCCAGATCGGCGGGCAGCGTGGCCGCGATGCTCTGGCCACCGGGGAGGAGGTGCCTGGCGAAGACGTCGTCGAGCGTGCGGGCCGAGCCGTCATGGAAGTACGGCGCGCTGTGCCCGATGCCGTTCAGCGAGGTCGCCTTGAAGCCGCGCGCGCCGAGGGCAGTGGTGGCGTTGTTGCGGATCTCGAGCGGGTTGGCGGCGTCGAAGGTGCCGACCGGATCGAGGAAACTCAGGAAGTTCGTGCCGATCTGGTACGAGACCAGCTCGAGCCCGACGTTGGTGAGGAAGGGGTCGAACTTGACCGCGCCGGCGACCGTGGGATTGCGGTCGAAGGTGGGGTTGTTCAGGTAGATCGTCTGGCTCTTCGTCCACTTCGCCCCGCCGTGGCAGGAGGCGCAGTTGGCGTCGAAGGCGGCGCGGCCGGTCGCAGAGTTCGCCGGCTGCGGGCGGTTGAGCGGTCGGATCGTCTGCACCCACAGCGTCTCCAGGTCGATCGCCTCGCTGATGCCCTGGGTGGGGCCGTGGTTGAAGATACCGTTGGGCGGCTCGCCGGCGAAACCCTTGCCGCCCTGGACGTCGCGAGCGTTGCCGTTGTTGAAGTCGGTGATGCTGCCCTGGACGTTGCTGTAGTTGGAAATCTGCTGGTCCGCGGGGTTGCGCTTGGAGAAGAAGTTCTCCATGGGGATGGTCTGGCGCGGACCGGTGGCAAAGATCCAGGTGACGCCGTCGGCGAGGCCGTCGGGATGGCAGGACGCGCACCCGCTCCACGCGTCCACTGAGGCCTTCCCGCGGAAGTTCACGGGCACGAGGTCCCGGACGTCCAGGCCGTTCAGGCCGTCGTCGGGCGCTCCCAGCGCGGTGAAGAAGATCATCTTGCCCATGAGCTTCGCATGCTCGAAGCTACCCGGGGCGGGCGTAGTCGACGACGGGACGTCGCGCGCCAGCACCGTGTTCGACGTGAGATCGAGGACGGAGACGGAGTAACCGGCCTCGTTGTCGACGTAGGCCCGCCTCCCGTCCTTCGAGAGGACGATGCCGTTCGGCAGGTTGCCGGTCTGGAAGCGCACTACGTTGGGCGCGCCGATGCTGATCACGCCGCTCGCGTCCCGGCTCGCGCGCAGGACGTAGTTGCCGCCCCGGCTGACGATGAAGAGACTCGAGCCGTCGGCGGTGGCGTCGAGGGCCACGATGTCGTTGGTGAAGGCCCGCACCAGGCTCCCCTCCACCGGGTTCGGCTCCACCTCGGTCTTGATCTGGTTGTTCAGGTTCAGCGTCAGGTTTGCCTCCTCCTGCCGGGAACCCCGATCGATCGTGTGCACGAGTCCCTGGATGTTCACGTTGAACCCGAATGGCGGCTCCGGCTGTGCGCCGATGCTCGGCACGATCACCTGGTTACCGCGGACCAGCAGCGAGTAGAGCTGGTTCGGAAAGGCGCCCTGAACGTCCTTGGCGATCTTCGCATCCGCGGGATCCGTGATCGTCGTGTCAGGGCAGAAGAGGTCGCTGTGGGCGTTGGGATTGAGCTGTTTGCAGAAATTCTTCCGGTCGGCGGTAAAGCCCGAGTTCTGGAGCGGCGAGAGGGTGATGCGGGTGATCGCACCACCGCCCGTCGAGGAGAACGCCTGCACGACGGCCTGCTTGCCCTGGTCGTTGACCTCGCTCCGCTCGACGCCCGGGATCGGCTCGGCGAAGAACTGCGAGACGTAGACCGTCTCGTCGTCATCGTTGCGATCGCCGTCGTTCGTCACCGCCACTGCCCACGGGTTCCCGCCCACCGGCACGGTGCCGACGACCTGGCGGCTGCGGGTGTCGATGACCGACACCGTCCCGTCGGTGAAGTTCGTGACGAAGAGCCGCTTGCCGTTCGGCGTCGTGGCGCAGCCGCGCGGCTCGTTGCCGACGGGAATCTCGGCGACCACCTCGTGCGCCCGGTTGCCCTTCAAGGACACCACCGACACCGTGCCGCTGCCGGCGTTGGCGACGAAGGCCTCCTTCTCCTTGATGCCGAGAGCGACGCACCGGGGCTCGAGGCCGACGCCCACCTCGGCCAGCTTCTGCTGCAGGTCGGCCTTGCCCTTCCGCACAGCGAGCGCTGTGAGACTGTTGGCGTCCTTGTTGACCACCAGCAGGCGGGCGTCGTTGCGGTAGAGCGCGACGGTGGTCGAGTGCGTGGGGGGGCGGCGTTGCGCCAGCGCGTTCCCCGAGGCGAGCCCGGCAAGCCCCAGCGCGACCACGGCGACGGTACGCTTCATGACCTTCCTCCTCGGATGGGGGGTGACTGACATGCAGTCTCTACGCCCCGCCCGGGGGGGTCGGATCACGGACTGTCGACCACTCTACGCTCCCCGCCAGCCACCGGATGGGCGCCGGCGGACGTCCGGTCACGCCGCCAGCGGCTCCACGGCGGCCTCGAGCCGCCGGCCGTAGAAGCGCAGGCAGTTGCCCGCGAGCAGCTTCGCCAGATGCTCCCGGGCGTACGGACGGACCCGGGCGACGTTCTTCACGCAGTCGGTGAGGACGCCATCCCAGTGACCGTAGTCCGCGCTGAAGCAGGCCAGGTCCTCGCCCATCTCCCCGAGGGCCTCGCGCAGGTATGCGGGCGCGGGGTCGTCCGACTCGAAACTCACGAAGATCTGCCCGCGCCGGAAGAAGTCCACCGGGTCGTGATCGAGGGTGCGGTACTCGAAGAGGAACGAGTCGGTGTCGCCGGCGCGCGCCTCGCGCGACGTCCGCCGGTAGAGGTGCAGCGCCTGCCGGAGCTTGCGCAGGGGATGTCTGCCGGCGTCCGCGCCGATACGCTCGCGCAGCAGCTCGCTCGCGAACCGGCGGCGGGGCATGCGCGTACCGGGATCGAAGTCGCGGATGCGCTTCTCCCAGTGCTCGTGGAACGCATGCACGAGGTCGGGCAGCCAGCCGCAGCCGGCCTCGAGGAACCCCATTCGCAGCGTCGGAAAGCGGTCGAACAGGCCCTCGAACACGCAGGTCGCCAGTGCCATCTGCATCTGGTTCCGGTGGCCGAAGATGTGGGACAGGATGAAGGTGTCGACCTGCTCGGCGATGCCCGACGGCAGGTACACGCCCGGCGAGCCGTGCACGCCGACGGCGACGTCCAGCTCGGCGGCCGCGGCCAGGACGGGGTGGAAATCGGCGTGGCAGACATGCTTGGGCAGGCGGATCGCGGGGAACGCGTCGGGCGCCGCCGGATGCGGCACCGGCAGGCTCGGCGGCAGGTGCAGGCCGATCATCCCGAGCTCCTCGACGCAGCGCCGCACTTCCTTCACGCCCTCGCCCACATCGGCGAGAGAGATGAAGCCCACCGGGAAGAGCCGGCCGCGCCAGGGCCGGCAGTCGTCGGCGATGTACGCGTTGTAGGCACGCATGCAGGCGACGGCCAGCTCGGGATCGAGGATGGCCTCGAAGCTGAGCGTCATGGAACCGTAAAGCACCTGCGCGTCGATCCCCTCGCGGTCCATGTGCTCGATGCGGATGCGGTTGAAGACGCCGCCGATCGCCGTCTCGGGATGGATCGCGGCGAAGGCGCCCTTCCCGGGCCCGTCGGGCTGGGGGAACACCCGGTCGAGCTCGGGCCGGCCGGTGCGCGGGTCGAGGTCGCGGACCACCAGCCGGGGCTGGCCGTGCCGGTCCGTCCGCGACGACAGGCGGGCGCGATACGGCGCCTCGAGATAGTCGAAGAAGACGACCGGGTTCTCCATCTTGTGGGCGTCGGCGTCGATGACGAGCAGGCCGTCGTGCATGTCCATCCTCATACCAGACCCGGCTTGACGCGGGCGATCCCGGTACGCGAAACGATGAGCCATGGATGCCAAGGGCGGTGCCCGCGAGCGACTGGCCGCCGCCGAGGCGGAGCTGCTCGCGCTCAGCCGTCGCATCCACGGGACGCCGGAGCTGGCCTTCGCGGAGGAGCGCGCGGCCGGCTGGGTGGCGGAGGCGCTCGACGCCGCGGGCTTCCAGGTCGAGCGCGGCGTGTGCGACCTGCCGACCGCCTTCGTGGCGCATGCCGGTTCCGGACCGCTGCACATCGCCATCTGTGCCGAGTACGACGCCCTCCCCGACATCGGCCACGCCTGCGGCCACAATCTGATCGCGGCGCTGGCGGTGGGCGCGGGACTCGCCGCCGCCCGGGTGGCCGACGACGTCGGCCTCCGCGTGAGCGTCGTCGGCACGCCGGCCGAGGAGAGCGGCGGCGGCAAGATCCTGCTGCTCGAACGCGGCGCGTTCGCCGGGGTGCACGCGGCGATGATGGCGCACCCCGCCCCCTTCGACATGGCGGAGCCCCCGACGCTCGCCTTCGCCGAGTTCGAGGCGCACTACCACGGCAAGGCATCGCATGCGTCGGCGGCACCCGAGCTGGGCGTGAATGCCGGCGACGCGCTGGTGGTGGCGCAGACGTCGATTGGGCTGCTGCGTCAGCACATCCGACCGACCGACCGGGTACACGGCATCGTCACGCGTGGCGGCGAGGCCCCCAACGTCGTGCCCGCGCACACCAGCGCGCGCTACTACGTGCGCGCCCGCACCCTGCGCGACCTGAGCGACATCCGTGGCAAGGTGCTGCGCTGCTTCGAGGCCGGCGCGATGGCGACGGGCTGCACGCTGGGCATCGATGACTCCCCGCCGCCGTATGCAGAAGTGGTGCACGACGGCGCGATCGCCGCACTCTATCGTGCCAACGCGGAAGCGCTCGGGCGCACGTTCCTCGAGCCGCGCGGCGGCTTCTCGCGCTTCGCCGGCTCGACCGACATGGGCAATCTGTCGCACGCCATGCCGTCCATCCACCCCATGATCGGGCTCTCCTGTCTGCCCGCGGTGAACCACCAGCCGGAGTTCGCCGCGCACTGCGTCGGACCGACGGCCGAGCGCGCGCTCCTCGACGGCGCTCTCGCGCTGGCGTGGACGGCGATCGATCTCGCGCGCGACGACGTGCTGTCCGCCAGGCTCCGCGCGCCCGCCGGCTAGCGCGGCACCGAAGATTCACACCTTTGCCCTTGTGTCGTAACGGCGCGTTGGGCTATCCGATCGGGAACTCGCATCCAATCCGGTGACAGCCGGACACCGGCTCCCCGTGCTCAGCGCCAGTCGCCCCGCAGGGCGAGCACCCGATGCTCGAGCTCTTCGGCCGTCGCCTCGTCCGGGGGGACCGGCGGTCCCGCCACGACCTCGATGCGCGACCAGATGCGGCGGGACGGCCGCGACATCGCGCGGCCGTCCCTGCGGCTGAAGAAGCTGCCCCAGAGCCCGCGCAGCGCCACCGGCACGACCGGAACCGGATTGCGTGCGAGGATGCGCTCGATACCGGGGCGGAACGGACTCATCTCGCCGGTGGTCGTGATGCGGCCTTCGGGAAAGATGCACACGAGGTCGCCGTCGTCGAGCGCGCGGCCGATCTCGGTGAAGGCGCGCTCGAGCAGCGCGGGATCCTCCTTGCGTGGCGCGATCGGGATGGCGCGCGCGGTGCGGAACACGAAGTGGAGAATCGGGAGGCGGAAGATCGCATGATCCATCACGAAGCGCAGCGGGCGGCGCGAGGCCGCGGCCAGGACCAGCGCGTCGACGAAGCTCACGTGGTTGGAGACGACCACGCCGGGGCCCGTCGCGGGCAGGTGCTCCAGCCCCCGCTGCCGCATCCGGTAGACCGTGTGCATCAGCAGCCACACGATGAAGCGCATCACGAACTCGGGCAGCAGGCGATAGATGTAGACGGCCACGGCGACGTTCACCGCGGCGAGCACGGCGAAGAGCGCGGGGATGCCCACCCCGGCCGCGCGCAGGCCGGCCCCGAGGATCGCGGCCAAGACCATGAACGCCGCGTTCACCACGTTGTTGGCGGCGATGACGAGCGAACGGCGGCGCGGCTCGGTCCGGTGCTGCACAAACGCCAGCAGCGGGACGATGAACAGGCCGCCGGAGGCGCCGAGCAGCGCCAGGTCCGCCGCGAGGCGCCAGTAGCGCGGGCCGGCGAGCACGTCGCGGATGCCGATCGACGCCCCGTGCGCCGCCGCCGCGTGCGCGGCGACGGCGAGATCGGCGGCGAAGACCGTGAGCCCGATCGAGCCGAGCGGGACGAGCCCGAGCTCGATGACGCCCCCGGACAGCCGCTCGCAGACGATGCAGCCCAGCCCGACGCCGAGCGAGAACACGGTGAGCAGCAGCGTCACGACGTGCTCGTCGCCGGCGAGGACCTCCCGCGCGAGCCCGGGGAACTGCGCCAGCGCGACCGCGCCGAAGAACCAGAACCACGAGATGCCGAGGATCGAGAGGAAGACGGAGCGCGTCTCGCGCGCGACCGCGATCATCCGCCACGTCTCGGGGATCGGATTCCAGCGGATCGGCAGCGCCGGGTCCTCGGCGGGGGCCGGGGGGATCGCCGTCGAGACGAGCCACCCGACGATGGCGATCCCGAGCACCGCCGCGGATACGACACCCGGACCCACCCGCGGCAGCGCCACCAGCGCGCCGCCGAGGATGGTGCCGATCAGGATCGCGAGAAACGTGCCCATCTCGACGAGCGCGTTGCCGGCGACGAGCTCCGATTCGTGCAGGTGCTGCGGCAGGATGCTGTACTTGACCGGGCCGAAGAGCGTCGAGTGCACACCCATCAGGAAGAGGGCGCCGAGCAGGATCACAACGCTGCGCAGCCCGAACCCCACGGCGCCCAGGGACATGATGGCGATCTCGAGCAGCTTCACGGCGCGGATGATGCGCGTTTTCTCGAACCGGGCGGCGAGCTGGCCCGCCGTGGCCGAGAACAGGAAGAAGGGCAGGATGAAGACGCCGCCCGCGAGGTTGATCAGCGTGTCGGTGGAGATCGCCGCGAGGGCGGCGCCGAACGCGAAGATGATGACGAGGGCGTTCTTGAAGAGGTTGTCGTTGAGCGCGCCGAGAAACTGGGTCCAGAAGAAGGGAGCGAAGCGGCGGCCGCGCAGCAGAGCGAGCTGGCTCATCGCGGTCCGCCCCGCCACCTCCCGGGAAGGCGTCGCGCTACTGGTGCGCCTCGAGCGAGCCGAGCAACGCTTCGAACTGCGGCTTCGCGGCGGCGACGGTGGCGTTCGGACCGGTCAGCCGCCAGAACCAGGGGCCGCCCTGCCCTTCGACGACCGCGCCGAGCAGCCGCCATCCCGACTTCTCCGCCCCGCCCGCCCCGCCCATCGGCGCCGGCTTGTAGGTTCCGCCGACGTCGACCGACGTCTGCTTGAGGCCGTTCACGGTGCGGATCGTCACCACGGCGGCGTCCTTCGATGGCGTGCCGTCGGGTTGGATGAACTGCCCTGTCCAGCGAACGACGTTCTGCTCGGCGCTGCCGCCCTGCCCGGTGCCGAAGAAGAAGAGCACCAGCTCGCCGTCCTCCGCGTCGCTGCCGGCGCGTGGAACCCGGAACTGCGCCGCCCGCATGTCCGACGGCGCCGGGACCCGCGTCCAGTCGTTGGCCACGCGGAAGCGCAGGCCCGCGGCCTCGGTGCGGGCGGAATCGGCGCGGGCGGTCTCGGTGGCCCCGACGGGCGCCACGGCGGCGGCGACGACGCCCAGGAGGAGCAGGACAGTGCGGCCCATGGAGGCGTCCCTAGCGTCCGGCGGCGGCGCTGGTCAACCGTCCTCACGCAGCCGGCTGGCCAGACGACGGTCCGCACCTCCGGGCCGCATGAGGGAACAGGTTTGCGCCCACCGCGTCGAGGCTGGGACCCGGTCGCCCTCGAACGGGAGCGCATGGAGCACATGTCGGGGCGCGACCCCCTGCGCCGCCTCGCGGGGACGGCGCGTGCCGTCAAAGGATCAGCCGGCGCCGGACCAGCCGTTCCGCTACGACGAACGCCGCAACCGCCACGACGAGGAGCCACGCCGCGTCCCCCAGCAGCGCCGTCCCCGGCGCTCCCGCCACGAGCCCGCGACACAGGCGCACCGCGTGCGTCAGTGGCAGGAACCATGCCACCGCCTGCGCCCACGACGGCAGGCTGCCGAGTGGGAAGAAGACGCCGCTGAAGAAGAGCATCAGCGAGATGCCGAGGGTGAAGTAGTAGTCGAAGAAGTTGTACGAGCCCGCGCGCGCCGTGGCGATCATCCCGAGCGCCCCGAAGGTGAGCCCCGTCAAGAACGCCACGGGCAGGGCGAGAAGCGCGAGCGGGCTCGGCAGCAGGCCGGCGATGCCAGTGACGAGGAGCACGAAGAGCACGGCGACGACGCTCTTGGTGGCGGCCCACAGGATGTCGCCGGCGACGATGTCCGCCACCGAGCACGGCGTGGCCAGGATCGCCGCGTAGGTGTTCTGCTCGTGCATCCGCGTGAACGACCCGAACGTGGTCTCGAACGACGCGCTGTTCATCGCGGCCGAGGCCAGGATGCCGGGCGTCAGGAAGACCGCGTAGGGCAGCCCGTCGATGTCGGCCACGAAGCGCCCGAGGCCGTAGCCGATGGAGATGAGGTAGAAGATCGGATTCCCGAGCGCGGCGACCAGGAACGACAGCGAGAACCGCTTCCAGGACTCGAAGTCCCGCCGCCACACGCGCAGGGTGCCGATGCCGGGCGTCATGCTCAGTCCCGCAGCTGGTGGCCGGTGAGCGTGAGGAACACGTCCTCGAGCGTTGCTCGTCGCCGCGTGACGTCGAGGTCGTCGAGTCGTCCGAGCAGCGCGTCGGCATGGCCGTCGCGCAGGTAGACATAGAGCATGTGGCCGGCACGCTCGCTGCGCCACGGCCCGGTGCCGAGGCGCGCCATCACGGCCTCGGGGTCGGCGTCGTCCGGCAGATGCACCTCCACCACCTCGCTCCCGACGCGGCTCGCGATCAGCTCGTCGGCGCGGCCCTCGGCCACGATGCGCCCGCCGTCCAGGATGATCAGCCGGTCGCAGAGCTGCGCCGCCTCCTCCATGTAGTGCGTGGTGAGCAGGATCGTCGTGCCGGCGCGCTTCCGGCTGCGGATGCGCTCCCACACGAGCCGGCGCGCCTGCGGGTCGAGTCCGGTGGTCGGCTCGTCCAGGATCAGGAGCCGTGGCTCGTTCAGGAGCGCGCGCGCCAGCATGAGCCGCCGTCGCATCCCGCCCGACAACGCCGAGATGCGCTCGTCGCGGTGCTCGCGCAGCTCCGCGAACCGGATCAGCTCGTCGGTGCGGCCCTTGGCCTCGCGCCGCGGGATGCCGAAGTAGCTGGCGTAGACGAGCAGGTTCTTCTCGACACTCAGGTCGGGATCGAGGCTGTCTTCCTGCGACACGATGCCGAGCCGCGCCTTGATCACGCCCGCGGTGGCGGGGACGAACGGGAGGCCCAGGACCCGCACCTCGCCGGCGGTCGGCAGGGCGAACCCGGTGAGCATCCGGATGGTGGTGGTCTTGCCGGCGCCGTTGGGACCGAGGAGGCCGACGCACTCCCCGGCCTCCACGTGGAAGCTCAGGTCGGCGACGGCCTGGCGGTCGCCGTAGCGCTTCGCGAGCGCACGGGTCTCCACGACGGGCTCGGGCACACGAGCATCATTCGCACGCCCGCCAGGTCAGGCAAACCCCACGGCCTTGCGCGGGGCGGAGCGGCATGCGAGGCCGAGCGGCGTCATGCCGTCCAAGGGCCAGCGTCTCGACCTCGCTGCCGCGGCGGCCCTGGTCCGTGCGCACGACAGCATCGCGTGCGGGTTCGTCAGCGGCCAGCCGGCGGGGTTCCTGGGTGCGCTCGCCGCGCGCACGGATCTCGCGGAGGTCGTCCTCTACACGGGGCTGCTCTCCGAACCGTACGGCGGGCTCCTCCAGACGCCCGGGTTGCGCGTCGTGAGCGCGTTCTTCGGTCCCATCGAGCGCATGGCACGGACGATGGGGACCCGCGTCGAGTTCCTGCCGGTCGACTTCCACGGCCTCGAGCGTCTGGCGCGCCGGCTGCGCCCGCGCGTGATGCTGGCGGTCACCACGCCGCCCGACGCCGACGGCTGGATGAGCTTCGGGCTCTACGCGGGTGCGACCACGATCCCCTTCGTGGAGGCGGCGCGCGACCCCGACCGCGTCGCCATCGCCGAGGTGAACCCGCGCGTGCCGCGCCTCCTCGGGCTCCCCGAGCACGGGGCGCATCGCATCCACGTCTCCGAGGTGGACGCCTGGGTCGAGCATTCGAACGACCCCGTCGCGTTCCCCAACCCGGCCGCGTCGCCCGAGGAGGTGGCGATCGCCCGCCACGCCGCCGCGCTCGTCGCAGACGGGGCGACGCTCCAGATCGGCATCGGCGCGGTCCCCGACGAGATCGCGAACCTGCTGGCCACCGGCCCGCTCGGCGGGTTCGGGATCCACACCGAGATGGTCTCCGACGGCGTCATGGCGCTCCACCGCGCGGGGAAGGTGATGAACCGCGACAAGGGGCTCTACGACGGAGTCACCGTGGCGACCTTCGCGCTCGGCGGCGGCGACCTCTACGCCTGGCTCGACGGCAATCCCGACGTGCGCATGCTACCCGTCTCGGCCACCAACGATCCCGCGCTGATCCGCCAGCTGCGGCGATTCGTCAGCATCAACGGCGCCCTCGCCATCGACCTCCGGGGGCAGGTGGCGGCGGATCACATCAGTGGGCGACAGTACTCCGGCGTCGGCGGCGCCGAGGCGTTCGTCGTGGGGGCGTCGGAGGCACCGGGCGGCAAGAGCCTCCTGTGCCTGAAGTCGACGGTCACCATGCAGGGCCAGCGCATCTCGACCATCGTGCCGAAGCTCGGGGTCGATGCATGCGTCACCACGGCGCGCCACCACGTGCAGTGGGTGGTGACGGAACACGGCGCGGCCGATCTGTCGGCCCTGAGCGACGTCGAGCGGGTGCGCGCATTGATCGCGCTGGCGCACCCGGACTTCCGCGACGAGCTGGCGCGCAACGCCTGACGGCGATCTCAGTCGAACGCCCACTCGACGATGAACAGGGCCCCCATCAACGTGTCGTGGCGGCTCGTCACCGGCCAGCGATAGCCGACGCCCATGCTGACCGGAGCGAGCCAGTGCTCGTCGTAGAAGGGGGCGACCCAGAGTCCCGCGGCGAGCTCGACGATCGTCCCCTCGTCGTCGGGCGCGACCGCATCGAGGACGGTCGTCCCCAGGAGCTCGGCCACGGGACGGATGCGGCCGTCGAGATAGGTCTGCGCGAAGGCGAGATTCCAGATGAAGTCCTTCCCGCGGACTACGGGACGGCCCAGGCGCGCGGCGGTTTCGATGTCGCCGGCGCTCGCCCGGATGTCCTGCGCGTAGGCGAGCTGGATCTGGATGAACACGTCCGGGAGCGATTCGATGACGGTGACGAGACGTCCGGGGAGGAGCGAGAACGCGAAGGAGCCGGTCCCGCCCACGTCGTGGGCACGGTTGCCCGTCGGGGCTTCGACGTCCGCTCGGATGGAGAGGTAGTCGAGCAGCTTGCCCGGTTTGCAGCAGAGGAGGAGCTGGACCCCGAACCCCACGTCCGATAGATCGCCCTCCGCCGGACCGTCGTCGGGGATGCGAACTCCGAACGGAATCTCGACGGTCGTCTCCAGCCGATTCCAGAACACCCAGGTGTTCCCGAGCACGGGCTGCACGAGGTGCGACCCGCTGGCACGCTCCCATCCCACGTCCAGCTCGAGGTCTTTCTCGATGAAGGGTCGCTGTGTGAAGATCGGCTCGGCGGGGTCGGTTCGCGCCCGGTGTCGCGCGCGGGCGGGTTCGGCGAGGACGATCGCGACAACCGCCGAGAGGAGGCAGACGATGAGCCGGCAGGACAGGAACCTCCGCGACGACCGACCTTCCCTTCGCATGTCGAGACGCAGCCTCCTCAAGTCGGGCATGGCGAGCGTCGCCGCGGCCAGCGTGCTCGCCCGGACGCGAAGCGGGCGCGGCGAGGTGCCTCCCGCGCCAACGAGCCCCCCTTCCTACGTTCCGCGTCCCTTCGCCGTCCAGTACCGGTTTCGCGTCGGCGCGACCACGCTGAATCCGGATGGCAAGGCCGCCGTGCCCGGGGTGACGGTGAACGGCCAGTATCCGGCTCCCGAGATCCGGGCGCGCGAGGGGACGACCCTGCGGGTGCAGGTGGAGAACGGGCTCGAGGACTCGCCGACCGCGATCCACTGGCACGGGCTGCTGTTGCCCGCCGCGATGGACGGCGTTCCCGACATCTCGAACTTCCCGATCGCCTCGCGGCGGGTCTTCCTCTACGAATATCCTCTGCTCCAGAGCGGCACGTACTGGTACCACTCGCACTGGCAGTTCCAGGAGCAGGTCGGATTCGCCGGACCGCTGGTGATCGAGCCGAAGGACGAGCCGTTGCGCGTCGACCACGACGCCGTCGTCATGCTCGCCGACTGGCTGCACCGATCGCCCGACGAGGTGTTCGCGGAGCTCCGGAAGGCACCGGCCAGCGGGAAGCCGGCCGTGACGGGGATGCAGATGCAGCCCGGCATGGGCATGAAGATGCAGGCCCCCACGGACGCGACCACGCGGCCGACGATGGGGATGAGGCCGTCACCGAGCACGACCGTGCAGGGCCAGACCGGCATGGACATGACGGCGCAACCGGGCGCCCCGGCGGCCGCGGACCTCTCGGACGTCCGCTACGATGCCTTCCTGCTCAACGGGCGTGGCACGCAGGATCCCTGGACGCTGGCCGCACGGCCCGGCGCACGCGTCCGCCTGCGCCTCATCAACGGCGGCGCCTCCACGTATTTCCGGGTCCGGCTCGACGGGCATCCGCTCCAGGTCACGCATGCCGACGGCCTGGCCGTCGAGCCGGTCACCGTGGATCACATCCTGATGGGGATGGCTGAGGTCTATGACGTCCTGGTCGCGCTCTCCGCCAGCGGAAGCTACACGCTCCACGCCGTGGCGCAGGACGGCTCGGGGCAGGCGATCGGCGTCCTGCACACGCCCGACGTGACCCCGAAGCCCAATCTCGAGACGCCCGCGTTCGACGGGCGGGCACTGGCGTACACCGACCTGCGCGCGGTCGCGCCGACGACGCTGCCCGAAGGTCCCGTCCGCCCGTTCACGCTGGCGCTGCAGGGCGACATGAAGACGTACACCTGGATGATCAACGCCCAGGCGTACCCGAAGGCCGATCCGTTGCTCATCAGACAGGGGGACCGGGTCCAGATCGAGATGCCGAATCAGACGATGATGTGGCATCCGATGCACCTGCACGGGCACTTCTTCCGCGTGTTGCAGGGTGCCGGGGAGCGCGCGCCGCTCAAGCACACCGTGAACGTCCCGCCGCGCGAGACCGTGCGCATCGAGTTCACCGCCGACAACCCGGGGCAGTGGTTCTTCCACTGCCACAACCTCTACCACCTGGAGGCCGGCATGGCGCGGGTCTTCCAGTACGAGGCCTGACCCGCGAGCGTGCTGGCACGGGTCGATCGCTTCGGGCACACTCTGCGCCCATGAGCACCGCCACGGTCGGCTCGCTGGACGTGTACTACGAGGAGCACGGGAGCGGAGACCCGCTGCTTCTCATCATGGGGCTCGCCGCCGACTCCACGGCGTGGATGTTCCAGGTGCCCGACTTCGCGCAGCACTACCGGACCATCGTGTTCGACAACCGCGGCGTGGGACGGACCTCCAAGCCCGCGGGCCCCTACACCATCCACGAGATGGCCGACGACGCGGCGGGCCTGCTCGACGTGCTCGACGTGCGGCGCGCCCACGTGGTCGGCGTGTCGATGGGTGGCATGATCGCCCAGGAGCTGGCGCTGCGGCACCCGTCGCGCGTACGCAGCCTGGTGCTCGCCTGCACCTATCCGGAGCCGGACGCCGAGATCGAGCGCAACCGTCGCTTCTCGCTCGAGCAGTTCGGTGGCACGGTGACCGCCGAGGGTGAGATGCAGGTCGACTTGAAGGCGATCAACCCGATGGACTTCCTCCAGCATCTCCTCCCTGCCGTCTTCAATCAGGAGTTCATCGCCAAGGAACTGCCGAAGCTCATCCAGGTGTTCTCCGGCGCGCTCCAGTACGGCTTCAGCATGGAGGCCATCCTGGGTCAGGTGGCGGCGGTGATGAACCATAAGGCCACCGAGCGCCTGCACCAGATCGCGGTGCCCACCCTGGTCATCACGGGCGATGCCGACCGCCTGATCCCGCCCGCCAACTCGGACATCCTCGCCAAGCACATCCCGGGCGCGAACCTGGTGCGCATCGCGGGCGGAAGCCACGGCTTCAACTTCGAGACGCCCGAGGTCTTCAACCGCGCGGTGCTCGAGTTCCTGGCGAGCGTGCGGAACTGAGCGGCGCTGGACGGGCGGCGAGCATCCCGGTCTGGTCCCCAGGCCGTGGACCAGAACGTCACCGAGAAGCCACCGCGGACGGTCGTCAGTCGCTTCGAGCTGACGCCCGAGGGTACCGTCGTGCTGGCGATGCGGCGGCTCGCCGGGCGGCGCTGACCCGCGCCGTCACGCGATCCGCGCGATGTTCTCTGCCGCGAGCTGGATCATCCCCTCCGCCACCGACTCGCCGCCCGACATGCGGTCGTCCTTCGTCTGGCCCTTGTGCCAGCGGAAATACAGCTGCTGGACCACCACGGCCATCTTGAAGAGGCCGAAGACGTAGTAGTAGGGCATGCGCGACACGTCCCGGGCGCTGCGTTCGGCGTAGCGCGCGATCGCCTCGCCGCGGGTCATGAACCCGGGCGCCTGCGAGGGCATCGACGAGAGGAAGGCGAACGTCTCGCCCGCCTCGTACCACACCGACATCAACGTCCCCAGATCGGTGAGAGGATCGCCGAGCGTGCACATGTCCCAGTCGTACACCGCGGCGGCCTGTCCCGGGTCGTCGGCCGTCACCGCCATGTTGTCGAGCCGCCAGTCGTTGTGCACCAGCGTCGGCGCCGGCGAGGCCGGCATGTGCCCTGCGAGCCAGGCGACGACGTCCCGCGCCACCTGCAGGTCCTTGGTCTTGGCGCGCTCCCAGCGGGCGGTCCAGCCCGACACCTGGCGCGCGAGGAAGCCCTCCGGCTTGCCCAGCGTCTCGAGGCCGACGGCGCGGTAGTCGACGGCGTGGAACTCGGCCAGCGTGTCGATCATCACCGTCGAGAGCTTGCGGTTTGCCACCGGGTCCCTGCCACCTCCGAACCGCTCCGGCACCTCGCGGCGCACGACGACGCCGTTCTTGCGCTCCATGACGAAGAACGGCGCGCCGATGACGGCCTTGTCCTCGCAATAGAGAAACGCGCGCGGCGCGGGGGGGAATCCCCGGTAGAGCACCGACAGCACGCGGTACTCGCGACCCATGTCGTGTGCGCTTGCCGGGATGTCGCCGTGGGGTGGCCGGCGGAGCACGTAGCGCGCCGACGGGTAGGCGACGAGATACGTCAGATTCGCGTGCCCGCCGGGGAACTGCCAGATCTCCGGCGTCGCGTGGGCGCCGGGAACCTTCCCCTCGAGCGCCCGCCCGACGGCGACGGCGTCCAGCGCCTCACCGGCACGCGGAGCGATGACGTCGGGATCCGGCGGCTGGGTCACGGACACGGCGGCCTCGGTAACAGCTTGCTCATCGCGCCGTCAACCGCGGCGTCCCGCGGCTGGACAATCGGTCGGTCGCTCGATTAGGAGAGGGCATGGACGTCACCGGCGCGGATTTCAGCCCCGAATTCATGTTCGACCATCCGGACCCCTATCCGATGTTCGCCATGCTGCGGCAGTCCCAGCCGGTGATGCGGGCGGAGTTCATGAACCGCGTCGCCTGGGTGTTGACGAAGTACGACGACTGCCTCGCGGTCCTGAAAGACTCGGAGACCTACTCGTCCCGCTCGAACGCCGAGGTCGGGAAGATCATGGGCCGCACGGTGATCGAGATGGACGCCAAGGAGCATACGCGCCATCGCGCCCTCGTGCAGCGCGTGTTCGTGCCGAAAGGTCTCGACGGGCTCGAGCCCGCTCTCCAGCAGATGGTGGAGGAGATCGTCGATCAGTTCGCCGGCGAGCGCCGTGCCGACCTGGTCGCCCAGTTCACCGAACGCTTCCCGGTCCAGGTGATGGCGCACATGGTGGGGATTCCCCGCGCCGACTACCCGCAGTTCCAGAAGTGGGCCATCGACATCGTCGGGTTCGCCCGCGACTACCCGCGCGGCCGCGCCGCCGCGGGGGCCGTGCGAGAATACCTGCTGCCGATCATCGCGGCGCGGCGCCTGCGGCCGGCCGATGACGTCATCAGTACGCTGGTCGCGGGGACGGTCGAGGGCCAGGGTCTGAGCGACGAGGATGTGGTGAGCTTCCTGCGGCTCCTCATCCCGGCGGGCGCGGAGACCACGTTCCGGCTCATCGGCAATCTCCTGTTCGCGCTCCTCACAGAGCGCGAGCGCTGGGAGCGCGTGCGCGCCGACCGCGCGCTCGTGCCGTGGGCCATCGAGGAGACGCTGCGCTGGGAGACGTCGGTGCTGATGGTGTCGCGGCAGACGAACCGCGTGGTCGAGTTCCGAGGCGTGCCGATTCCCGCCGATCAGGTCGTCTCCGTGGTCGTCGCCTCGGCAAACCGCGACGAGGAGCACTACGAGCGCCCCGACGTGTTCGACCTCGACCGCCGCGCCGACGACCACCTCGCCTTCGGCTTCGGGCGGCACCATTGCCTCGGCTACCACCTCGCGCGCCTCGAGGCCCGGCTCGCCCTGACGGCGCTCCTCGACCGCCTCCCGAACCTCCGCCTCGACCCGGCGGCTCCGCCGCCCACCATCACCGGTCTCGCGTTCCGGTCGCCGAAGTCGCTCCTCGCACTGCTCACCTGATGCGGCCTGGGCCGTTCCGCCTGAACCGCTGACCCTGCTCACGACTCGAGATCGGGCAGCGCCGGCAGCCGCAGCGTCGCCGTCGTGCGGCGGAAGTAACGCGGGAAGAGCGTTCGGACCACGTACGCGATCCCCACGTAGCGCGGCGCCGTCACCTCGTGCGCGGCGCGCGCCAAGCCGCGCAGGACCGCGGCGCTGAGCTCCGCGGGTTCGATGAACGTCCGCTTCACCCGCTCCGGCATCCGCGCCAGGACCTCGGGCGTGAACATCTCGGTGCGCACCAGCGCCGGGTAGACCGTCATGACATGGATCCCGAGCGGGGCAAGCTCGTAGACCAGCGCTTCCGACAACCCCGTGACGGCGAACTTGCTCGCAGAGTAGGCCGACTCGTCCGGCTGCCCGAGCTTGCCGGCCACCGACGAGACGTTGACGATCCAGCCTTCTCCACGCGCCCGCATGACGGGGAGCACTGCGCGGATCGCCCACACCACGCCGAGGTAGTTCGTCTCCATCAGCCGGACGAACGTCTCGGCCGGCTCGTCCTTGAAGAGCGCGTGGCGCGCGACGCCCGCGTTGTTGACCAGCACGTCGACCCGGCCCCAGCGCTGGACGACGGCCGCGACCGTCGCCTCCACGGCGGCGCGGTCGGCGACGTCGCACGCGAGCGCCAGCGCGCGGTCCTCGCCGCCGAGCTCGCCGGCGAGCGCCCGGAGGCGCTCCTCACGCCGCGCCACCAGCGCGACTCGCGCGCCG
>JBKPDC010000284.1:0-10855 GCA_046727715.1 Thermodesulfobacteriota bacterium
ACCAGGCCGGACAGGCCGGAGCTCGCCTCGGTGAAGTTGTCGCGCTCGTCGACCGAGCCGCCCAGATACGCGGCGAGTCGATCCGACCAGCGCTTGATCGACTCGATGTCGGTCCTGGGAGCGCCGAGCAGGACGGCGATCACCGTAGCGGGCAGCGGGAACGCCAGATCACGGATGAAGTCCATCTCGCCCCGGTCGATGACGAGGTCGAGGAGACCGTCGATCGTCGCCTGGATGAGGGCGCGGCTCTTCTCGAGTTCGCGGGGAGTGAAGAACCTCTGGAGCAGCCCTCGCAGACGGTCGTGGTCCGGCGGGTCCCGGAACACGAGCATCTGCGCGAGGATCTCACCCACCGCCTTCACGACCGGGCGGCTGCTTGCATACCGGTCGTCGATCTTCCGGAACCGGTCCGACGAGAACCTGATGGGCTCGTTGAAGATCTCGAGCACGTCCGCGTAGCGAGTGACCGCCCAGGCGTTGAGACTCGCGCTCCAGTGCACGGGATCGTGATCGCGTAGCCACCGGTACAGCGGGAACGGATCGTAGACGTTGGGAAGGGCCTTCAAGTCGATCTCCGGCTCGCGTGTCGTCGATTCTCGCATCACGATCAGAGCCGGGTCGTCCGGGCGAGCTCGCCGGCTTTGCGGGCGAGATCGAGCACGATGTCCCCGAACATCGCCATCTTCGGGTTGTCGGCCCCGCCCTGCACGTAGCGCGCGTAGCCGGCCTCGAGGACGATCGCGAGCTTGAAGCGGCCGAGGATCACGTAATAGTCCATCTCGTCGATCGGAAGGCCCGAAAGCCGCGCATAGCGATCGAGGAGCTCCTCGCGCGACGGCATGCCGGTGTAGTCGACGTAGCCCCCCGTCGTCCGGTTCTCGTCCGGGTTCGGCCACCCCATGATCACCCACGCGAGGTCGAGGAGCGGGTCGCCGATCGTCGCCATCTCCCAGTCGACGATGGCGGCCATGCGGGCGGGCGCCCCGTGCCGGAACATCACGTTGGCGAACTGGTAGTCGCCGTGGATGATGCCCGGACGATAGGCCTTGGGCTTGTGGCTGCGCAGCCACGCGGCCGCGGCGTCGATGCCGGGCAGCTCGCGGAACGTGCAGGCGGCCAGGTGCGCGAGCCAGCGGTCGACCTGCCGCTCGTGGAACCCCTCGGGCTTGCCGAAGCCGTCGAGGCCGTGCGCCTTCCAGTCGACGCGGGACAGGCGCGCGATCGCGTCCACCAGCTCGTAGGCGAGGCCCTTGCGCGCCTCGAGGTCGGTGTCGAAGGGGGCGGGCCAGCCGTCCGTGCTCATGCAGGACCAGCCGTCGACGAACTCCATCACGTAGAACGCCGCGCCGAGGACGTCGGGGTCGTCGCAGGCAGCGAAGACACGCGTGTGCGGCACGTCGGTGTCGCGGAGCGCCTCGAGGACGCGGTACTCGCGGAGCATGGTCTCGTTGCGGCCCGTCGGGACCTTCCGCGGCGGCCGGCGGAGCGCCAGGCGGGTGTCGCCGCGGCGGATCTCGAAGAGCTCGTTCGAGGCGCCGCCGGTGACGAAGTGCGCGGTCAGCGGGAGGCCCGCGCCCGGGAGCCCGCGCGCATCCATCCAGCGCGCCAGCTTCCCGGCGTCGATCAGGCCTCGAGCGCGGTCGTCGTCGGTCGTCGGCATGCGTGCCCCGGTCAGAGGTTTCCGGCTTCGCGCTCGAGGTATTCCGCGTAGCGGGCGCGCGCCGCCGCGACCCGGTCCGGAAGGAACTCGGTCGGCCAGAGGCCGGGCGACGGCTTGTGCTGCGAGAGGACGGCTTTCGCGACCGTCACCTTGTGGACCTCGGTGGGACCGTCCGCGATCCCCATCACGGGCGCCAGCATCCACATGCCGATGAGCGGCATCTCGTTCGAGCAGCCGAGCGCGCCGTGGACGTGGAGCGCGCGCCGCACGACGTCGTGCAGCACGTCGGCCATCGCGACCTTGACGGCTGCGATGTAGGTGCGGGCGTCCTTCTTCCGTCCCTTGTCGATCAGCCACGCGGCGTAGAGGACGAGCAGCCGGAACTGTTCGAGCTGGAGGAAAGAATCGGCGACGTACTGCTGTACCATCTGCTTCTGTGCCAGGACTTCGCCCTGCGTGTGGCGCGAGAGCGCACGCTCGCAGAGCATGGCGAGCGCGCGCTTCACCGTCGCGACCGTCCGCATCGCGTGATGGATGCGGCCGCCACCGAGCCGCGTCTGGGCGATCGCGAAGGCCTGGCCCTCGCCGCCGAGGAGGTTCTCGGCCGGCACGCGGACGTCGTCGTAGCGGAGGTGTGGATGATGCCCCACGCCGAGCGGCTCGCCGCCGAGCCCCGCCATGCGGAGGAAGGTGAGCCCCCGCGTGTCGCGCGGGACGAGGAACATCGACGCCCCCTGATGAACCGGCACGTCGGGGTCCGTGATCGCCATCACGATCAGGAACTCGGCGAGGTCGGCGTGCGACGAGAAGTACTTCTCGCCCGTGATCACCCAGTGGTCGCCGTCGCGCCGGGCGCGGCAGCGGAACTCCTTCGGGTCGGCGCCCCCCTGGGGCTCGGTCATGGAGAAGCAGGACACGATGTCGCCGTCGAGGAGCGGTTGGAGGTACTTCCGCTTCTGCGCCGGCGTCCCGTAGTGCGCGAGGATCTCGGCGTTCCCGGAGTCGGGAGCCTGGCATCCGAAGACGTTCGGGGCCCAGTTCGAGCGCCCGAGGATCTCGTTCATGAGCGCGAGCTTCAGCTGGCCGTAGCCGGGGCCGCCGAGCTCCGGACCGAGGTGGCAGGCCCACAGGCCGCGCCGCTTCACCTCCGCCTTCAGCGGATCGGTGATCCGCTTGTAGACCGGGTTTCGCCGATCGAAGGCGGCCGCCGGCTCGCGGAACGCCAGGTCGAGCGGCTCGACCTCGGTCCGCACGAAGGCGTCCATCCAGTCGAGCTTCTCCTGAAACTCGGGTTCCGTCTCGAAATCCCAGGCCATGGCGGCTCCCTTCTCCGATCGCTCGGCACGCGGGCATTGCCGAAGAGTAGGGTATCGCTCGCCGGGCTCCCGGCGATCAAGCTCGACCGCCGATCGTCCTCTTCGCCCCGGCGTCGCCCGCCCCGGCCGCGACCACGGACGCGCGGGCGAGGAAGATCACCGGTGTCGCGAGCCAGGGCGAGCCAGGGTATGTCGATCTCGAGCCGTCCCGTTCGACTGCATGGTAAGGAGCAGCAGAAACCACGAGGGGAGGAGACCATGATGAATCTTCCGCCAGTCGTCTCGCCGGAGCAGTGGACAGCCGCTCTCGAGCACCTGCGTGCAAAGGAAAAGGACGCGACCAGGGCGCGCGACGCGCTCGCCGCCGAGCGCCGCCGCCTGCCGATGGTCCGGATCGAAACGGACTACGTGTTCGAGGGCCCGGACGGCAAGGCGAGCCTCGGCGACCTCTTCGATGGGCGCCGTCAGCTCATCCTCTACCACTTCATGTTCGGCCCCAACCAGGAGGTGGGCTGCGATGGCTGCTCGATGGTCGTCGACCAGATCGGCCACCTCGCCCACCTACATGCGCGCGACACCTCTTTTGCCCTCGTCTCCCGGGCGCCTATCGCCAAGATCGAGGCCTACCGGAAGCGCATGGGCTGGACCATCCCGTGGTTCTCCGCGTTCGACAGCGACTTCAACCACGCCTTCGGCGTCGGCCCCGAGAGCCCTCGACCCAGCGAATACCAGGACGGCGAGACATTCGGGCTGAGCGTGTTCCTTCGCAATGGCGAGGAGATCTATCGCACCTACTTCACCTCCGGTCGGGGCGTCGAGGCGCTCGGCAGCGTTTGGACCTTCCTCGACCTGACGCCGCTCGGCCGCCAGGAGCAGTGGGAGGACTCACCGGAGGGATACCCGCAGACCCCGCCGTATGAGTGGTGGCGCCGCCACGACGAGTACGGTCGGTAGGCCGGGATCAAGATCGTCCGGCTGGCGACACCAAGGAGCCTCGGGCAAAGAGCCTCGAGGGGCTTTCGACATCAACCGCCAGGGGATCTGCTCAGAGCGTTTGGCGTGGGCCCACGCCCGCGACGCCGTCGAGATCTCACCGGCGCGGATTTCCGCGCCTGGAAGTTCAGCCGAGGAAATCCAGCGCCGCGCGCGCGACGTCCGCCGGCTTCTCCTCGTGCACCAGCAGGCGACCGCCGGGAATCTCCACGAGCCGTGCGTCGGGTAGCTGATGCACCATCCTGCGCGCGTACTCGACCGGGAAGGTGGGGTCGTCGGCGCCCCAGATCAGCTGCACCGGCATCCTGATGCGCGCATGTGCCTGCTCGAGGGCGTCCACCGGCCCCCACTTCAAGCCGCGCAGATAGCGGGCCATCCCTTCCATCCTGCGGGACGAACGCAGCAAGGGCTGGATCACGTGCTCGTGAAAATCGCCTTCGAGCAAGCGAAGGTCGGTAAAGCAGCCGCCGAAGCCCATGCCGGAGCGCAGAAACGGCCTGGCACGCAGCAGCACGTCGAAGCACGCCAAGGCCCCCGGTACCGCCATCAGCAGCTGGTAGAGGGGAATCCACGGTGGACGATGGTGTGGGACCTCCGTGTTGATGAGCACCAGTTTCTCGAGGCGCGCGCCGTCGAGAAGCGCCAGGTAGCGCGCGAACGTGCCGCCGGTGTCCTGCGCCACGACGCTGTAGTGCTCCAGACCCAGGCGGTCCACCAGCGTCTTCAGTGTCCGTCCCTGGCCCGGGAAGCTGAAGTCGGTCGCGTCCGTCCACTCCGACTCGCCCATGCCGGGAAGGTCCGGCACGTAGCAGGTATGGTGCTCCGACAGCTCCGGCAGGACCTTGCGCCAGGTGAAGCCGGACAGGGGAAACCCGTGCACGAGCAACAACGGCGATCCACGACCGTAGCGACGGCAGGCGAGCCGCGCCGTGCCCGTGTCCACCTGTTGCGCCGGCGCGTCGAAGTAGAACCGCGTGGTCGCTTCGGTCATCGTTTCTCCGTTGCCGGCCGCCATCATCCGGGCCTGGTCCCTTCGGGGATTCCCTGCGCACGCCAAGCCCGTGTTGTCGAGTCGTCGAGGAGGAACGGCTCCGCCACCTGCCCAAGCGTCCGGCGCCCGTGGCCGGCGGCGGCAGGTGGCGGGGCGTCGGATCACGCGTCCCGCGGACGCCGCCGCCCAAGCGCCGCCGGCGATGAGGGCACGCCGCCGCACGACGGCGGTGCGCCGCGAACCGGGCTGGGCTAGCATGCGGCGTGCGCCTGCCCGTCAATCCACCGGTCCTGCCCATGCTCGCCAAGCGGGTCGGCGAGCTGCCGGCGGGCGAGGGGTGGATCTTCGAGCCCAAGTGGGACGGGTTTCGCGCGCTGGTGTTCCGCGATGACGACGAAGTCCTCATCCAGAGCCGGGACGCAAAGCCGCTCGACCGCTACTTCCCCGAGCTGATCGATCCCCTGAAGGCGCAGCTTCCGCAGCGCTGCGCGCTCGATGGGGAAATCGTCATCGCAAGGACGGGAGGGCTCGACTTCGAGTCGCTCCAGCTACGCCTCCACCCGGCCGCCTCGCGGGTGAAGAAGTTGGCCGAGGACATCCCCGCGTCGATGGTGTTCTTCGATCTGCTCTGCGAAGGCGATCGAGATATGACGCCGGCGCCGTTCCGCGAGCGGCGCGCGGCACTCGAGTCGGTGCTCGCGAGCGCAGCGCCACCACTGCACCTGACGCCGGCGACGAGCGATCTCGGCACTGCCGCCGACTGGTTCCGACGCTTCGAGGGCGCCGGCCTCGACGGCGTGATGGCCAAGCTGGAGGTGGGGACCTACGAACCCAACAAGCGGGTCATGCTCAAGGTGAAGCACGAGCGCGACTGCGATTGCGTCGTCGCGGGCTTCCGATGGCACAAGCGTGGTGAGCGCAGCGCGGTCGGCTCGTTGCTGCTCGGCCTCTACGACGACTCCGGCCGGTTGGAGCACGTGGGTGTCGCTGCCAGCTTCACGGACACGAAGCGGCGCGAGCTGGTGGAATACCTGGCGCCCTATCGCGAGGATGCGCTCCGCTCTCACCCGTGGAAGCTTTGGGCTCACCCGGAGCAGGGCGGCGACGCCGGCGGGCATCGTGTGCCGGGAGCGACGAGCCGCTGGAGCCAGGGCAAGGACCTCTCGTGGGAGCCACTGCGCCCGGAGCTGGTGGTGGAAGTCGCTTATGACCACATGCAGGGCACCCGCTTCCGGCACATGGCGCAGTTTCGAAGGTGGCGTACGGACAAGAATCCCCGTGACTGCACCTTCTCCCAGCTGGAGGTCGTCCCGCCGCAGGAGCTGGCCGCGATCTTCGCCACCGGGCGTTAGAGCGGCCGGATCCGCTCACGCGTCGCGCCTCGAAGAGCGCCACGTGCGCCATTCGCGGGTGGGATCGTCGTCGGGGTCGGGCGTCTCCTGCGCGGGCCGGATCGCTTCCGGAACGTGGCGTAGGTTGACTCGGATACGCGTCCAGGTCGACGACCTCCCCCGCATCGAATCGACCAGCACGTCGTCGACCGCCAGGTGCCGGGCCGCCTCGGGATGCGTGCGCTTCCATCGCTCGAGGCCGGCCAGCGCCGCGTCCCTGTCCGGAGAGTTCGCGACGACGACGAGTGGCATCTTCGTGCGCGGCCTCTTCGGCTGCCCCGTCGTCCCGGAGCGCCTGGCGCGCGACGGTGCGACGCGCCGGGCTTCTCCTTCCATCTTGCGAAAATGCGGTGGCCAGGGGGCATCGCCCAGACCCGACGCCTCGTCTCGCGCCGCGAGCTCGAGCAGTCTCTCGAGCGCACCGGGGGCGTCCTCGATGCCGGCGTGCGGATCGCCGAGCGCGGCGAAACGCCTCGGCATCGTCAGCACCGTGAAGTCGGCCGCCTCGCAATCAGGGACCTCCTCCCAGCGCAGCGGCGCCGACACGCGCGCGTCGGGAAGGGGCCGCACCGAATACGCCGAGCAGGTCGTCCGATCCTTCGCGTTCTGGTTGTAGTCGAGAAAGACGCCCTGGCGTTCTTCCTTCCACCACTTCGAGGTAGCCAACGCGGGCGCGCGCCGCTCGATCTCGCGCGAGAACGCCAGCGCCGCGCGCCTCACCTCGGTGAACGTCCAGCGCGGCTCGATGCGTGCGTTGACGTGCATCCCACGCGAACCGCTGGTCTTGGGCCAGCCACGAAGCCCCAGCTCCTCCAGCAGGGCCTTCGTCTCGAGCGCAATCCGGCACACGTCGGCCCATGCGACCCCCGGCCCTGGATCGAGATCGATGCGCAGCTCGTTCGGGTGGTCGAGATCGCTCGTGCGCACCGGATGCGGGTGCAGCTCGAGGCAACCGAGGTTCACAACCCAGGCGAGGCCCGCCGCATCGTCGACGACCACCTCGTCCGCGGTACGACCCGAGGGAAAGGACAGGGTGACGGTTCGGAGCCAGTCTGGCCGCCGGCTGGGCGCGCGCTTCTGGTAGAACGGTGCGCCTTCGGCGCCGTCGACGAAACGCTTGAGCACGATGGGACGATCGCGGATGCCCGCCAGCGCTCCCGGCGCGACCGACAGGTAGTAGCGCACGAGGTCGAGCTTCGAGAGCTTCACCTGCCGCGAAAAATAGGGCTTGTGCGGATGGGTGATGCGGACGTCGCGTCCCGCGATCGAGAGCACCTCCGCTTGCTCGTCCTTGCCCACGGAATGGAGGCTCCACCATGTCTCATGACCGACACGAAGCAAGGCACCCGGCGAGCCGGCGATCACGCGGTCGTCCGGGGACCGGGTCATGCCGGGAGGGCTCGTCAGCGGGGGCCGCGATGAGGTATGAGCGCCGCATGACTCGCAACGACCCCCCGGGGACCGCGTTCACGCGCATGACGGACGCGACGGCAGAAGACTACGCGGTCATCTTTCGCCACGCGCTCGGCTTCGCGCGTGAGCTGCCCGACCGCATTCTGCGTCACCTCGCGCTGCTCGCCGGTGACACGGGTGGGTACGCGGTCGATCGGCTGACGCACTGCCTGCAGACCGCCACGCGCGCGCACCGCGACGGGCGCGACGACGAGTACGTCGTGTGCGCGTTGCTGCACGACATCGGAGACACGCTTGCCAGCCTGAATCACTCCGAGCTCGCCGCGGTGATCGTCGAGCCGTTCGTGTCCGAGGAGAACCACTGGATCGTCAAGCACCACGGCATCTTCCAGGGGTATTACTTCTTCCACCACCTGGGACTCGACCGGAACATGCGCGACCGCTACCGCGACCATCCCCACTGGCGCGCCTGCGCGCATTTCTGCGCCGCCTACGACCAGAACAGCTTCGACCCGCGCTACGACACGTTGCCCCTCGACTTCTTCGAGCCCATGGTGCGGCAGGTCTTCGCCGCGCCGAAGCAGTCGATCTACCTGCCGAGCGAGGGGTAGGCGCCCGCGGAGCCGCGTGACGCGCGAGAGGCGCACCGGCCTCGCCCTGGGCATCGCAGGCGCAGTATTGGTGCCCTTCGTGTCGCTCGACCGCTTCATCTTCTTCCCCGACCGGGGCGTCCCCCAGCCGCCGCCGGGGATCGAGGAGCGCTGGCTCACGGCCGCCGACGGGGTGCGGCTCCACGCCTGGTACGCGGTCGCTCCCGACGGCGCACCGACACTCGTCTGGTCGCACGGCAACGCCGGGAACATCGCCGGCCGCGCCACGATCCTGCAGGCGCTCGCCGCCCGCGGGCTCGGCGTGCTGGCCTACGACTACCGAGGCTACGGCAAGAGCGGGGGCACGCCCAGCGAAGCCGGCGTCTACCGCGACGTCGAGGCGGCGTACGACGCCTTGGCGCTCCCCGGAGGACGCATCGTCGCGTTCGGCGAGTCGCTGGGCGGCGCGGTGTCGATCCATCTCGCCAGCGTTCGGCCATGCGCCGCCGTGGTGGTGGTCTCGACCTTCACCACGATGCGTGACGTGGCGCGCTTCCACTACGGCGTGGCCGGGCTGCTGGCCGGGAGTGGCTTCGATTCGCGCCGCCACGTCCGCAGCCTGCGCGTTCCGCTCCTCGTGGCTCATGGCGACGCGGACGACGTGGTGCCGTATGCGCTCGGCGAGGAGCTGTTCGCCGCCGCTGGACAACCCAAGCGCTTCCTCCGCCTTCCCGGAGCCCACCACAACGACGTGTTCGAGAATCCGGTCCTGCTCGACACCATCGCCGACTTCGCGCGTGCCGCGGCTGCCGCCCGGTGACCCGCGGGACCCGGGATGGCTGGCCACCTGCTCTTGCTCCTCGTCCTCGTGGTGGTGGTCGCCGCCGTGTGGGCGGCGCTGGTCACACTCTTCTCGCTGCCGCTCACCCTGGGCGGGCACGAGTTCGTCGAGGCGATGGTCGGGCGGTGGGTGAGGACCGCTGCCGTCCTCGGCGTCGTCGTAGCGGTCCTCGTGCTCGCGCTGTGGCTCGTCTGCTGAACGTGCAGCTCCGCTATGGGCGACACTCGGAACGCAGGAAGTCGACACCGGATCGATGGCAGCCGGTGCACAGACGGAGTCCGCGGCCGAACGACGCGGTGCCGTTCGTGCCATCGAGCGTCTCGTAGCACAGCCACCCGCGTCCCGTGGCGCCGCTGCGCCGCCGGACCTTGACCATCACCGCGTAGCCCGTCGGGCGGTCCAGGTGACCGGCGTAGAGCTCCTTCACCATCGACGCACCCTTCCGGAACAGGCTGCGACCGGTGCGAAGATCCTCCACCGCGGGGTGAGGGGACTTGACCAGGTCGGCGCGGCGGTGACATGGCACCCACCGTGAATCGGCGACCGCCATGGTAAACTCCGATCGGGCCCTCTTCATCCCCGTGATCCTGGGCACCGTGCGGCAGGGACGCATGAGCCTCCCCGTGGCCCAGCTGATGGCGTCCGAGCTGTCGCGGCGGCCGGGACTCGAGACCGAGCTGATCGACGTGGCCCACATGCCGCTCCCGGTCGACGACGCGGGAGAGGCTACGAAGGACGCCGCCTTCGCGACGCGGATGACCCGGGCCGACGCCCTCGTCGTGGTCTCACCCGAGTACAACCACGGGTACTCCGGGTTGCTGAAGCACGTCCTGGACAGCTGCCTCAAGGAATACGTCCACAAGGCGGTCGGCATCGTGGGCGTCTCGTCCGGGCCCTTCGGCGGGGCCCGGGGCATTCAGGACCTGCTGCCGGTGATGCGGGAGCTGGGCCTCGTCACGATCTTCTGGGACGTGAACTTCGGCAACGTGCAGAGCGTCTTCGACACGTCGGGCAGGCTCGCCGACCAGGGGTTTCTGCAGCGCATCGACAAGTTCCTCGTGGAACTCGTCTGGATGGCGCGAACGTTGCGCCACGGCCGCGAGCACGTGGGGCAGGAGATCATGGCCACCGGCGCAGGCCCGATGATCTGCTCGATCTGCGGGGCGGAGATGAACCAGCACGCGGAGAAGGTGATCCACGCGGCAGGACCGGGCGAGCAGGCCGGCGTCGACCCGGTGCTCGGCGGGATCGTCGAGGAGCTACACACCTGCCCGGCCTGTGGAGCGGGGGCGTCGCGACGCGCCAGCGACAGTCCGGGCTAGGTGGCCGACCCGAGACTTCGTCTCTGGTCGGAACGCAAAAGCGAGCATCCAGCGTTCGGTGGATCAGGCGAACGCCGTGCCGCGGCCCGGCAGTGCCGGTGCGGCAGACCGTGAGGGGGGCTCTCGTCCCCGAGGACTCAGAGCGCGCTGAGCGCCTCGCCCAGCGACCACACCGCCGCGCCGAGCAGCACGACGGCCTGCCGAGCCTCATGCGCCTTCGATGCTGCCGTGCGGGTCGCGTTTCGGCGGCGTCTTGCCGAGCCGCGGTGGAAACCTCGGGCGCGCGGCGGCATCTCATGGTGGGACCATGCGGCTCGTGATCGTACTCTGCCTCTGGG
>JBKPDC010000285.1:0-7194 GCA_046727715.1 Thermodesulfobacteriota bacterium
CCCCTTCATGCCCTTCGTGTTCCTGAACGAGGTGATCGGGCGCTCGCACTGGGGGCAGGCCGCAGTCGGCACGCTCTCCATGCAGGACTCGATCATGCTCCACCTCTACGGCACGCCGGACCAGCGCCGGCGCTGGCTCGACCCGCTGGTTGCGGGCGACATCTATCCGTCGGTCGGTCTCACCGAGCCGGAGGTGGCCGGATCGGACCCGACGCTCATGCAATCGACGGCGCGGCTCGACGGCGATCACTGGGTGGTGAACGCGCACAAGTGGTTCACGAGCGGCGCCAACCATGCCGCCTTCACCACGATCTTCGCCATCACCGAGCCCGAGGCCCCGGCGCACGCGCGCTTCTCGGCCATCATCGTGCCCACCGACGCGCCCGGCTACGAGATCGTGCGTGTGGTGCCCACGATGGGGCACACCGGTGGGGCGCATTGCGAGATCCGGCTCTCCGAGGTGCGCGTGCCGAAGGAGAACCTGCTCGGGGGCCGGGGTGAGGGATTCGTCGTGGCGCAGAAGCGACTCGGCCCCGGCCGCATCTTCCACTGCATGCGCTGGCTCGGCCAGGCCGAGCGCGCCTTCGAGCTCATGTGTGCGCGGGCGAAGACGCGCTTCGCCCACGGCTCGCTGCTCTCCGAGAAGGGGGAGATCCAGCGCTACGTGGCCGAGTCCGCAGCGGAGATCCAGGCCGCGCGCTTGATGACGCTGGACGCCGCGCGGGCCATGGACGAGGGCAGCGAGGCGCGTGTCGAGATCGCGCTCATCAAGTTCTGGGGCGCGCGCATGCTGCACGACGTGATCGACCGCGCCATCCAGGTGCACGGCGCGCTCGGCGTCACGGCCGATACGCCGCTCGAGTTCATGTACCGTGAAGCGCGTTACGCCCGCCTCTACGACGGCCCCGACGAAGTCCACCGCATGGTCGTCGCCCGCCGACTGCTCAAGGATCCGGTCGGAGGCACGCCCTGGGCATGACACCCGGGCGCGGCGCTGCACGCTAGAGCAACTTCGCGCGGGCGGCCATGGTGCCGACGGCCGAGATCTGGTTGTAGAGTACGGCCGGCCACCACGATCCTGCGAATCGGTTCCTCGGCCATCCGTCGAAGACGTGATGACCATGCTGGAACGGATCGCCCTGGCCACCCTCCTCTGCGCCACCACGATCTTCATGCGTGCGGCGGCCGCCGAACCAACAGCCCCCGCCGCCGTGGCTGTGGCGCGCGACGGCAACGCCTTCGCCTTCGACCTCTATGCCCGATTGCGCGCCGGGCAGTCCGGCAACCTCTTCTTCTCGCCGCAGAGCATCTCGACCGCGCTGGCCATGACCTACGCCGGCGCGCGGGGCGACACAGCCGCGCAGATGGCCCGCACGTTGCACTTCTCGCTCCCGCAGGACCAGCTGCCGGTGGCCTACGCCGCGCTGCTGAAGGCGTTGAACCCGGCCGGGACCGCCCCCGGCTATCGGCTGTCGATCGCCAACCGGCTGTGGGGCCAGCGTGGTGAGCCGTTCCTGGACGACTTCCTCGCCGTCACCCGACGCGACTACGGCGCGGAGCTCGGCCTGGTCGACTTCCGGGCGAACGCCGACGCTGCGCGTGCCGAGATCAACGCCTGGGTCCTCCAGCAGACCGCGGACAAGATCCGGGACCTCATCCCGCAGGGCGTCCTCGCGCACGACACCCGGCTGGTTCTCGCCAACGCCATCTACTTTCGCGGCGACTGGGCGAAGCAGTTCGCGAAGGACGCGACGACGCCGCAGCCGTTCCACGTCGCGGCGGATCGGACGGTCACCGTGCCCCTCATGTTCGCGAAGGCGCCGGTCGGCTTCGCCGCGCCCGCCGATACCGGGCTCAAGGTCGCCGAGCTGCCGTACAAAGGCGATGACGTGTCGATGATCGTGCTGCTGCCCGATGCGGTCGACGGCCTTGCCGCGCTCGAGTCGAAGCTCACGCTGGAGAACTTGAGCCGCTGGACGAGCGACCTTCACCGGCAGGACGTCCTCGTCTACCTGCCGCGCTTCTCCGTCGAGTCCAGCTTCGGGCTCACCCCCACGCTCTCGGCCATGGGCATGCCGCTGCCGTTCTCGGACGGCGCCGACTTCTCGGGCATGAACGGCAAGCGCGACCTGCTGATCTCCGCCGTGATCCACAAGGCCCGCGTGGACGTCGACGAGCAGGGGACGGAGGCGGCCGCAGCCACCGGCGTGGTCGTGGGTCTGACGGCTGCGCGTCCGAGCGAGCCGCCCACGTTCCGCGCCGACCACCCGTTCGTGTTCGTCATCCGCCACAAGCCCACCGGGGCGATCCTCTTCGTCGGACGCGTGGTGAACCCGGAGGCGTGAGCTGCCTGCGGTCAGGCCCGGGCGACGCCGGGTGGGGGTGCCGCGGCGGCGTGCAGCTCCGGGTGCACCAGCGGCGCCAGCAGCTCGAGACTGTCGACGAGGCGCGGACCCGGACGGCTGAAGTAGGCCGAGCCGTCCACGAACCACACCTCGCCGGTACGCGCCGCCGGCAGCGCGCCGAAACCCGGATAGCCGCGCAGGATGGGCACGTCGCGCTGGGTGCGCGCGAGGTCGAAGCCGCAGCACGCGACGACCAGCACCTCGGGTGCCGCGGCGCGCACCTCGTCCCACGCCACCTGAGCAGCGTCCTCGCCCGGACGCCCGACGGGATCGAAGCCGCCCGCCAGCGCTACGAGCTCGGGCCCCCAGTGCCCGCTGCAGAACGGCGGGTCGATCCACTCGAGCAACACGCAGCGCCGCCGGGCCGCGCCGGCAACCCGCGCGCGGACCCGCTCGACACGCGCCGCGAGCTGCGCGATCACCGGCTCTCCGCGATCCGCTACGCCGAGCGTGGCGGCGACCCGCCGGATGTCGCCGAACACCTCGGCGAGAGTCCGGGGCTCGAGGTTCACGACCTGCGGCGGACCAGGCAGAGTGGCCGCGAAGGCGGTGACGGTGCCATAGCCCACAGCGCACACGTCGCACAGGCGCTGGGTGATGATGACGTCGGGCGCGAGGCGACGCAGCAACGCCTCGTCCATGGTGTAGAGCGTGCCGGTGCGCCCGAGCTCGGCCTTCACCCAACGATCGATGTCGGTGCTGGACCGTGCGTTGCCGTGGATGGCGCAGCGCGTGACCCGCGGCAGGTCGTTCACCGGCGGTGGGAAGTCGCACTCGTGGCTCACGCCGACCAGCTGGTCCACCATGCCGAGCGACGCGACGATCTCGGTCGCGGCGGGGAGCAGCGAGACGATGCGCACGGTGGGGTCGTAGCAGGGCTGCGGACCGCGAGCCACCGCGGCCCTTTCGCCGGGCAGGCGCCTGCAGGATAAAGGATGGCGATGGCGGCACGGTACGGGGGGGAGATGCAGGAAGCGGCCCGCCTGCTCGTCACCGCCGATGCCGCGAGCCGTCTCGACGCCGCTCGCGCCTGGCTCGTGGGATTCCCGCCGGACGCCGAGCTGCTGGTCATCGCGCCGAGCTGGGACGCCTGCGACGATCTCGTGCGTGGAGCGCTCGGAACCGCGAGGGCGCGCTTCGGCGTCGTGCGCACCACCCTCGGCCGCCTGGCGGCGCGCCTGGCGGCGCCGAGTCTCGCCGGACGCGATCTCGCCCCGGTCACCGACCTGGGGCTCCTCGCCGTAGTGGCGCGCGCCGTACACCGCCTGAGGACCGCGAATGCCTTCACGTACTTCGCGCCGGTCGCCGAGCGTCCGGGCTTCGCGCCAGCGGTCTTGCGGACACTCGATGAGCTCACCATGAACGCCGTCTCGGCGGCGACGCTGCACCACCTGCCGCGCGGCGGGCCGGACCTCGCGCGGCTGGTCGAGGGCGTGAGCGCCGAGCTGGCGCGCGACGGTCTCGCCGATCGGGCGACGGTCTTCGCGACGGCGGTGCGCGCCGCACAGGAGCCACGGCCGCCGCGTCCCGTCGGGCTGCCCGTCTTGCTGCTCGACGTCCCGCTCGGCAGTGCCGTCGAAGAGGCGCTCGTGGCCGCGCTGGCCCGCCGCGCGCCAGCTATCCTGGCGACCGCTCCCGCGGGTGACGCGGTCGGCATCGCCCGGCTGGAGCGTGCCCTCGCCGTGATGGGCGAGCGATCCGCGGGCGGCGGCGGGGGGTCACTGGGCACGCTGCAGCGCTGCCTCTTCGCGAATGCCACGCCCTCGGCGGCGCCGTTCGACGACGGTGTGCGCCTGACCGCCTGGCCGGGCGAGGCGCGCGAGTGCGTCGAGATCGCGCGCTCCATCCAGGACGAGGCCGCGCGCGGGGTGCCGTTCGACCGCATGGCCGTCCTCCTGCATTCGCCCGCCGACTACGTCTCACACCTCGAGGAAGCGTTCGCGCGCGCCGGCGTGCCGCACTTCTTCGCGCGTGGTGCGCGCCGGCCGCACCCGGGTGGGCGGGCGCTGCTGGCGTTGCTCGCATGCGCTGGCGAGGGGTTGTCGGCGCGGCGCTTCGCCGAGTACCTGTCACTCAGCCAGGTGCCCGACCCGCACGCGCCCGTCGATCCCGATGCGGCGTGGACGCCCCCCGAGAACGACGTGGTCGCACTGCCCGAGCCCGCGGCAGTCGTCGCGACCGACGAGCTGCTGCCCGATCCCGACGCCGCGCCCGTGGTGGCAGGCACGCTGCGGGCACCCGCGCGCTGGGAGCGCTTGCTGGTCGAGGCGGCGGTCATCGGGGGGCGTGATCGCTGGGTCCGACGCCTGAAGGGCCTGGCGGACGAGCTCAAGCGGAAACGGGCCGAGGTGGCTCTCGAGGATGAGGCGCGCGCCGCCCGGATCGACGATGACCTGCGCTCGCTCGCTGCGTTGGGTGACTTCGCGCTGCCACTGATCGGCCGGCTGGCTGCCCTGCCGCAGCGCGCTCCGTGGGGCGAGTGGCTCGACCACCTGCGTGCCCTCGTCGCGGTCGCGCTGCGCGAGCCGACGCCGGTGCTCGCAGCGCTGGCGGAGCTCGATCCCATGGCGCCCGTCGGGCCGGTCGGGCTGGACGAAGTGCAGATCGTCCTCGGAGAACGCGTGCGCGACGTGACCGACCCACCTCCGCGTCGCCGCTACGGCGCGGTCTTCGTGGGCACGACACGCGCGGCACGCGGATTGGCATTCGACGTCGTGTTCGTCCCCGGCATCGCCGAGAACGTGTTCCCCGGAAAGATACTCGAGGATCCGCTGTTGCTCGACGAGCAACGCCGTGCGTTCGAGGCGGCGGGCCTCGCGACCGAGGTCGAGCGCGCCGCAGGCGAGCGCCTCGCGCTCCGCCTCGCGGTGGGTGCGGCGCGACGGCGGGTCTGGCTGTCGTACCCGCGCGTCGACCTCGAGAAGGCGCGTCCACGCGTGCCGTCGTTCTACGCGCTCGAGGTGCTGAAGGCGGCTGAGGGCCGCCTCCCCGGGCTCGACGCCCTCACCCGCGGTGCAGAGCAGGCGGCCGGCGCGCGTCTTGGCTGGCCCGCGCCGTCCGACCCGCGCGTCGCGATCGACGAGGCGGAGTACGACCTGGCGCTGCTGGCGCCCCTGCTGCACGCCGCCCCCGAGACCACCGCCGGCACCGCGTCGTATCTCCTGCAGGCCAACCCGCACCTCGCCCGCGCGCTGCGGGCGCGCGGGCGGCGATGGCTGCGCCGCTGGACGCCCGCCGACGGCCTGGTCGATGCGGATGACCTGGCGCGGACTGCGCTGGCGCGGCACCAGCTGGCCGCGCGGTCGTACTCGCCAACGGCGCTCCAGCACTTCGCCGCCTGCCCGTATCGGTTCTTTCTTCAGGCCGTCCACCGCCTCGCGCCGCGCGAAGAGCCGGTGGCCGTCGAGGTGCTCGATCCGCTGACGCGCGGCGGTCTCTTCCACGACGTGCAGTTCGCCATTCTCGAACGGCTCCGCGACGCCGGCTGGCTCCCGCTCCGGGCGGCGATGCTGGCGCGGGCGTTCGACGTCCTCGACGAGGTCCTCGCCGCGGAGGCGGCACGCGCGGAGGAGATCCTGGCCCCGGCGATCCCGCGCGTCTGGGCCGACGAGATCGACGGCCTGCGTGCCGACCTGCGCGAGTGGCTGCGCCGGCAGGCGGACGATGATCGCTGGGTGCCGGCGCGCTTCGAGCTGGCGTTCGGGCTGCCCGCGAGCGAGCGCGAGCGCCGCGACCCCGCGAGTGTCACCGACCCCGTGGCAGTTACCGGGGGGCTCAGGCTGCGCGGCGCCGTCGACCTGGTCGAGTGTGCAGCGGACGGCTCGCTGCGCGTCACCGATCACAAGACGGGGAAGGTGTGGGCGAAGGAGGGCGTGGTGGTAGGCGGTGGCCAGGTGCTCCAGCCGCTGCTCTACGCGCTCGCCTGCGAGCGCATCCTGCCGGGCCGCGTCACGGCCGGTCGGCTCTACTACTGCACGGCGACTGGGGAGTACTCCGAGCGCGTCGTGCCGCTCGACCGTGTGGGCCGTGAGGCCATCGGGACCGTGGTGGCGATCGTGGACGACGCCCTGCGCCGAGGCTTCCTGCCCGCCCTGCCGGCCGCCCGTGCGTGCGATTTCTGCGACTACCGGCGCGTCTGCGGGCCGTACGAGGAGATCCGCACCCAGCGCAAGCCCCCCGAGCGAGTGGAGGCGCTGCGGCGGCTACGCGAGATGCCTTAGAACCGCCCGGGCTCTCCGATCGTAACCAAGCGGTCGGGCGGCTGTTGCAGCCTGCGCAGAGAGGTTCCAGATGAAGAAGACACTCCTCGCTCTCGCGGTCCTCGGTCTCGTGGCGTTCGCGGCGCCTCGGCCCGCAGATGCGCGTGTCTCGGTGTTCTTCGGACTGCCAGGCTTCGCACTGTTCGCTGGGCCACCCGTCGTCGCGCCGCCCCCCGTCGTGTATGCACCTCCGGTTTATTACGGGGCCCCATATGCATACTACGGGCGCCCCTATTATCGCCCGGTCTACGGGCCGTACTGGGGAGGCGGGTGGCACCGTGGCTGGAGAGGCGGGTGGCACCGTGGGTGGAACAAGCACGGTCGCTGGTAACGTGCGGCGTTCCGGCGTCAGGGGCGTCAGGGGCCGATCTCTCTCTCCCGTCGGCCATGCTGAACGTCTGACACGCTGAAGCGCCGTGCGATGCGCGGCCCGGGGGCTCGGTTTGCCTCCGGGCCGCGACTTCTCTAGCGTCCGGCTATGATGGGTCGAAGCGGGGCAGGGCGTACGCTCCGCACGCTCCTCGCCCTCG
>JBKPDC010000286.1:0-7465 GCA_046727715.1 Thermodesulfobacteriota bacterium
GCGCGACATCAACCGGATGAAGAGCGCAACGCCGAGTCCCCAGGCCCCGTTGAGCATGAGGGCGCCGATGATGATCTTGGGGTCCCAGCCACCCGCCACCGGCATGGCCTTGAGCGGAAACACGATGAACAACGCCACGACGCTCGGTGCGACAGCCCCGATGAGCAGAGCGCGGAACCAATACGCGCCGCCCGTCGCGTTCCGGAGCAGCGGCCAGATCAGCGTGCCCCACAGTCCGCCCCAGAAAGCCAGAGAAATCACGGCCGGCACCCCGAGCGGCGGGGCGGGTGCCATGTTGTACGGCGCGCGCGGGATCATGCCGGACAGCCAGAACAGCGTCTGCACGCCCTGGTGAAAAACCAGCGTGGAGAGGAAGCCAGCGATGAAAGCCGTTACGTAGGGCATGAACTACCCGTCCGCATATTGCGCTTCGCGAAGTCTTCTCAACGGGTGCATTGACTGTTCTCAGATGGCCGCCGCGGCGAGGTCGGCGAGCTTCTGGTCGAGCATCGTCGCGATCGCGTCCACCTTCGGATGGTTGAACCGCCGGAGCAGCGATGAAGGCTTGTCGAAGTCGATGTACGTCTTCCCCTCATGACCCTGGTACACGGCGATTCTGACGGGCACGTAGAGTCCAACCGCCGGTTCGTGCTCGAGCATTTGCTTCGCGATCAGCGGGTTGCCGATCACGTAGAGCTTCGACTTGAGGTCAATCCCCGCGAGCGCGATCCAGCCGCCGTGGTCTACCTCGAGGAACGTCATGAAGCCGCTCGGACCGACCATGTCCTGGATGGCGGCTTCGAACTCCTCGAAGGACGGCTGACGGGCGACCAGATCGCGTAGGCGCTCGCCGTCTCGCTGGCCAAGCAACGCCGTCAGCCTGCCGACCACTTCGTCGAACGGCCGGTCGGAAGAGAGCGTCACGTGCGTCGTTGCAACCGCTGTCGTTTCCGTCGCCATGGCCCTGCGAATTGAGACTTGTGCCACCTTCGTACCCGACGCAACTCGAGGGCACGCCGCAGGATCAGCCCCATTCGAATCTCCGGAGCGGGCCGGGCGGATGCACGCGAGCGGTCGCGTGGGGAAAAGGCGGCATGTGTGCCGACGCAGCGGCAGGGGCGTGTGAGAGCCGGGGTCGCCTCAGGCGCAGCTCCATGACATCCTACCCGCATGCTCGGGCGGCTCACGCTCGCGGTGCTCGTCGCCGTTCCGGTCCTGGCATGGGCGGATCTCTCGATCCCCGTGTTCAGGACGAGGCCGCTCATCCTCCACCTCGAGGGCACGATGGCGGCGGACCGCGCCGCGGCGGCGCGCACCGGCTTCACGACGGTGTCGTTCGCCATCGAGGGACTCGACCCGGCCACTCCTCGCTGGCTCGGCGTCGATACGGTGTATCCGCTGGGGGACTACCCCCGGCTGGGAAAGGACATTCTCGACGACCTCCGGATGTACGAGCCGACCTATTTCGTGGTCGGCTCCCCGGACCTCGTCAAGCGATTCATCGCCGTCGGGGCCGAGTCCCGCGTGGTGCTCGAGGCGCTCGCCAACGGGAGCTCGCGGATCTTTTACCTGCGCAGCGTCGACATTCCCGAGCCCCGTCGCTAGGCCTGGGTCCGAAGCAGCCGAGGCCGCTGGCACACTCCGTGCACTCGTCCGGTCATGGGAGGTGTGCTCATGCGAGATCCTGGGGAAGACATGCGGGCGGCCGCCAGGTCGCGTGCCCGACCGCGCCGGCAGCTGCTCGTGATCGGCGCGGCGCTTTTCTGCGGCCGGGCGCACGCATCACGGGACGAGCGCGAGCGTACGCGCGGTGGCCTCGAGAAGCAGCTGCTCGAGGGCCGAGCCACAGGCGTCACCGAGGCGCTTCGGATTCGTGGCGCGGGTCCGGCGGGCGGCACGGCGGAACGCCGACGCCGCGCGCGTGAGGAGCGTGCGCGCGCGGCGCGGCCGGCTCGTCTCCGCGGCGCGCCCGAGGTCGCCACAGCCCCGTGCGAAGCGGTTCCTGATGCGTGATGGCACGTGCACACCCTCGCACGTGGTGGGCAGACGGCCGCAGAGACATCGCACGCCGTCGAGTGCGGGGGCCGGCTCGTGCCGGCAACGTCCGTCGGGTCCGCACGCGTCCCGCGTGCACGAGTCGCCGTCGTCGCACGAGCCCGCGCCGCCCGACGCGCAGTCGGGCGCGGTCGTGGTCGTGAGGCGCAGCGTCGATGTCGTGGTGGAAGATGCCGGGCTCATGGCGGTCGTCGTCGTCACGACAGTAGTGATGGTGGGCGGGACGCTGGTCGGCGGCACGCTGGTCGTCGGCGTGCACGACTCCGAGCTCTTCGGCGCGATGCGTGCGATCCGATCGCCCAGCACGGCGACGTAAAGTGCGTCGTCGCGCCCCGTGTGGATCGCCACCGGCGCCCCGCTGATGCTGGCGAAGTCCTCTCGCGCGCCGGTGATCCCGTCGCGCGCCGCGGTCGGCGTCAAGAGCCACAGCGCTCCCGTCACGTTGTCCCCGAACACGTACTTCCCGCGAAAGGGCGCCGGCCAGGTGCAGCTGTCGACGATCTGGCCGCCCGTGATGGAGCCGCATCCTGGGTCGACGGCCGGATCGAGCGCGGGGTTGGCGTGCCGGCAGTAGTACACGGGATCGACGCAGTCCCCGTCGCGGATCGCCACGCCGCCGGCACCGGTCCCGATCCGGACGTCGCGGCATGTCGCCAACGGGTGCCCCTTGCCGCCCTCGCGCCAGGGCCATCCGTGGTGGCGGCCTGGCCGGACGATCGTCACCTCCTCGTACGAGATCTCTCCCACGTCCCCGACCCACACGCTGCCGGTGAGGGGGTCCACCCAGAGGCGAAAGGGATTGCGGAAGCCCCACGCGAAGATCTCGGCGCGCGCTGTTCCCAGCATGCCGTCGCTGATGGCCGCGGCGCAGCTCGAACCGCAGGCCGTCACGCCCGTTGCCCCGACGAGCGGATTCGTCGCTGGGATGCCGCCGTCGAGGCCGATGCGCAGAATCTTCCCGTTTCCGCCACCGTTGGTCTGGGGATGGTCCGCCAGGCACGTCGCGTAGAAGTTCGTCGGCGTGTACGGGGGCTCGGGAACCTGTCCGGAGTTGCAGCCGGTGTCGCCGACACCGACGTAGAGGAGTCGGTCCGGACCGATGTCGAGGGCGCCGCCGTCATGGTTCGCCGGGCCGCGGAGCCCGTGCAACAACACCGTCTCCCCCGGGGACAAGGTGCTGTCGGATCCGAGCGTGCGCACGACCACGCGGTGGCGGTCGTCATCCGTCCCACCGGCGCTGGCTGCAGCGGAATAGTAGAAGAAGAGCTGACCGTTCGTGGCGAAGTCGGGATGCACCGCGACGCCGAGCAGCCCCTTCTCGCTGCCGGTGTCGACGTCGAAGCTCCCCGCACTCACCAACGGCCCGCCCGCTGCTGGTCGTACCAGCACGCCGCCGGTCTTGTTGATGACCACCAGACGACCATCGGGCAGCCAGCGGAAGTCGGTGGTCTGCCCGGTCCCCGAGACGAACTGCTCGTCGAGCGTGAAGACCTCCGCCGGACTCGGCCGTCCGGTGGTCGACAGCGCGTCCGCGCGCGCGGGCGGCGCGGGACACAGTGGGAGCAACACGAGAACCGCAAGAAGGAGCGCTCGCTGGGGCATCTGGACGCTCGGACTCGCTCGACTGTAGCCGGGCGGTGCCCGGGTGACGAGGGCCAATTCCGCCGCAGCACGAGTCACCGGGTCGGAGCCACCCGGATCTCGGTTCGCACGAGACCCTGGCTCCGCGGCCCGGCGTGGAGTCGCGAACAGATGATGCGACGTCGTCAGGTTCGCGACGGCGATTGCCCCGACGGCGCCGAAGGGCTGCTCGACGAGCTGGTCCGGGTCTGGCATGCGACGGCGCGTCCCATCGGGTGAGGGCGCGCATGCGCCGGTATCCATCCATCAGCCGCGATCAGGACGGCAGGCTCGCCGCGTAGCGCTCCGCCAGCGCCGCGTGGTCGATCTTCCCCGAATGCGTGAGCGGAAGTCGATCGATGGGCAGGATGCGCGCCGGGATCTTGAAGGCGGCAATCTGCCCGGCGAGGAATCCCTTGAGCTCCTCCTCGCTCACGTGCTGGCTCGGGTTGAAGGCCACATAGGCGATCGGCACCTGGCCCTCGTTGGCGTCCGGGACCCCGAAGGCACCGGCCTCCGCGACGGCAGGGTGACGATACAGTGCCTGCTCGATCTCGCCCGGCGTGATGTTCTCGCTGTTGCGCTCGATGATCTGCTTCAGGCGCCCGGTGAACCAGTAGCTCCCGTCGACATCCCGCAGCCCCATGTCGCCGGTGCGCAACCACCCGTCGACGAACACCTCGCGGTTGGCCTCCGGCCGATTCCAGTAGCCGGGCGACACCATCGGTCCCTTCACCCACAGCTCGCCAGCCTCGCCGTCGGGCACGTCGGTACCGCTCTGTCCCACCAGACGAAGCTGCACCTGCTGCACGGGCCGCCCCATGAAGCCGCGCCGCCGCAGCTCCGGCGTCCGCGCGATGGTGAGCCAGATCGCCTCCGTCATGCCCCAGCCGACCTCGATCGGCAGGCCGGCGAGCTCCATGAACGCGCGCTGCAGTGGAATCGGCAGCTCGTCGCCACCGGTGAAGACGGTGTCGAGCGACGCGAAGTGCGGACGCCGGGCACCGGGACGGCGTACGACCTGCCACAGGTGGTCGATGTGCGCCCCGACGATCGTCGGCTGCCACTGGCGCAGATCCGCAAAGAAGCGCTCGACGGCGAACTCCTGCTCCAACACGACCGTCGCGCCGCGCCAGAGGAACGGGAAGGCCTCGATCCAGCCTCCCATGTGGCTGACCGAGTCGTGGGCGACGATACGGGACTCCCCGTCGACACGCCGGAGCGCATCGAGCACGCTGGCGACGATGCCGGCCGCCGACGCGTGCGAGTGGATGACACCCTTGGGGAGCGCCGTGGACCCCGAGGTATAGAGGATGAACGCCGGGGTATCCGCGGGGACCTCCGGGCAGGGACGGGGGGGCGGGTCGAGCAGCGAGGCGAAGGGGCGTGCGTGCTCGCGCGGGGCCCCGACGACGAACACAGTGTCGATCGCGGTCTGGGCCAGGCCGACGCGCGCCAGGTCGTCGAGCTTCTCCTCGTGCACGATGAGCCAGCGCGCGCCGCAGTCCGCAAGGCCGTAGCGGATCTCGGGCGGCGCATCGACGTACTCGAACGGGACCATGACGACACCTGCCGCCCAGCAGCCGAGGTAGCAGACGATCAGCTCCGGGCCGTTCGGCAGCAACGTTGCCACGCGTTCACCTGCGAGGCCTGCATCGACAAGGGCCGTCGCCAGTCGTGCGGCCAGCTCCCGCACCTGGGCGAACGACAGCCGACGGTCGCCACAGGCGAGAGCGAGCTTGTCGGGGTGGCGCGCACAGGCGTCGTCGAGCAACCGGGCGAGGCCGACCGGCGGGTCCATCATGGCGTCGCCGGGTCGAGCGCCCGCACCCGTTCGAGGACCGGCGGATGCGAGTACTCGAGCAGCACCGTCAAGGGGTGCGGGGTGAGATTGGCGAGGCTGTCCGCCGAGAGGCGCTTGAGTCCGCGGGCGAGCGCCGGCCCGTCCGCGGTCGTCTCGACGGCGAAGCGATCCGCCTCGCGCTCGTTCCGGCGCGACCACGCGTGGAGCAGGATCGAGAGCACCAGCTCGACCGGCGCGAGCAGCAGCCCCAGGAGCACGAGACCCGCATGGGCCGACGGCTGGGCGATCCCGAACGCGGCGAACACCGCCGGCTGTCCGACCACGAGATGCAGCAGGAAGCACAGCGCGCCGAGGTGGAGGACGCCGAGGGCGATGCCCTTCGGCACGTGCCCGCGCTTCCAGTGGCCGACCTCGTGCGCCACCACCGCGACCACGGCGCCCGGATCGAGCGCCGTCAGCAGGGTGTCGAAGAGCGCGATCCGCCGCCGGCGTCCGAAGCCGGTGAAGAACGCGTTCGCCTTCGTCGAGCGGCGCGACCCGTCGACGACGTAGACGTCTGCGAGCGGGAAGCCGACCGCCCGCCCGTACGCGAGGATCGCGTCGCGCAAGTGCCCCGGTGCGAGCGGCGTGAAGCGACTGAACAGCGGCATGATCCATCCCGGCACCACGAACTGGATCGCGACGAGTGCGACGGTGCTGGCCCCCCACGCCCACAGCCACGCGGATGCGCCGGCGGTCTCGAAGAGCCAGAGGACGGCTGCGAGGACGGGCCCGCCCAGGACGATCGCGAGCAGCAGCCCCTTTGCGCGGTCGGCGGCGAAGGTGGCTCCGCTGGTGCGGTTGAAGCCGAAGCGCCCCTCGATCACGAACGTCGACCATAGCGCGAACGGCAGCCCGACAACCCCACGCGCGAGCAGGAGCGCGCCGACGAACAGGAGCCCGGCGGCGACCTGCCCGAGCCCGAGCCCGCGCACGATCCGATCGAGCCAGCCGAATCCGCCCGCGAACCAGAAGGCGAGGACGGCGAGCAGCTGCACGGTCGAGGCGACCATGCCGAACCCGGTGCGCGCACGCGTGTAGGCGTGCGAACGCCGGTAGCGGTCGGCGTCGAAGAGGCCGCGGAACTCCGGCGGTGGCGTCGCGGCGAACGCGCGCAGGTTGAGCACGCCCGAGAGGATTCGCAGCGCGTGGTCGAGGAGGAGGGCCGTGAGCACGATGACGGCGCAGCTCACCCGAAACCGACCTCCCAGTCGACCGGCGTGCCCGGCGTGTAGATGCAGACGGTGCCGGTCCGGACCGCGTCGCGGAGGTGCCGGCCGAGGGCGGGCTGCACGTCGAGCAGCTTGCCGATCTGCGTGCGAAGCACCACGCGCCCGGGGGCGGCGAGCAGGATGGCCAGGTAGCGGGGGCCCTTGCCGTCCTTCAGCCGGAGAGCCCGGCCGCCGTAGCGCACGGTCCAGACGTCGCCGTCGCGCCGGAACGCGTTGGCGGCAGCATAGAGCTGCCCGGCGAGCTTCACCTGCAGACGCTCGACCCGCGCCACGATGAGGAAGATATAATACCCTCCCGCGCCGGGGTGGCGAGATTCTCCCGCCCCGGCGCACCTTTGCTTGACGGGACGGCTACTTAGCCAGCATAGCCATCCGACCACTGAGGACCGGTGACGACCGCTGAACCCCCCTGAGAACCGGTCTGGTTGGCAACAGGCTGGCAACTACCATCCTAGCAGGTCCCCGCCGCCGAGCCTCAGCCGCCCCCCGTTGGTGCGCCTACGCCTTTCGGCGGCCCGTGCCTGATTAGGGCGAGGGCAGGCGCTCCACCGTGACCGGCGCGCTGGGCATGGGCACCCCCGGGTCCCGCAGGACCCCGGGGGCTTCTGCTACGCGCCTGAATCGGGCGGCTCTCGCCTAGTTGTGCACCAGGAAGGTCCCGGGCAGTGCTACGGCGCCAGGGCCGGGCGTGTTGATGGTTCCATCGATTAACCCG
>JBKPDC010000287.1:0-4747 GCA_046727715.1 Thermodesulfobacteriota bacterium
GCAGGAGGGACACACGTACGTGAAGCTGCTCGGCACTGGGGGCCCCGACGTGCGCCTCGAGGCGCGCGCGGGGAAGCCGCGCGCCATCATGGGCGACACGCTGCGCGGCGGCACGGCCGACTTCACGGCGCAGGTGCTGAACGCGTCGGCGTCGAGCCAGCCGCGAACGCTCTTCGTCGTCAAGGACGGCGCGCCGTTCCGCCAGTTTGCCGTCACGGCCGAGTCCGCGACCTTCGCCTTTGCGGCGGACGGCCCGGGCCGCTATCGCCTGCAGCTCGAGCGCGGGCCGCTGATCGAGGCGGTCTCGAGCCCGATCTACCTGGAACCCTGAGATCGGTCGCGCGCAGGAGGTCGGGTGGGGTAGAAGGCAGTCATGGACTCCCTCGCGACCCACCGCGATCGCATCGCGCGCGACGGCTACACGATCCTCGAGCGCGTCATCGAGCCAGCGCTGGTGTCAGCCCTCGCCCAGGACCTCCTGCGGCTCGAAGAGGAGTACGACATCAAGCCGGCGGCGAACCCCTTCGAGGGTGCGCACACCGTCCGCATCTACAATCTCCTCGTGCACGGCAAGCTCTACGAGCAGATTCCCGTGCACCCGGAGGTGCTGCCCGTGGTCGAGGGCGTGCTCGATCCGGGCTGCCTGATCTCGTCGCTGTCGTCGATCAGCATCGACCCCGGCGAGCGCGCGCAGCCGATCCACGCCGACGACCAGCTCCTGCCGCTGCCGAAGCCGCACGTCGCGACCGTGTGCAACACCATGTGGGCGCTCACCGATTTCACCGAGGCCAACGGTGCGACCCGGGTCGTCCCGGGCTCGCACCTGCGTGACCACTCGCCCACGTTCGGCACGCACTACGACAGTATCGCCACCGAGATGCCGCGAGGTAGCGTGCTCGTCTGGCACGGCAGCCTGTGGCACGGCGGCGGCGCCAACCGCAGCGGACAGCGCCGCGTGGGCATCGCGATGAACTACTGCGCGGGCTGGATTCGCCAGCAGGAGAACCAGCAGCTCGGCATCCCGCGCGAGATCGCGCGCGGCTTCTCGCCCCGGCTGCGCGAGCTGGTGGGCTACGGGATCTACAACGGGCTCGTCGGTCACATCGACAAGCGCGATCCGAAGTTCCTCCTCGGCGAGACGGACACCGACGCCGGGATGATCTGGGACGTCTACTCGGGCAAGGCGTGACGTCCGTGGCGCCATTCGACTTCGACCCGTTCGACGAGGCGGTGCGCCGCGATCCCTACGCGCTCTTCGCGCGCGGGCGTCGCGAGCAGCCGGTGTTCGCGCATCCGGCGTTCCCGGTGGTCTCGCTCTTCCGCTACCAGGACGTGCAGAGCCTGCTGCGCGATCCCGCGCAGTGGTCGAGCTTCTTCGCCTTGCCGCCCGGCATGGAACGCCCCGACGACATGCCGCCCAGCATGATCGGCCAGGACCCGCCGGAGCACACGCGACTCCGCGGACTGGTGAGCCAGGCGTTCACGCCGCGCATGATCCGGCGCCTCGAGCCGCGCCTGCACGCGATCGCGCACGAGCTGCTCGATGCGGCCCTGCGCGAGCGCGCGATCGACCTCGTCGCGGCGCTCACGTATCCGCTGCCGGTGATCGTCATCGCGGAGATGATCGGCATCCCGACCGCGGACCGCGGGCGCTTCAAGGCGTGGTCGGACGCGCTCGTCAAGAACCTCGGCGTCGGCCTGCTCATCCCGCCGACGCTGGACCGCCTCGAGGAGCAGCGTGCCGTCATCCGCGAGATGCGTGCCTATTTCCTCCCCCTCGCCGAGGAGCGCCGCCGCGAGCCACGCGAGGACCTGCTGAGCGGGCTCGTCGCTGCGGAGAGCGAGGGTTCGCGGCTGACGTTCGACGAGATGATCCAGACGCTCATCCTGCTGCTCGTCGCGGGCAACGAGACCACGACCAACCTGATCGGCAACGCCGTGCTCGAGCTGCTGGCACATCCGGAATCGCTGGTGGCGCTGCGGGCCGAGCGCGCGCTCCTGCCCGACGCCATCGAGGAGGTACTGCGCTTCTCGTCGCCGGTCCAGATGGACCCGCGGCGGGCGACGCGCGCGACCGAGATCGACGGCGTCCCGGTGGCGGAGAACCAGTTCGTCCTCGCCTGGCTGGGGTCGGCGAATCGCGACGAGGCCGTGTTCGAGCGTCCCGACGTGTTCGACATCGGGCGGAAGACCAACCGGCACCTGGCGTTCGGCTTCGGGCCGCACTACTGCCTGGGCGCCAGCCTGGCCAGCCTGGAAGCCCAGGTGGCCATCGGTACGCTGCTCGAACGAACGCGGAGCTTCCGGCGCGTCGACGACGCGCCGTTGCCCCTGCACCCGAGCATCGTGTTTCGCGGGGTCCGCTCGCTGCCGCTCAAGGTGGAGCCGGCGTAGGAGACCCCCCCGAGACTCCGTCTCGGGGGGTCGGTTCTCCTAACGCCTGATCGTCTGGAGGAACGGCACGAGGTTGTCGATGAAGTCGTTGTTCGGGAAGGCGGAGTTCGGGTCGTTGTGCGCGTACGTCTCGTGCCGGTCGACCAGGGTGAGGTTTTCCTGCGGGATGTTCGACTGCTGCGCGAGGATGGTCGCGGCGTCGAGCACGCGCTGTCCTCCGAGCGCGGCGCCGAAGGCGTAGATCTTGAGACGCCGTGGCAGGTCGTGGCCGTGGATGGCGCGGACGTCGAGGATGGCCTGCGCCGGGTTCGCGTTCCCCGCGGCGACGGCCCCGGAATCCAGCGTCAGGCGCTGCGGATGGTACCACGCCGTGCCGTCGAGGCCCTGCAAGCCCTTTCCGGAGAACATCTCGGCATAGCGGAGGATCGGCGTGATCTCGCCGGCCTGGTCCCAGCCGCGTGGATCGCCGCTCTCCGCGAGGTGACCGAGGTGCGCCTGCGCCGCGATCAAGCCCGGCGGCGAGGTCTCGGTGTCGAGGGCGTAGCCGTACTGTGCGAGGTTCGTGACCCGGATCGATGGCTTCAGGTTCGCCGGCAGGAGCGGCCACGCCTGTCCGATGGAAGGGGCGTCCGGATCGAGGAACACCCCCATCGAGCCCGTCGCGTTGAAGAGGCCCGCGAAGGGAGCGGGGATGCCGCCGAAGGTCAGCCACGGCGTACGGCTCTGGAGTGACTGCAGCGAAGCCGTCGCCTGCTCGGGGGTGATGGGAGTCGGGCTGCTGCCTCCGTCGATGAACACGAGGCCGTAAAGCTTCCTGGCGCCGGGCTTCCCCCCGAAGTCCCAGGTGGCAAAAGCGGTGGTGATCGAGCCGCCGAGCGAATGGCCGCCCAGGACGACCCGGCGGCCATGCTGCTCCGCCTCCTTCACCACGAGCGCCAGGTCTTCGATCTCGACACGCATTCCCCAGTCGCGCGCGAAGGCGACGTCGGCGTCGGGGATGAATTGGAAGTGGGTCGTGATGCTCGGGTCGGTGAGCCAGCCGAGGTAGTAGTCGAACAGCTGCTGCCCCGTGACCAGGCCGTCTTTGGCCTGATCGAGTACCGAGTGGTCCTCGAGGAGATTCTCGCGGCGTTCGACGGCCCAGACCTGCCAGCCCGGCAGCCTCTCGACCACCGTCTTCCCGAGGGGCGCGAAGTAGGAGGCGCTCGCGGACGTTCCGGGATTCAACACGAGGACGTTCTTCGCTTTCGCAGGGCCGATCTGGAGGATCCCCACCTTGTTCAGTCCGGGCGGGGTGCCCGGCGCCTCGAAGCCGTCGATCCGGACGAACCGGACTGCGACCTGCGACATCGCGGCGGGCGCGAACGTCGCGAAGACGAACCCGACGGCCGCGGCCGCCAGCCCGAGTCGATGAGAATGTGTGCTGTTGGAACGCATCGCTCTACCCTTTCTCGAGCGCCGGGATCCTGAGGCGTGGGGCGTCTGTTCGGCACCGACGTCATTCGTAGCCCAGGGGTGTACCGTCTCGGCGCGACGGGAGACTACCCCGAGGGGGGCATCAGTCGTCAAATATATTTGTGTGGCGCCACTGAGACGTTTCGTGTATCAAGGTCCCGGATGGAGCTCCGGCACCTCCGCTACTTCCTCGCCGTCGCGGAGGAGTTGCACTTCGGTCGTGCCGCCGCGCGGGTGCGGATCGCGCAGCCGCCGCTCAGCCAGCAGGTCCGCCAGCTCGAGCAGGAGCTCGGCGTCGCCCTGTTCAACCGGACGAAGCGCCGCGTCGAGCTCACGCCTGCCGGCCGAGCGTTTCTCGAGCACGCCCGACAGATTCTCGCGGAGACCGAGCGGGCGAAGCGTGTCGCGCAACGCGCCGGCCGCGGCGAGGTCGGTCGCCTGGCGATCGGCTTCGCCTCCTCCGCCGACCTCGACGTCCTCCCGCGCGTCCTCCGCGTCTGGCACGAGCGCTTCCCCGACGTCGAGGTCGAGCTCAACGCGCTCCTCACCGGTGCGCAGGTGGACGCGTTGCACCGCGGGCGCATCCAGGTCGGCTTCGTTCGCCTCCCCACGGAGGAGACGAACCTCGTCGTCGAATCGATCCAGCGCGAGCCGCTGGTCGCGGCCCTGCCGGACGGGCACCGCCTGGCCCGACGCGCGCGCGTGCGCCTCGCCGAGCTCGCGAGCGAAACGATGATCCTGTTCCCGCGGCACACCGCGCCGGGATACTATGACGTCTTCATCGGCGCCTGTCGCCGCGCCGGCTTCACGCCGCGGCTTCTGCACCCGGGCAGCATGCAGACGAACCTCGGGCTCGTCTCCGCCGGTCTCGGCGTGTCGCTCATGCCGGCGTCGATCC
>JBKPDC010000288.1:0-11609 GCA_046727715.1 Thermodesulfobacteriota bacterium
ACCGCACGCGCCAGAGCGTCCCGCCGGTGACCGGACCGTAGTAGAGCCACTCGCCACGGCGGTCGAGCGCGATCGTGTCGATGCCGATGCGCAGCGTGTAGAGTCCCAACAGCGTCATGTCGCGGCCGGGCGCCTGAATGCGGTAGTCCTCGGTGCGCACCGACGGGTGACCGTCGAGCAGGCGGCGACTGGTGCGCGTCCCGACGTCGTACACGATCACGGCAGGGGTGCCGACGATGGGGCTGGCCTCGGCGATGTAGATGCGCTCGCCGGCCGGGTCCACCTGGAAGTCGTTCAGCATCGAGAGCAGTCCCGCCACGTCGGACGGGAAGTCGTAGCGCTGCAGCTCGCGGCCCGTGGTGGGGTCGAAGGCGATCAGCCGCGGCTGGCCGCGCGCGTAGCGGGCATGGTCGAGCGTCCAGAGACGGCCCTGGCGGTCGATCCGAAGCGACAGTACGGTGTCGAAGTCCTTGTATCCCGCCGACGGGAACGGCACCGGCGTCCCGTCACGCAGCGTCATCACCGCCTCCGGCGGCCGGCCGTCGGGATGGTAGGTGAAGAAGACACGGCCGTCGGGCGCGACCGCGATGTTCCCGGGCGGGTAGTCGAGGTCGGCGACCAGCTCGACGGCGGAGGGCGGCAGCTCCGGCGCCGTCGTGCGGTCCTCGAGGCGCGCGCCGCCGCCGAAGCGCAGCCGCACCCCGAGCGCGAGGAGACCGAGGACGACGACGAGCCCGAGGAGCGCGCGTTTCACCGGGAGCCGGCGCCGGCGCCAGCCGCCAGCGCGTCGCGGAACGCACGGATGCGCGCGGCGTTCACGCCCCGATCGCCCTTCCCGTTACGCGACTTCGACCGTATGTCCACGCGGCTTCCGCCAGAGGCGGAATCCGGACGCACGCGGATCACCACGTCGTCCTGGAAGCCGAAGAGCGCGCTCGTGGCCACGGCTTCCATCTCTCCCGCTGGCACATCCGCGCGGGTGATCCGCCAGCCAGGCATGCGCAGCGCCGCCACCGCCACCTGCAGGAAGGCCGCTTGGGGCGCCGCCGCCAGCGGTATCGGGGCGAGATCCGCGCAGCACTCGCGCTGCACGGCGGCAAAGCCGGCGGGATATGACATGTCGCGTCCCGCGTTCGCGGGCTCGGTGGCCGCCTGCTTGAAGGTGGGCGGGTCGGCGAGGTCGGTGGTGAAGTCGTTCATCATGGGCGTCCCGCCGCCGCGGACCGCGCTCCACACGAACACCAGCGCCGCCACCGCAGCGGCCAGCACGCCGCCGCGCCCGAAGCCCCGGCCGCGGAGCGCGCGGATCGCGGCGATGATCGTGACCACCAGCGCGAGCAGCCCGCCGAGCGCGAAGGGCACGAAGCCGCCCATCGCCGGCACCCAACGCAGCCAGGCCAGCAGGGGCCCGAGGACGAAGAGCGCCATCGCGACGAGACCGAGGATGTCGAGCGTGCGGGACGGCGTCGCGGCCCCGCGCGAGGAGAGTCCCATGGAGCGGACCGGTAGCCGACCCGGCGGGCCAGCGTCAATCCACCCCTCGCCACTTCACGCGGCATGGTGGTCGCGTTATAGGACGGGTCCGTCCGATGACCTCCGCGCGCGGCACGACCGTCGTCGGGATCATCCTCGCCGGCGGCGAGGGCAAGCGCCTGTATCCGCTCACCCGCGACCGGGCGAAGCCGGCGGTGCCCTTCGGGGGCCGCTACCGCATCATCGACATCGTGCTGTCGAACTTCGTCAACTCGGGCATCTACAAGCTGAGCGTCATCACGCAGTACAAGGCCGGCTCGCTCATGCAGCATCTGGCGCGCGGGTGGCAGCTGGCGCCGCAGATGGGGCACTACGTGGCGCCGGTGCCCCCGGCCATGAAGCTCGGCCCGCGCTTCTTCGAGGGCAGCGCCGACGCCGTGCTGCAGAACCTCGACGTCATCGAGAACGAGCGTCCGACGCATGTCTGCGTCTTCGGCGCCGACCACATCTACAAGATGGACGTGCGGCAGATGCTCGAGTTTCACATCGAGCGCGACGCTGACGCTACCGTGGCGTGCATCCGGGTGCCGGCGCGGGACGCGGGTGGCTTCGGCATCGTCGAGTGCGATGGCGTGCAGCGCGTGACCGGTTTTCGGGAGAAGCCGACCGTCGCGGCCGACGCTGCGGGCACGCGGCTGGCGTCCATGGGTCTCTACATCTTCCGCGCCGACGTGCTGACGCGCGCCATCACCGGCGACGCCGACCGGCGCGACTCGACGCACGACTTCGGCCGCGACATCCTGCCCGCCCTGGTCGGCACGCGGCGCCTGTTCGCATATGACTTCAGCACCAACGAGGTGCCCGGCATGCGCGAGCAGGAGCGCGGCTACTGGCGCGACATCGGCACCATCGACGCCTACTGGGACGCGTCCGAGGACCTCGTCTCGGTGTCCCCGCACTTCAGCCTCTACAATCCCGCGTGGCCGATCTACTCGGCGTACTACCCCTCACCGCCGGCGAAGTTCGTGTTCTCCGACCGAGAGCAGAACCGCGTCGGCATCGCAACCGACTCGCTGGTGTCCGAGGGCTGCATCATCAGCGGCGGACACGTCGACCGTTCCATCCTGGGACCGCGGGTGCGCGTGAACAGCTTCTCCTCGGTGGGCGAGTCCGTCCTTTTCGACGACGTCGAGGTCGGCCGCTACGCGCGCGTGCGCCGTGCCATCGTGGACAAGGGCGTCGTCATCCCGCCCGGCGTGACGATCGGCTACGACCCCGACGAGGACTGCCGGCGCTTCACGGTGAGCGAGCGCGGCATCGTCGTCATTCCCAAGGGCGCCACGCTCGGCTGACGAGCCCATGCCGGTCCCTCGCGAAGGCCGAGGTCGCCGAGCTGCTGAACCACACGCGTGGTTTTGCCGCGACCTCATCCGCGATCGCTGAGTGGGAGATGCAGCCCACCTGTACCCTCACAGCAGCGACTTCATCTCGGTGATGAGCTTCGTGAGGCTCTCCTTGGCGTCGCCGAAGAGCATCATGCACTTCTCGTCGTAGTACAGGTCGTTGTCGACCCCCGCGAAGCCCGGGCGCATGCTGCGCTTGAGCACGATGATCGACTTGGCGCGCTCGACCTCCAGGATCGGCATGCCAAAGAGGGGGCTCGACTTGTTGCTCTTGGCCGCGGGGTTTGTCACGTCGTTGGCCCCGACCACGAGCGCGATGTCGGCCTGCGGGAAGGACGGGTTGATCGCCTCCATCTCCCGGAGCTGCTCGTAGGGAACGTTGGCCTCCGCGAGGAGCACGTTCATGTGGCCCGGCATGCGGCCGGCGACGGGATGGATGGCGTAGTTCACGTCCACGCCCCGCCGCTTGAGGATGTTGCCGAGCTCGGCCACGGCGTGCTGCGCCTGCGCGACGGCCATGCCGTAGCCCGGCACGACGACGACGTTGTGCGCGGTCTCGAAGAGCACGGCCGTCTCCTCGGGCGTGATGCTGCGCACGGTCCCCTTCGCCTCGGCGGCGGCCGCGGCCTCCTCCTCCGAGACCTTGCCGAAGGCGCCGAAGAGCACGTTCATCGCCGAGCGATTCATGGCGCGGCACATGAGGAGCGCGAGCAGGAAGCCCGAGGTGCCGTCGAGCGATCCGGTGATGATCTGGATCTTGTTCATCAGCATGAAGCCCATGGCGGCGTCGGCGAGCCCGCCGTAGGAGTTGAGGAGGGCGATCACCACGGGCATGTCGGCCGCGCCGATCGGGATGACGAGGAGGAGGCCGAAGACGAACGCCAGCCCCACCATCACGTAGAAGAACGGCGTCGCCGCCTGCGTGACGACCAGGTAGGCCCCCGACGCCACGATGATGAAGAGCAAGGAGAAGCTGAGGACGTTCTGGCCCCGGTACGTGATCGGCCGCCCGCGCAGCAGCTCCTGGAGCTTGGCCGCCGCGACCAGGCTGCCCGTGAACGTGAGCCCACCGACCACCACCTGGAAGTTGAGGGCCGTCAGCGTGACGCGCGCGAGTTCGCCCTGAAAGCGGAAGTATTCCGACACGCCCACCAGGCACGCCGCCAGCGCGCCCAGCGAATGCGACAGCGCCGTGCGCTGGGGCACGGCGGTCATCGGGATGCGCAGCCCCATGGTGCCGCCGACCACGGCGCCGATCGCGAGGCCGAGTGCGATCCAGCGATACGTCACGATGTGCGGATCGAAGAGCGTACCGACGACGGCGAGGAACATCCCGAGGGCCGCCAGGGCCATTCCGGAGCGCGCCCACTTGGGGGAGCTCAAGCCTTTCAACCCCAGCACGAACAGCGACGCCGACACGATGTAGCAGAAGCGCAGGACCTCCGGTGCCACGTGCGCGCGGAGGTATTCCTCCATCGCCATTCCCGCGGGCTTCGTCGCGTAGAGCAGGCCCGCAACGGCGGCGACGAACGCGAGCACGAATCCGAACGCCTGGAGCTCAACGGGCCGCCGCGTCCCCAGCGCGCGTTCCTCCGCCGTCTTGAACATGCGCAGCATGCGATCCGTGATCAGGAAGCCGCCGAACGCGTTCGTCGCCGAGCAGGTCACCGCGATGAAGCCGAGAAGGGTGCACACCCAGCCGTTGGGGACGTTACTGTAGTCGCCACCCGCGACTACCAGCGATCCGACCAGCGAGATCGCCGCGATGGCGTTGGTGGCCGACATGAGCGGCGTATGCAGCAGCGGCGGGACGCGGGTGATGATGTGGTAGCCGAGGAACCCGGCCAGCATGAAGATGTAAAGGCCGACTTCGAGGTCGGTCGTCATGCCGTCTTCCGCGCCGCTAGGACCGCCTTGACGGCGCCGTTGATCACCTCGCCGCCGTGCGTGACGCAGGCGCCGCGGATGACCTCGTCGTCAAAGTCGAGCGCGAGGGCGCCGTCCCGAACGAACTCACGCAGCAGCTCGGTGACGTTGCGCGCGTAGAGCTGGCTCGCATGCACCGGCATCGTGGCGGGGAGGTTGGTCGGACCGTGGATGGTGATGCCGTGCTTCACGACCACGGTGTCGGGCTCGGTCAGCTCGCAGTTGCCACCCGCCTCGGCCGCGAGGTCGACGATCACCGAGCCCGGCCGCATGCCCGCGACCGTCTCCTTCGGGACGAGGCGCGGCGCGGGCCTACCGGGCACCAGTGCCGTGGTGATGACGACGTCGAAGTCCTTCATCCCCTCGGCGAGCAGCTCCTGCTGGCGGCGGCTCGCCTCGGCGGACAGCGCCTTTGCGTAGCCGCCCGTGTCCTCGGCGTCGGCGACGCCCAGGTCGAACTCGAGGAACTTCGCGCCCAGGCTCTCGACCTGCTCCTTCACCGCGGAGCGCACGTCGTAGCCCCAGACCTGCGCCCCGAGCCGGCGCGCGGTGGCGACGGCTTGCAGCCCGGCCACCCCGGCGCCGATCACCAGCACACGGGCGGCAAAGACGGTACCGGCCGCCGTCATCAGCATCGGGAAGAACTTCGCCAGCGACTCGCCCGCGATGAGGACGGCCTTGTAGCCCGCGATGTTGGCCTGCGACGACAGCGCGTCCATCTTCTGCGCGCGGCTGATGCGCGGGATCCCTTCCATGCCGAAGCTGGTGATCCGGCGCGCGGCCAGCCGCTGCACGAGATCGGGGCTCGTGAGCGCTTGCAGGAACGACACCAGCACGGCGCCCTCGCGGAGCCGGTCCACCTCCGCGAGGGCGGGCTTCTGCACCTTGAGGAGGACGTCCGCCTGTGCGTAGAGCGTGTCTGCATCGGGTGCGATGCGAGCGCCGGCCTGCTCGAAGACAAGGTCGGGATGGAACGCGCCGTCCCCGGCCCCGGTCTCGATGACGACCTCCAGCCCGCCCTTGATGAGCGCTGCGGCCGCATCTGGCGTCAGCGCGACGCGGCGCTCGCCCGGCGTGATCTCCCTGGGAACTGCGATCTTCATCGGGTCTCGTCCATGGGTGGCGCGAATAGCAGATGTCAGACGAGTTCGGCACTCTGCCGGCGCAGGCCCCGGGGCGACTGCGCCGCCAGGCTAGGGTCGGTTGCTCTTCCCCATCCAGCCGCGCGAAGCCCGTACCCGCTCGGATCTCTTGGCTTCTCGAGAAGGTCCGGCGTACCCTACGAGCTCGAGACGGTCGCCCTCGTGGCGTCACGCCCGCTGATCGACAGGCGGCCGCCGGGGCCGAGCACGCGACGGAACTCGCCCAGCGCCAGCTCCCAGCGTGCCGCTCCCGGAGTGAGCCGCGGCGTCACCGCCGCCCGTAGTCCAGCGGCGTCCCCTTTCGCTGCGCGTAGATGTACGCTTCCATCGCGCGCATCTTCGGGTCGTCGGGGGCCAGTGGCGTGCCGCGGACGGGATGCTCGATGCACCAGTTGATCATGTCGCGCAGCAACGCCACGCGCCCGAGCTGCACCTGGAATTTGGGATACGTCTCGGGGTGGGTGTTGGCGGCGTGGGGGTGGCACATGTCGCACGACACGGCGATCGTGCTGCCGAGCTCGTCGCCGCTGTGGAACACCTGCGAACCGCGCGCGGCCATCGCCACCGACTCGCGCGCCCAGCCCTCCACGTCGCGCTTGGTGATCTGCCCGTAGGTCTGTCCCTGAGCGCGGCCCACCAGCTTGGAGTTGTCGGCGGGGTCCTTGAGCTCGTGCTTCTCGCGTTCCTCGGCCACCCAGTCGCGGTCCGGGTTCTGCTGCTGCCACTGCGACATGAGCGCGTCCGCGATCTGCTGGCCCTCGGCGCGGGTCTTCCCCGCCGTGGCGGGCACCGTGGTCTTGGTCTCGTTGTCGCAGAGCGTGACCTGGATGGTCTCCTGCTCCGCGGCCGCATGGCCGCTCCCGAGCCATCGCGCACCGAGGAGGCCTCCACCGACCGCTAGGGCGGCACCGAAGATCAGCGTCGTTCGCCTCGTCGTCATCGTCGCCCCCCCTTCAGAAGCTCGTCAGGTTCGGCACCGGCGGCGGCGTGCGCTTACCCCCCGAATCGACGTAGGCCGCGGTCACCTGGATCGGGTTCCGGTTCCAGAGGTTGTAGAGCTTGTCCACCAACCCGTCCGCCTGGACCGACGCCGTTCCGGTCCCGAGTCCGTCGTTCGGATCGAAGGGATCGGGACGGTTCATCTGAAGGGTGAGCTTCGGCAGCCCTTCGGGCGCGTACGGCCACGGCCACGCGGTCGAGAGCATGCCGTGGAAGCGGATGTTGCCGATGCGGTTGGTCACCAACTGATGGGTGTGCCCGTGGATCACCGTGACGTTCGGGAAGCGCTTCAGGATTGCCTGCACCTCGTCGGCGTCCTCGGTCCAGAAATTCCAGGGCCGGTAGTACTTGTAGAGCGGCGAATGCGAGAAGACGACGACCGGCGTGCCGGCGGCGACCTTCGCCAGATCCTGCTTCAGCCACTCGCGCTGCGGTGCCCCCACCTCGAAGCGGCTCTGGATGCCGTTGTCGAGCCCGGCGACGGTATGCATGCGCTCCTCCGGCGTCATGCCGCGCTTGGTCCAGAAGTCCTCCTCGTTGACGCTCATGAGCACGACGAAGTGGACACCCTTGTGATCGAAGGAGTAGGTCTCCTGCCCGAACAGCGCGCGCCACTTGTCGCCCAGATCGAGGAACCAGTCGTGCTCGCCCACCATCATGCGGACGGGCGCCTTCACGTTCTTCAGGATCTGCGCGCCGAGATCCAGCTCCTCGTGGGCACCGAGCTGGGCCAGGTCGCCGCCGTAGAGGACGAAGTCGGGCTGGGGGTCGAGCGCGTTGACGTCGTCCACCGCGCGCAGCAGCTGGCGCACGAAGCGGTCGTTCAGCTCGCGTCTGTAGAGGTGCGAATCCGAGATGTAGGCGAAGGTGAACGGCTCGATCGTCGCGGCGTCCGCCACCGAGACGGGCTGGAACGAGTGCGGATGGAAGCGCACCCCGCTCGTGAGGGCGGCGGCCGCGGCGGCCATCGACACCTTGAGAAAGCTCCGGCGATCGAGCCGCTGCAGCTCGTGGAACAGCGCGTCGCGCTCAGCGTAGTAGCGGGTCTCGACACTCGTATGACGTGCCATGGCTAGCTCTCCTTGCCGACCTTGGGGGCCGTCGGGCCGGTCGGAGCGGCGCCCGGGGTTGGAGCGGCCCCGCTCGCGCGCGCCTCGAAGGGCAGGACGCGCCGCATGGCGAGCGCCTCGTCCCGGAACGGACGCTGCGTGTTCGCCCGCTCGCGCTGCGCCACCAGCTGCTTCTCGTTGTCGGCCTTCAGCCGGTCGTCGGTCATGCTGAACATCAGCGCGACGACGGCGTCGATCTCCTGCTCCGTGAGGGCCAGCGGCTCGATGCCGCCGTCGAGGAAGGGGTTCGCTTCGCCGCCCTTGTTGTAGTGGTCCATGACGTCCCACAGCGTCTGCATCGACCCGTCGTGCATGTACGGTGGTGTCACGCCGGAGTTGCGGACCTGAAGGGTCTTGAACGCCCCGACGTCGGCACGGTCCTTCGTGACCATGAATCGGCCGAGCTCCGAGAGATCTGTCTGCAGGGCCAGGCGGTCGATGGCCTCGGTCCCCGCTTTGCCTTGCTTGCCCTGCAGCTCCTTCAGCGCCCGCGTGGCGAGTGCCTCGAAGTCCTGGTGGCGTGCCGACACGCCGACGTTGTGGAAGCGGTTGTCGGTGCCGATGGGGTTGGACGGGTTGATCATATGGCAGCTCACGCACCGCGCCTTCCCGTTGTAGAGCACCCAGCCCTGGCGCGCCTGCTCCGAGATGGCTTCGGTGTCGCCGGCGAGAAAGCGGTCGAACGGCGAGTTCAGGAACACGAGGGTGCGCTCGAAGGCCGCGATGCCGCGCCCGACGTCGTCGTAGTTCGGCTTGCGGCCGTACGCCGTCTCGAACAGCTGCTGGTACTCGGCGTCGCCGGAGATCGCCTGCATCGCGGCGTCAGGCGATGGTTGTCCCATCTCGATGGGATTCAGGATGGGCAGCTTGGCCTGCTCCTCCAGGCTGGGTGCGCGGCCGTCGAGGAACAGGGTCTGGAAGAAGAGCGCGTTGAGCGTCGTGGGCGCGTTGCGATGGCCGAGCTGGTCGCCGATGCCTTCAGAGACGTTGCGTTGGTCCGTGAAGCCACGACTCACGTCGTGGCAAGTGGCGCACGCCACGGTGCCGTCCTTCGAGAGCCGCGTGTCGAAGTAGAGCTTCCGGCCCAGCGCGACGCGGTCGGGCGTCATCTCGTTGTCGGCCGGCACCAGCTCCTTCCACAGGACGTAGTCGATCGCGGGCGGCGGCTTGGTGACGTCTGGGATCGTCCCGAGCTTCTCCAGCAACGCGAGCTGCTCGGCGGTGGGCATCGCGCCGTGCAGCTGGGCCAACACCCGGCCCGGGGCGATCACGCCGAGGAGAGCGACGGTGGCGAACACTCGACGGCTTCTCGAACGTCTCATCATGATTGCCTCCCCCCGTGCGGCGCGCCCGCCGGCAGGTCACGGGCGCCACCTACGCCCGCAGTCGTGTGGCAGACGCCGCAGGCCTCGGACGGATCGCGCGCGGCGTCCGAGATCAGCAGATACGAGACGGGATCGTGGCTCCACGCCACCACGCGTTCCGCGCCGGCTGCGATCCAGCGGAACTCGACGTTCCCGGAATGGACGGCGCGACCCAGCGGCGGCCAGTCGCGCCGCGGCAGCACGAACAGCGAGATCGGTCGCTTGTCGGCCTGGTAGAGGACGTACCCGGCGCGCGTGCCGGACAGCTCCACGGCCGCGGCGCCGCGGAGCGCGAATCCGCGGGTCTCCGCCGCGGGGACGTCCGTGACGAATGGCACCTCGCGTCGCAGCCAGCGGTTCACGTCGTCGACGTTGCGCGAAGTCAGCCCCAGGGAGAGGGCGCCGTTCTCGGCGGCGCGGTGCAAGCTGAGGGCGGCACGCACCTCGGGCGGCATGTCCTCCTCGCCGCGCCCGGAGCGCATCGCCGCCAGGCCGAGCGCGACGACGGCGACCGCGACGGCCGACACCCTGGCCAGTGCGGCCCATCGCCGGCCGCGCAGCGTCGCGCGAACCCCCCGCTCGACCTCCAGCGGTAGCTCCCGACGCGGGTAGAGCGTCGCGACGGTGCGGCGGAAGGATCGCTGCTGCTGGAAGGCCTCGCGACACGACTGACACCGCTCGAGGTGGGCCTCCACCTCGAGCACGCCTTCGAGGCCGAGCTCGTCGTCGGCATACGCCTGCACCCGGTCGCGCATCGCCCGGCAGCTCATCGGACGGCTCGCTCCCGACGCCCCGCGCCCGCGATCCCGCGCTCCTGCGCCTGTCGTGCCAGGGCCGCGCGCAGCAGCGCTCGTCCCCGCGCCAGGCGCGACATCACGGTCCCGATGGGACAGTCGACCACCTCGGCGATCTCGCGGTACGCCAGGCCGGCGACGTCCTTCAAGTAGACGGGCATGCGGTACGTCTCGGGAAGCGCCAGCACGGCGGCCCGGATCTCCTCGCACCAGCCGCGCTCGATCAGCACCGCCTCGAGGTTGGGACACGGATCGCCCAAGGTAACAAGCACCGCGGGCTCCACCCGCTCGACCGCCGCCCGCCGGCGTTCACGACGCCATCGGGAGACGAACTCGTTGCGCAGGACGGTGAACAGCCAGGCGCGCAGCTCGGTGCCGGGCCGCAGCTCGCCTGCGCGCTCGACGGCGCGCAGACACGCCGTCTGCACCAGATCGGCCGCCTCCGCGCGAGAGGCGAGGGCGCATGCGAAGTCCCACAGCGGTCCGAGATGTGGTCGCAGCTCCGCCTCCAGCTGCCGCCGCTTCCTGCGCGTCGCGCCCAGTACGAGGAGCGTCCTCCTTTCAGTCATGGAACGCCCGAGACGTTCGGTTTATTCCCTCATTGCAGCTGGTCGCGGCAGTGCAAGCCCCCGGGGTATCGCCGCTCTACCCCCGCGACACCTGTCAGTCATCCGCTCGAAGTACCCGCCAGCCTTGCATCCACGCTCCTGCCCGGCTAGCGACCCTGGCATGAGCGACACACCCTATGTCGTGCAGAAGGTCGATTGGTACCAGTTCCGCGCCCCCGACGGCGACGCCTTCTTCGTCATGGTCGCGAGCCTGCCGAACGGCTTCTACACAGCCGTGCCGTGCGAGGTGACGCTCCAGCGCGCGCCGCATGGCCTGATCGCGCTCGCCGCGACGCCCGACGAGGCACTGGCGCAGCTCCAGGGCACCCTCGCCGGCAAGACACGCGCGGAGATCTTTTCCGCGGAGCACTGATGCAGTTCGCCATCCAGGTGGGCGGCGGGCAGATCCGCCACGACAAGACCGGCATCGAGGCGATCGTCGAGGAGACCCAGCTCGCGGAGTCGCTCGGCTTCGACGTCGTCTTCGTACCCGACCATTACGTCTTCGAGTCACTGGGGAACCTGCAGGCGCGGACGCCAGCGTACGAGCTGTTCTTCGTCATGGCCACGCTGGCGCAGCGCACGACGCGCATCCGGATCGGTAGCCACGTCGCCTGCCTGCTCTTCCGCCACCCCGCGATGCACGCGCGCCTGTTCGCGCAGCTCGACGAGGCGAGCGGCGGCCGCGTGATCGCCGGCGTGGGCGCAGGATGGACGCGCGCCGAGTTCACCATGATGGGGCTGCCGTTCCCCGACGTGTCGGCGCGGCTCCGCATCATGGACGAGGCGGT
>JBKPDC010000289.1:0-12196 GCA_046727715.1 Thermodesulfobacteriota bacterium
GCGGCCGGGTCCAGTGCCAGCTCCCCGTAGTGCGGGTAGACGCCCGACACATCAGGCGACCGCGACGAAGGCGTAGAACCGCTCGCCTGGGATCAGGCGCCGGGATCGGACCGCGGAGCATCCCGCGGCCCGCAGCTGCTCTGCCAGCTCGTCGCGTCCCGGGAGCCGCCCGCAGCCGGCGGTCAGCGCGCCCCACACGTTGAGAATCTCGGTCGCTGGGCTGCCACCGCGGCACGCGGTGGTGACGACGAGTCGCCCCCCAGGACGCAGGAAGCCACGCACGTGCGACAGCAGTGCCACCCGCTCCGCGACGGGGAAGTAGTAGATGTTGTTGTGCAGCGTGGCGATGTCGAAGTCACCGGTGGGTGTCTGCCGGCGGACGTCGCCCTCGTCGATCCGGACGCGTGCCGCGAGCCCCCAGGCTCGGACGTTCTCGCGCGCCATCGCAACCACGGCCGGCTCGAGGTCCAGTCCGACCGCAGTGAGCGCTGAGTTCCGCTCCGCGGCGTGGCGGATGTGGACGCCGCTGCCGCACCCGATCTCGAGGAGACGGACTGCACCCCGCGCCGGTACCGCGTCCTCCACCGCCTCGCGCACGAAGGGCTCGACCGTGCGCGACGACCGCGCGATGAGCTCACCCGGGACGTCGTTCAGCTCGAACGGGCGGCCATCACGCATGCGAGCGGGTGCCTCGGTGATCCAGCGGTGGTGGAGCGCGCCGGCCTCCTCGATGAGCGCCGCGACGGCGTCCCGGTCCAGGTCGCCGAGCGCACGCGCCAATCGGCCGCGCAGCCCGTACCCGCCTGGCCCGCGTCGCAGCGCGCCCAGCGCCGCCCCGAGGTCGAGCCATGCCTCGAGTCCATCGCGCAGCGCCGGGTCGCCCACCCGCTCGTCCGCGAGCCGCTCGAGCGCGACCGGGCCACCAGCGAGCCGGCGCAGGAGTCCGCTCTGGGCGGCGGCGGCAAGGAAGCAGACCCGGTAGTAGGGTGGCAGCACCCTCGGCAAGGAAAGGAGCGCACCGAGGTCACCCGAGCGGGCGACGCGGATGGCGGTGCGCAGCTTCATCGGACGCGTACCGTCAGCCAATCGTCAGCGTGGTCCGGATGCCGCGGCTGGCGCGCAGGTCGTCCAGCGCCCGATTGATCTCCGCGAGCGGCCGGCGCGCGGTGACGAGGGCTTCCAGGTCGAGGCGGCCGGCCTGCCAGAGTGCGATCAGGCGCGGGATGTCGCGCACCGCGTGGCAGCTCCCGAGCGTGCAGCCCATCAGCTTCTTCTCGCTGATCGTGAAGAGCGCCGCCGGCGCGATGGTGATGACGTCGTCCATCGGCGCGGCGCCCACGGCCACCGTGGTGCCGCCATTGCGTGTCGCGGCCAAACCGGCCTGCACGAGGCTCGCGCGCCCGACGGCGTCGAAGGCGTAGTCCACCCCGACGCCGGTTCGCGCGAAGGCCTCCTGCACGACGTCACGCTCGCCCGGGTCGAGCACGTCGGTGGCGCCGAAGCGGCGCGCTGCCGCGCGCCGCTCCGCGACGGGGTCGGCAGCGATGATGCACGCCGCCCCGGCGACGCGCGCGCCCTGCACGATCGAGAGCCCGATGCCGCCGAGGCCCATCACCAGCACCGACGCGCCCGGCTCGACGCGCGTGGTGTTCAGCACCGCCCCCACGCCTGTCTGCACCGCGCAGCCGATCACGCAGGCGACGTCGAGCGGGACGTCGGGCGCGATCTTGATCGCGCCGGCTGCCGGGACGAGCACGTACTCGGCGAACGCCCCGAGCCCGACGCCGCGGTAGACGACGTCGCCGCCACGCGCGAGCCCGGTGCCACCGTCGCGGAACGTGTTGGTCGCGATCATGCTCGCGTTCACGCACACGCCGGGCTCGCCGCGCACGCACCAGTAGCACGTGCCGCACGGCGGGACGGGCGTCAGGACGACGGGATCACCCGGCGCGAGCCCCGCGACGTCGGCGCCCACGGAGTCCACGACCCCCGCCGCCTCATGGCCGAGGACGACGGGAGTGGGCGCGGGGAACACGCCATCGGCGATGCTCAGATCGGAATGGCAGACGCCGCAGTGCCGCACGCGCACGCGCACCTGGCCAGGTCGCGGATCGGCGATGGTGACGTCGTCGCGCAGGACCAGTGGCGTCCCCGCCTGCTCGAGGACCGCGGCTCGCATGGCGCGGCAGGGTAGCCGATGCCACCCCCGCCGGCTAGGAGAACGACTCGGGATGGACGGCGCCAAGCTCCCGCGGCTGCGGCTTCTCGAGTGGTCTCCTACCGGAACAGCGCCTTCGCCAGCTCGCCGCGGAAGCGATCGGTCAGCGGGTGATCGGAGCCGAGCACGGCGAAGAGGTCGACCATCGCCTTGCGCGCGGCGTCGTCGGCGAACTGCCGGTCGCGCTGGACCACGGCGAGCAGCTCCGCCAGGGCGTCCTCGTGGCGACCGAGCGCGGCCAGCGTGCGGCCGAGGTCGAGGCGGGCCTCGAGATCGTCCGGATCGGCGGCGACGCGCGCGCGCAGCGCCGCCTCGTCACCCGCGCCGTCGCCACGGGTGCGCAGCTCGGCCGCCAGACGCTCCGCCTCGGCGAGCAACGGCGACGGCGGCGATACGAGCTCCAGCAGCTGCAGCGCCTCGGCCGTGTCGCCACGTCCGGCGAGCACGCGGGCGAGGGCGACCAGCGACCCCGCATGGCGCGGCTCCAGCTCGAGGGCTTCGCGCAGCTTCGCCTCGGCGGCCGCGGCCGGGAGCGCGGTGGCCTCGACGACGAGCCGGTCGGCGACGGTCGGCAGCGCCAGCTCGAGGAGCTTGCGCACCGCGCTCTCTGGCTGGGCGCCGATGAACTCCCCGACCAGCGTGCCGTCGCGAAAGGCCTTGACGGCGGGAATGCTCTGGATGCCGAACGCCTGCGCCACGGCGGGTGCCTCGTCCACGTTCACCTTGGCGAGGATGAACGCGCCCCGGTGCTCGTCGGCGAGCCGTTCGAGCAGGGGCCCGATGGCCCGGCACGGCCCGCACCACGGCGCCCAGAAATCGACCACCACGGGGGTGGTCTTGGAGCGCTCGAGCACCGCCGCCTCGAAGTCGTGGTCGCCGACGTCGACGACCCACTGGCTCTGACTCATGGTCCCCACCCTGCGCACGGCCCGCGGTGAAGACAAGCCCCGGGCTGGCTCGCGCTGCGGATGGCTCCGCGTCACCGCTCGACGGTGATCTCGTAGCGTGCCCGTAACCCCGCGAGCCGACTGCGCAGGCGCTCGCGCCCGCGGATCTCGAGAAGCCGCTGCGTCACCTGCGCGCGCACCTCCTCCAGCGGCGCGTCGCGCGCCGCCGTGCGCTCGTGGATCCAGACGAGGTGAAGCCCGTAGATCGAGGCTACCGGACCGACCCACTCCGCGAGCGGGGCGTCGCGGATCGCGTCGGCGAAGCCGGGCCCGAAGAGGCGGCCCAGCTCGGCGGCGGTGGCAGCGGGCGGATGCGCGCCGCGTAGGAAGACGTCGCCGCGGCGGGGCGCCGTCTCGGGCGTCGCGTCACTGCGGCGCAGGTCGTCGAGCAGCTGCACCGCGTCGTGCTCGAGTGCCGCGCCGTGGGCGTCGCGGCCGAGGTAGACGTGGGTCAGCCGCACCAGCGGCGGGGACCGGAAGACGTCGGCGTGCTCCTCGAGGTAGGCGCGGAGGTCGGACTCGCTCGGAGCGTCCACGCGCGACAGCGCCAGGCGCATCAGCTGCGTCAGATGCCGCCGGATCACGACGTCATGCTCCGCGAGGCCGAGCCGGCGAGCTTCGCGTTCGACGGTGTCGCGGTCACCCTCGGACGCCTCGCCCAGGAACCGGCCCAGCTTCTCGAGACGCGAGCGGACCAGGGGATCCTGCCGGTCGAGGCCGGCGGCGAGCGCCTCACGATGGAGGATCTCCTCGTCGAGCGCATCATCGACCAACGCGCGCTCGGTCTCGGACCCCGGGGGTGCGCCGTGCTGCGCCGTCCACTCGGACCGCAGACGATCGACGTCGGCGGCCGTCACCGCGATGCGCGGACGTGCCGCGTCGTGCACCGTCGGCTGCCACCAGCTCCGGATCGCGAACAGCAGGCCGCCGGCGACCAGGAAGTGCAGCGCCGGGGCGCCCAGGGCGCGACTCACGGCGTCCCTCGTCGCGGCGTGGTGCCGAGCGTATCGCCGCGCGCGAGCCAGAGCCGCGTGTGTGACGCGCGGTATGTCCCGGCCGCGAGCGCCACCGTCACCATGTGGTCGGCCCGGTCCGCGGCCGCCAGGTCGCGTCGGGCCGTCTTGAGCGTGAGGCGCAGCGTGCCGTCGCCCCGCGCGAGCACCGCGGCGTGTGCGAGGCCGGGCAGATGGAGGCGCCGCTTTCGCGGGCCGCGTGCATCGCCAGGGATCGTGACCGCGAAGATCTCATCGTCGTCCGTTACACGCAGGGTCAGGTCGTTGCGAACGAGGTCGATCTGCCCGGCGTCACCGAGCGACACGTCCAGCGTGAGCACGTCCGTCGCCGGGCGCGGACCGAACGCGATCCGCGCCTTCAGGCGCGCGATGCCCTCGGGCCGGTACCAGATGGGTGAGGTCCAGGCGCGCTCCTGGATCACCGGCTCAGCCGTCGGATCGTTCGACGTCCCGCGGCAGCAGTCGGCGAAGTCGCGCGGCGCCGACGCCGCTTGCGCGGCGCACTCCGGCGACAGCGGGTCCACACCGGCGGCCTTGCAGACGAGGGTGGTCCAGCGGCACGTCGGGTTCTCCAGCACGCGCAGGTAGTAGAAGGCGCGCTCGCCGCGAACGAAGGTGGGATCGTGCCACACGGTACACAGCTCGGCGTGACCCGTGCCGGTGGGTGCGCAGGTCGCGGGGTCGACGCCGGCGCCGTTCGCGGCGTCGCCGGCGACGTCGAAGACGTGCTCGCGCGTCGTCCCGTCGGCCCCGACCCATCCCTTGACGATCTGGACGCGCTGGAGATCGACCCCGGGGCGTGCGGCGGTGCCGGGGTCCTTGAGCGCCCATACCGCGAAGCGCGGGCTCGCGTTCCCGCGCACCGCGCCGAGCTCGCCGCCCATCGGCGTGCCGGTCACGTACGCGTTGCGCACGAAGCCGTCGCGCCCGCAGGTGACGCCGCGCAGGTCGCCCGCGAAGAAGCGCACCACTGGTCGCGTGCCGCTCGTGGCGTAGGTCTCGCGCCGCCGGAGCGCGTCGAAGACGGCGTCACGGGAGTTCTCCTCCGCCCACACGACGGCGAGGCCGCCCGGGTTGTCGCGGAACGACTGGGCGATCTGGCGCGCCGGCGTGGCGTTGGTGCTGCCCTGGCCGCCGTCCCAGCCCGCCTCGTCCACGCCGCCGCCCGTGCCGTTGTGGGTGTCCGTGCTGCCGACGAAGCCGAAGCGGAACGGATTCACGCCCAGGCGCTCCTCGAGCGCCAGGCCGTCCTTGAGAGCGTTGCGGACCATGTTGCGCAACGGGTAGCGCTCGATCGGGGGTGGCTCCTCGTCGATGCCCTGGTGGGCTGGCCGCTGCTGCTCGAACGTGCACAGCTCGTCGGCCGTCCCGGCGCCGAGACCGGCGAGGCGGTCGAACCGGCACTCGGAGTTCCCCTTCTGCTGATGGATCTCGACCAGGGGCTCGAGGCCCTGGCGGCGTTGCGCCTCGGCCGCGTCCGCGGGGTCCTGGAACTGCATGCCGCCGCTCAGGTTGGGATTGTGGGGAATGATGAGGGCGTCGCAGCCCGTGCCGGCGTCGAGGCATTGCGTCTCGACGGCCGACCAGATGCCCTGTGGCACGCCGTCGGCCCAGGTCTCGAGGTGGCTCGCGGCGAAGCGCGGCACGTGCTCGTTGCGGAAGATGACGTTGCGATGCAGGTGGCGGCCGAGGGGACTCGTGGTGTGCTCGTAGCCGATGAAGGTGGTGAAGGCGCAGGCCGCGGTGCGGTCGTAGGCGCCCTCCGCCGCCGCCTGGATCTCACCCCACACGGAGACCGCGGCTTGGTCGCAATCGACGCCGGGCAGGAAGCAGAAGGCGTGCGACCGCGGCGGCTGCGGGATGCCCACGGGGAAGAGCCAGGCGACGGTCGCCTCGAAGCGGTTGGTGAGATCCGGCTCCGGCCGGCGCAGCAGTTGGCACAGCTCCTGGTCGTAGACCGGCGAGCCCGGCGTGGAGCACAGCTCGACCTCGCCATAGAACTCCGCGTGATCGGTCACGGCGGCGAAGTCGAGCGGGCGGTCGAGGCGTTGCGTCAGGCGGGTCTGCCCCTCCTCGGTGTCGGCGAGCGTGAGCGGCGAGAGACCCCGGGCGTAGTCGTACACTCCGCGGGGATCGACGCGGGTGCCGAAGATGTACGCGTCGGCGGAGAAGCGCGTGTGGATGTGCAGGTCGCCGAAGTAGGGCGCGCGCAACGGGTCGAAGCCGACGCACGGCGCGCGCGCCTCCGTGCGCTGCCAAGGCACGGGTGCGGCAGCGGCGCCGACGACGAGACCCAGGAGGATGGCCAGCACGACGCCCGCACGCTCCCGCATCACACGAACCTACGGGGACCGGGTATCACCTGTCGAGCGTTTTTCGAGGACGCGGCATTGGACATAGAATCCGGGGGATGCCGCCGCTGCGGGCCGTCGTTGCTCTCGTCGCGCTGACGGCCATGCGGGGCAACGTCGCCGCCCACCCGCTGGCGCCCGTCCTGCTCGAGCTCCGCGAGCTGGGCGACGGTCGCGTTGCCGTCGCCTGGAAGACGCCGCTGCTGCACCCGCGCGGCACGGCCCTCGCACCTGCGCTGCCCGCCGCCTGCCGTACGCTCGACCCGCCGACGACCGCGGAGGAAGGTGACGGGCTCGTCACGCGATGGACGGCGCACTGCGGCGCGCTGATCGGCGCCGCCGTCGGCATCGAGGGGCTGTCTGGTCCCCTCGCCGGGCTGGTGCGAGTGGTCCTCGCGGACGGCCGCGTCGTGCAGGCCGTCCTCTCCGCCGGCCGGCCGCCCCTCACGGTGCCGGAGCGCCCGCGCCCGTGGGACGTGTTCGGAAGCTACCTGCGTCTCGGGGTCGAGCACATTCTCACCGGCCCCGACCACCTGCTGTTCGTCTTCGGTCTCGTGCTCCTGGCGGGCACGGCGCGCCGCGTGCTCGGCACCGTGAGCGCGTTCACGGTGGGGCACAGCGTCACGCTCTCCCTCGCGGTGCTCGGCCTGACCGTGGTGCCGGTGCGCGCCATCGAGGTTGCGATCGCCGCCAGCGTGCTGGCGCTCGCCATCGAGCTCGCACGCGAGGACCACGGCCGGTCCACGCTGATGCGGCGCCACCCATGGGTGATGGCGTTCGCATTCGGATTGCTGCACGGATTGGGATTCGCCGGGGCGCTGCGTGCGGCGGGCCTTCCCGCCGGCGACGTCCCGATGGCCCTGTTCGCCTTCAACGCGGGGATCGAGGTGGGGCAGGTGACGTTCGTCGTCGTCGTGCTGACCGTCGGCCGACTGCTCGCCCGGGTCGGCACGACGCTGCCGGACTGGGCGCGCCGTGCGCCGGTCTACGTCATGGGAACGCTGGCCGCGTTCTGGTGCTTCGAGCGCGCGGCGGCCTGGTTGGGGTGAGCACCCCACCCTACGCGTCGCGGCGCGGTGGCGGGGGCGGGCCGAGTGCGCTACGGGGCGCGCATGGTGACGGTCGCCATCATCCCTGCGCGGCATCGCTCGACGCGGCTGCCCGGGAAGGCGCTCGCCGACATCGCGGGACGGCCGATGGTGTGGCACGTGGCCGAGCGCGCGCGGCGTGCGCGCGGCGTCGCGCGCGTGATCGTCGCGACGGACGACGAGCGCATCCGCGACGCGGTGACGCTCGCGGGGGTCGAGGTCGCGATGACCAGCCCCGACCACCCGAGCGGCACCGATCGGGTGGCGGAGGTCGCCCGCGGGCTCGACGCGGATGTCCTCCTGAACGTGCAGGGCGACCTCCCGTTGCTCGACCCGGGCATGCTCGAGGGACTCGCCGCGCGCATGGCCGAGGACCCCGCGCTGCCCATGGCGACCGTCGCCGTCCCGCTCCACGACGAGGAGGAGTGGCGCTCGCCGCACGTGGTGAAGGTCGTGACCGACGCCGGCGGACGCGCCGTCTACTTCTCGCGCAGCCCGGTGCCGTTCGACCGCGACGGCGTGCGGAACCCGGCGGAGCCGTTCGGCTGGCGGCACGTCGGGATGTACGCCTACCGCCGTGACGTGCTGCTGCGGCTGGCGGCGCTCCCGCCCTCGCCCCTCGAGCGCCGCGAGGCGCTCGAGCAGCTGCGCGCGCTCGAGCATGGCATCGCCATCGGCGTGGTGTCGTGGCGCTGTACGGCGCCGTTGATCGAGGTGGACACGCCGGCCGATCTGGAGCGGGCGCGCGCCGCGATGGCAGCGGGCGAGTCGCCGCCCTCGCGTTGACACACCGCCGGAGCGGCTTCTATAGTGAAGCTCCGTAGCCAGTTCCGGAGATGCGGCGCGCCCCTGGCAGAGGACCGCCACGGCTCCGAGACTGCGCTACGGTTTTTGTTTCATGCCCTCGGTGGTGGTCGCCAGCGATCCCGCGCGCGGCGGGGGGAGCGGATGACGAAGAGCGCGTCGAAGACGAAGTACATCTTCGTGACCGGCGGCGTGGTGTCGTCGCTCGGCAAGGGCGTGGCATCGGCGTCGATCGGCGCGCTGCTCGAGGCCCGCGGCTTGCGGGTCACGCTGGTCAAGATGGACCCGTACATCAACGTCGACCCCGGGACCATGAGCCCCTTCCAGCACGGCGAGGTGTTCGTCACCGACGACGGCGCCGAGACCGACCTCGACCTCGGGCACTACGAGCGCTACGTCTCCACGCGCATGAGCCGCCGCAACAACTTCACCACGGGTGTGGTCTACCACACGGTCATCGAGAAGGAGCGCCGCGGCGACTATCTCGGCGGGACCGTCCAGGTGATCCCGCACATCACCGACGAGATCAAGCGCCGGCTCCGCGAGGCGGCGGAGGGTGCCAACGTCTGCATCTGCGAGGTCGGCGGCACCGTCGGCGACATCGAGAGCCTGCCGTTCATCGAGGCGATCCGGCAGCTCGGCTGGGACGTCGGGCGCGAGAACGCGCTCTACGTCCACCTGACGCTGGTGCCTCACATCGTGTCGGCCGGGGAGCTCAAGACCAAGCCCACGCAGCACAGCGTCAAGGAGCTGACCGGATTCGGCATCCAGCCCGACATCCTGCTCTGTCGCGCGACCCAGCCGCTCGAGAAGAAGGTGAAGGCGAAGATCGCGCTCTTCTGCAACGTGGAGGAGGGTCGCGTGATCAGCGCGCCCGACGTGAGCCACATCTACGAGGTCCCGCTCGTGTTCCACTCCGAGGGTCTCGACGAACGGATCGTCGAACGCCTCAACACCTTCACCGGCTCCCCCAACCTCCAGCGCTGGCGGCGTATCGTCTCGACGCTGAAGAACCCGAAGGACACGGTGCGGATCGCCATGGTCGGCAAGTACGTCGACCTCACCGACTCCTACAAGAGTCTGAACGAGGCGCTCGTGCACGGCGGGATCGCCAACGAGTGCCGGGTGGAGGTGACGCACGTCGACTCCGAGAAGATCGAGCAGGACGGCCTTCCCGAGAGCGTGCTCGGTGCGGACGGCATTCTCGTGCCCATGGGCTTCGGGCCGCGGGGCACGGAAGGCAAGATCCTGGCCGTTCGATACGCGCGCGAGAAGGAGGTGCCGTTCTTCGGCATCTGCTTCGGGATGCAGATGGCGGTCATCGAGTACGCGCGGGCGGTGTGCGGCCTCGAACGCGCCAACTCCACCGAGGTGGACCCGCAGACCCCGCACCCCGTGATCGACCTGCTACCCGAGCAGCGCGGGCTGACCAAGAAGGGTGGCACCATGCGGCTCGGTGCCTATCCGTGTGCAGTCGCCGAGGGCACGCGCGCACGCAAGCTGTACAAGAAGGGCAAGATCTCCGAGCGCCATCGCCACCGCTACGAGTTCAACGACGCCTACCGGGAGCAGCTCGAGACGGCGGGCCTGGTGTGCTCCGGGGTGTCGCCCGACGGCGGCCTGGTCGAGATGATCGAGCTCCGGGACCATCCCTGGTTCCTCGGCACCCAGTTCCACCCCGAGTTCAAGTCGCGTCCCACCGACTGCCATCCGCTGTTCAAGGGCTTCATCCGCGCCGCCCTGCAGCAGCGGGCCGCGCGCCGCGAGGCGCCACTGCTCGGCGGCCTCAAGGTGGTGAAGCGATAGTGGCCGGCGGGAGCGCGCGGGTCGGAGCGATCACCATCGGGCGCGGCGCGCCGCTGGCGCTCATCGCGGGGCCATGTGTCATCGAGTCGCGTGATACGGCCTTGCGACACGCCGAGCGGCTCGCCCGCCTGGCGTCGCGTGCAGCGCTGCCGCTGGTCTACAAGTCGTCCTTCGACAAGGCCAACCGGACGTCGCTCACGTCGTTCCGCGGCGTGGGGATCGACGCGGGACTGCGCATCCTGGACGAGGTCCGGCGAGAGACCGGGTTGCCGGTGCTGACCGACGTCCACGAGCGCGAGCAGATCGCGGCAGTGGCGGCGGTGGTCGACGTCCTCCAGACGCCGGCGTTTCTCTGCCGGCAGACCGACTTCATCGTCGCCGTCGCCGGCGCCGGGAAGCCGGTGAACTTGAAGAAGGGCCAGTTCCTCTCTCCGTGGGAGATGCAGCGTGTGGTCGAGAAGGCGCGCGCCACCGGGAACCCCGACCTGCTCGTGACCGAGCGCGGCTTCGCGTTCGGCTACAACAACCTGGTGTCCGACATGCGCGCGCTCCCGGTGCTGGCCGAGACCGGGTGCCCCGTGGTGTTCGACGCCACGCACAGCGTGCAGCGGCCCGGCGGGGAAGGTGTCGCGTCGGGCGGCGACCGCGCGATGGTGCCGACGCTCGCGCGCGCGGCCGTGGCCGCGGGCGCCGACGCCGTGTTCCTCGAGGTGCACGAGGATCCCGACCGGGCGCTCTCCGACGGTGCCACCAGCGTGCGGCTCGACGACCTCCCCGCGCTCCTGCACCAGCTCGCGGCGCTCGCCCGCGTGGTGCGCGACGAGGCAGGGTCGTCGTGAGCGAGCGCCAGGAGCGCGCGCGCCGCGTCCTCGACGTCGAGCTGGCGGGCCTGGCTGCGGTGCGGGCGCGGATCGGGGCGTCGTTCGACCGGGCCCTCGACCTGCTGCTGGCGTGCCGCGGCAAGGTAGTGGTCACCGGCGTCGGCAAGTCGGGCCTCGTCGGACGGAAGATCGCCGCCACCTTCGCCAGCACGGGCACGCCGGCGCTCTTTCTGCTTGCCAGCGAGGGCAGCCACGGCGATCTGGGGGTCCTCGCGCGCGGCGACGTCCTGGTAGCGGCCTCGTACAGCGGCGAGACGAAGGAGCTGCTCCACCTGCTGCCCCTCGCGGAGCGGCTCGGGATTCCGCTGGTGGTGCTGACCGGTGCGCCGACGTCCTCACTCGGGCGCGCGGCGGACGTGGCGCTCGACGTGAGCGTCCCGGAAGAAGCGTGTCCGCTCGGGCTCGCCCCCACCGCCAGCACGACGGCGACGATGGCGATCGGCGACGCGCTGGCCGTGGCGCTCTTCGAGGAACGGGGCTTCACGGCCGAGGACTTCGCCCTGCTGCATCCGGGCGGTGCGCTCGGTCGCCGGCTGCTCCGGGTGGAGGATCTCATGCATCGCGACGACGCCCTCCCGCGCGTCGCCCCCGACGCCTCGCTGAAAGACACGATCGCCGAGATCAGCGGGAAGCGGCTCGGCATGACGACCGTCGTGGATCCCGTCGGGTCGCTCCTGGGTGTCATCACCGACGGCGACCTGCGCCGCGGGCTCGAGCGCAGCACCGACATCCGCACCTTGCTCGCGGGGGATCTGATGACGCACGACCCGAGGACCATCGAGCGCTCGGCGCTCGCCGCGCAGGCGGTGGCCGTCATGGAACGATCCCCCAGGCCGATCACGGCGCTGATCGTGCTCGAGGACGGCACGCGGCGTCCCGTGGGAGTGATTCACCTCCACGACGTGCTGCGCGCGGGGGTCGTCTGATGCCCGTCCGTCCCGGGGGGCCGCACTAGACGTCCGTGGCCGAGCCGACGCGCCGGCGCTCGCTCTGGAGGCGCCTCCGCCGCGCCACGCGCGGGCCCCGCAACGCGCTCCTCGCGCGCGCGATCTGGGGTGCCGCGCGCGCCGTCGGGACGCTGCCGGTGC
>JBKPDC010000290.1:0-12039 GCA_046727715.1 Thermodesulfobacteriota bacterium
GGGAGCCTCGCGAGCGTGGCGTCGACGTCGACGGCCCCGCCGCGGATGTGCCCCGTCGCCAGCACGGACGCCGGAAGGACGTCGAATGCCAGCCGTTCGAGGGTGACCCCCCCGACGTCGCGCCGGGCGGTGAGCGATACCTGCGTGGCGTGCCAGGTGTCCCCGGAAGCCCGGTCGTCGAAGACGACCTCCGCGTCACGCATGCCGAGCGTGCGCAATGCTCCGAGACCGCCGCGGCGCTCCCCGCCGGCGAGGGCGCCGATGAGCAGGCGCGTCGCGCCGCTGGCGGGGTCGTGGCCGAGGCCGACGTCGAGGCTCCCGTCCTCCTCCCGCACCAGGTGGATGCGCGGGCCGATCGCCTCGAGCGCGCGCGCTGCCACCATGCCGAGCAGCAGCGGGGCGGGCGCGATGCCGACGGCGAGCGCCGGGACCTCGATCAACCCAACGCCGCCGGGGCCGAGCACGCGGAGGTCGTTGACGCGGAGGTCGACGTCGCGGTCGCGCGGATCCCACTCGAGCGACGTCGAGCCGATGTTCACCCTGGTGGCTCCGTCGGGGGCGGTGAGCGATGCCTCGAGCCGGGGTGTCAGGAAGTCCAGCGGGATCGGGCCACGGGACAGCCGCCAGGCGAGGCCGCCGACCACGAGAGCTCCCACCACCAGCACCGCGCAGGCGATTGCCGCGAACGTCCGCACCGCTCGGCTCATGATCGGGCGGAAGGATTGTGCCTGTGACGACGAGCGAAGTCAGCCGGGGCTGCCTGAGATTCGTCGACCGGTGGCCGGCCGATGGGGACACGGCTCGCGAAACGGTCCGGCGTCACTCGTAGGTAGTTGGACCCGGTGCCGGCGAGGTATGCGCGCAGGCTCAGTAGCCGTCGAGCTGCGCCACCCGCTCGCGATGGAACGCCGGGTCGCCAAACGCGACCTCGTTGACGTGCGCCCGCTTGAACCAGAGCTGGAGGTCGAATTCCCACGTGAAGCCGATGCCGCCATGCATCTCCACCGACCTGCGCGCGGTGCGGCTGTAGACGTCGCCCAGGCTCGCCTTGGCCATCGCGGCGGCGCGTGCCGCTTCTCGCGGGCGGTGGTCGTGGGCGTACGCCGCGTACCAGACGAGTGACCGGGCCGGCTCGACGTCCGCCAGCATCTCGGCGGCGATGTGCTTCAAGGCCTGGAACGACCCGATCTTGCGTCCGAACTGCTCGCGGACCTTGGAATACCCGACCGCCATCTCGAGGGCGTGCTGCGCGCCGCCCAGGCTGTCCGCGGCGACGCCGATGGCGGCGAAGTCCAGCACACGCGCCAGCGCCGGCCAGCCCTGGCCTTCCGGCCCCACGAGCGCGGTCTTCGGCACCACGACGTCCCGCAACACCACTTCACCGAAGCGCCGCGTGAGGTCCACATGCTGCTGCGGCTTCACGCGCAGGCCCTTCGCCCCGCGCTCGACCAGGAACAGCGACACGCCCGCTGGTCCGCGTCCCGCCTTCGTGCGCGCCGCGACCAGGACGAGGTCGGCCGCCTGCGCCTCGGGCACGAAGAGCTTGGTCCCCGAGAGGACGTAGCCCTCGCGCGTCCGCTTCGCCTTCGCCTGGATGCCCTCCGGGTCGTGGCGGTCGCCTTCCTCGAGATGCGCGAGCGTGGCGAAGGCCTCGCCGGTCAGAAAGCGCGGCAGCCACGTCGTGCGCTGCGCGGCCGTGCCGGCACGGAGCAGCCCGGAGATGACCAGCTGCGTGGCGAGGAACGGACCGGGCGCTGCGACGCGCCCCAGCTCCTCGAGCACGAGAACCAGGTCGAGCGTGCCGAGCCCGAGGCCGTGCTCCTTCTCGGGGACGATCAGACTCATCCAGCCCAGGTCGGCCATCTTCCGGTACAGGTCATGCGGGACGCCGTCCGCGGACCTGGCGGTATCACGCACCAGCGCCGGCGGGCACTCGCGCGCCAGGAACTCGCGCGCCGAGCGCTGCAGCGCCTCCTGCTCCTCGGAGAGGCCGAAATCGATCATGGCGCGCGGACGTAGCACGGGGCGCCCCGGCTCGTCACGCGGTGGTGCTCGGCGCACGAGATGCGTCCCCGACGATCCGTGCTCCAGGATGCGGCGCCAGAGCCCGGCGATGGTCGCGCCCGTGCGCCTGGCCCGTTGCGGCGGCGTCGCGGCGTTCGGTACACGTAGCACGACGATGGCCGTCGCAACCCGCGCAGCCGATCGGGTGGTCGCTCCGGCGCCTCCCAAGCAGCCCGCATGGACGCCCCGAGACCTGCGCTGGCTCGCCGCCATCGTCGCCGTGCTGCTCGCCTACTGGTTCGTCGGGGTGGTCGCGCGTGTCGATCGCTCCTTCTCGTTCGGCGGCGGCGACCTGGCCTTCTATTTCTTCGCGGAGTACACGCTCCTCGCCGAGCGTCTGCACGCCGGCGAGCTGCCGCTGTGGAACCCGATGCACGGGCAGCCGTTCCTCGCCATGTTGCAGCCCGGTGTGCTCTACCCCGCGCGCCTCCTGCTCCTCGTGCTCGACGTGCCGACGGCGATGCACGTCTCGACGCTCCTCCATCTCGTCTTGTCGCTGGCCGCCACCTTCGCGCTCTGCCGGGCGCTCGGCACCGGGGTGCTCGGCGCGCTCCTTGGTGCGATGGTCTTCACCGGCGTCCACGCCTTGCCCTCCCTGTACTGGCCGCCCTACCTCGAGGGCGGCGCATGGCTGCCCGTCGCGGCCCTCGCCCTCACGCGTCTGGCGGCGACGGCCTCGTTCGGGTGGGCCATCGTGCTCGGGCTGGCGATGGGACTCTGCGTGCTGGCGGGCGCCTACCAGCATGCCCTCTACGCGACCTACGCGCTCGGGGCCCTCGCGCTGGCGCTGCTCGTCGACCCCGTGCGGCGGGGACGGCTGACGACGCCGGCGATGGCCGCGCGGCTCGGCGTCGCGGTGCTCGTCGCCGTGGCGACGGCGGCTCCACAAGCGCTGCCGACGCTCGCCTGGAGCGCCGAGACGGTGCGCAGCGGGGCACCGCTCACCGACGTACAGCTCGATCCGTTCCCGTGGCCGCGGTTGGTGTGGAGCCAGATGTTCCCCGGCTGGGCCCAGGACGACCCCGTGGCAGTGACGCTGCCCGTGGCGGTGCTCGCCGTGCTCGGGTGCCTCACGCAGCGGGGCTTCGGGGCCGTCCTCCTCGTCGCCACCGTGGCGTCGGTCCTGCTCTGTCTCGGCCGCGGCACGCCCGCCTTCGCGCTCTTCCACGTCCTGCCGGGGTTCGCGTCGTTCCGCCTCCCCGATCGCGTCATCTTCCTGGTTGGCTTCTTCACCGCGCTCGGTGCGGCCCTGGGTGCCGACAGCCTCGCGCGCGGGGGCCGGGTGGCTCGCGCCGTCGCGATCGTCGGCGTCGTGGCGGTGTGCTGGAACCTGTTCGCACCCCGCCGCATCGTCTCGGCCCTGCCGTGGACCGTCCCCCCTGAGTCGCTCGGCGGACCGCCCGCCCTGATGGCGCTGGTGGAGCGCCACACCGACGGGGGCCGCACGCTGCTGACGGGGACGGGCCACGTGGACGGCATCTCCGTGAAGCACCCGGGCTTGCACCACGTCCGCAACCTCGAGGACTATAATCCGCTGTCGTCGCGGCGCCTCGGCGCCTATCTCTACGCGCTGGTGGGCAAGCCACCTCCGGCCCCGGACGACGCCAACCTGTTCGCCGGCTTCCTCACGCTGACCGAGCCGATCCTCCGGCCGGCGCTGCTCGACATGGCATCGGTTCGGACCGTGCTCATCAGGATCGTCGGCCTGCCGGCGCGCGAGCCTCGGTTCCGCCCGCTCGGGCAGGAGGGCAAGTGGACGCTGTACGAGAACCCGCTCGCGCTCCCGCGCGCCTTCACCATCGAGCGCGCGCGCTTCGTGCCTGACGACGCGGCTGCCCTCGAGGTCGTGCGCGCGGCGGGCTTCGCTGCCCGCCAAGAGGTCGTGCTGGTCGGCAGCCCGGCGGCGGGCGAAGCCGCCGCGCTGCGCGAAGGGCCGGCGGACTCCCTGCGCGAGGCGCGCATCGTGCGTGACGACCCCGAGCACGTGAGCCTGCAGGTCAGCAGCGACCGTCCGGGCGTGGTCGTGCTCACCGACACCTTCGCGCCCGGCTGGACCGCCACGGTGAACGGCCGTCCGTCCCCGGTGCTGCCGGCGAACTACCTCGGCCGCGGCGTGCTCGTGCCGGCAGGCGAGAGCCGCGTCGAGCTCGTCTACCGCGCGCCGGGCCTGCGGACGGGTTTCGCGGTGGCGCTGCTCGGGTGGGGCGCGGTGGCCGCAGGCGCCGTACTGCGTGCCCGGCGGCGCCGGTAGCGGGACGGTGCGCGGCTGCACCCCGACTCGTCACGCGGCGGTGCTCAGAGCACGAGATCCGTCCCCGACGATCCGTGCTCCAGGATGCGCCGGCAGAGCCCGGCGATGGTCGCGCCGGCCTCGTCGGGATCGAGCCCTGCCGGGCGGATGTTCGACACGCACTTGCGGTCGGCATCGGTGCTCCGGGGCCCGGCGGCGAGGGTGATGTAGCAGCCGAGACTGTCGGCGGACCCGAGGCCGGGCCGCTCTCCGATCAGGTGCACGACGAGGCGCGCGGCCACCGCGGCGGCGATGGCGTCGGCCACCGCGACGCGCCCGTTGCGTACCGCCACCGGCGAGCCGAGTGGGGCGAGGGCGGCCAGGTGCGCGCACAGCGTGGGCCAGAGCCGCTCGAGGTGCGCCTCGGCCGCGCGCGCCGAGAGCCCATCGGAGACGACGAGCTGGATGCCCACGTGCGCCGGGCTGTGCGCGCGCACGCGCTCCAGCTCGCCCGGAGCGAGCCGCCGGCCGAGCGGCGGCTCGCGGATGTAGCCCAGGCGGTCCGGCGCAGCCGAGGCGACGAGCAGGCAGCCGAGCGCATGCAGCCGGTCCTCGAAGCCCGCGCTCCACGTACTCCACACGGCGTCGCGCGCCGCGCCATGGTCGCCGAGAAAGGCGAGCCGCGCGGCGGTCGGAGGTCGCGTGCCCGCACGGCCGACGTCGAGGCGCGCCGGGGTGCTGCGCCGCGCCCGCGCGAGGTCGAAGCTCACAGGAGCGCTCGCGGGTCGCCGGCCCGGGCGGTCAATCGGCCGGCGTCCATCAGCCCGCGCTCCACGAGCCACGCTTCGAACTCCGGCGCGGGTCGCAGTCCCAGCAGCTCGCGCACCGCTGCCGCATCGTGGAACGACGACGTCTGGTAGCCGAGCATGCAGTCGTCGCCCATCGGCACGGCCATCACGTAGTTGCACCCGGCGGCCGCGAGCAGGACGGCCAGGTTCTCGAGGTCGTTCTGGTCCGCGTCCATGTGGTTCGTGTAGCAGACGTCGACGCCCATCGGGACGCCGAGCAGCTTGCCCATGCAATGGTCCTCGAGGCCCGCACGGATGACCTGTCGCCCGTCGTAGAGGTACTCGGGGCCGATGAAGCCGACGACCGTGTTCACCAGCAACGGCCGGTAGCGCCGCGCCACGCCGTAGCAGCGCGCCTCCAGCGTCACCTGGTCGAGCCCCGCGTGCGCGCCGCTCGACAGCTCGGAGCCCTGCCCGGTCTCGAAGTACCAGCACGTCGCGCCGTCGAGGCTCCCGCGGGAACGGATCGTCGCGTCGGCCTCGTCGAGCAGCGCGAGATCGATGCCGAACGCACGATTCGCGGCGGCGGTGCCGCCAACCGACTGGAACAGCAGGTCGAGCGGCGCGCCGGCCTCGAGCGCGCGCATCTGCGTGGTGACGTGCGCCAGCACCGACACCTGCGTCGGCACCCCGAGCCGCTCCCGCAGCGCCTGGAGCCCGCCCGCGAGGCGCTCGACGACCTCGACACGGTCGTCGGCGGGATTGACACCGAGGACGGCGTCACCACAGCCGTAGCTCAGCCCCTCGAGCGTGCTGGCGAGCACGCCGTCCAGGCCGTCGCGCGGGTGATTCGGCTGGATGCGGGTGGCGAACCGGCCTGGCTCGCCGAGGGTGCTGCGGCCCTTCACGACGACCGGCAGCTTGCGCGCGGCAAGCATCAGGTCGAGGTTCGACATCAGCTTCACCACGGCCCCCGCCATCTCCGGCAGGAGTCCGGGGCGAAGCGCCGCCACGGCGTCCGGCGGATCGGCGAGCAGTCGCTCGCGCAGCTCGCCCACCGTCCAGTCGGCGAGTCGCGCGTACGCGTCCGCGTCGAGGGCGTCCAGGAAGGCGCGCGTCAGTTCGTCCGACTCGGGGGGCAGCAGTGGGTCCTCGACGAAGGTGCGCAGTCGCACGCCCGCGAGCGCCGTCTTGGCGGCCACGCGCTCGCGCGCATCGGCGGCCGCGAGGCCGGCCAGGCGGTCGCCGGACTTCTCGTCGTTCGCCTTCGCCATCACCTCGGCGAGGCTGGCGAAGGTGTGACCGTGCGCGGCGAGTGACATGTGGTCTACTTTGGGGGTATCTCGCGCGGATCCGCGGAAGGCAATGGCCCTGCTGGCGCGGGGATGATCCATGTGGTGAGCCACGCCGGAATCAGCCGAGGGGGAGGACGGCCAGCACCGCCGGGAGCTCGCGCAGGTCGCGCACCGCGTGTGGGCTCCACGTGCCGTCGCCCACACCGATGAACTGCGCGCCCGCCGCGCGCGCCGCGGCGAGGTCGCTCTCCGCGTCGCCGACGTAGACGCCGGCGGCGGGCGCGACGCCGAGCCGCGCCAGGCATTCCAGGACGACGTCGGGGTGCGGCTTCGGCCGCGCGACGTCGAGGACGCCTACGGCCGCATCGAGGTATGCGTCGAGGCCGAAGCGCTGGACGACACCCGGTACCGTGGCGCCGCGGTTGGTGGCCATGCCGAGCCGCCAGGTCGGACGCAGCGCCGCCAGCACCTCGAACAGGCCCGTCACGGGCTCCATCAGATCGTAGAACGGCTCGTAGTCGATGGCACGGGCGATGCGCCGCGCCTCGGCGAGGAGTGCGGGATCGCCGCCGAACATCTCGTCGATCACCTGCGAGCCCGCGAGGTAGTGGGCGCGCTCCTCCCACGATGCGTCCATCGGCGCGAGCCCGAGCCGTGCCCTGATCGCGTTGTAGTAGGCGACGTTGGCGTGCCACGAATCGAACAGCACGCCGTCGCAGTCGAAGACGACCGCACGCGCGGGCGGAGACGGCCGGCTCACAGGTGCGCGATCACGGCGTCGGCGAACTCGTCGGTGCCGGCAGTGCCGCGGAGGTCGCGCGTGCGGACCGTGCCCTCGGCGAGCACGGTGTTGTAGGCGGCCTTGATGCGCTCGGCGATCGCCTCCTCGTGCAGGTGGTTCAGCATCATCACGCCGCTCATCAGGCAGGCGAGCGGGTTGGCCACACCCTTGCCGGCGATGTCGGGCGCCGAGCCATGGACGGCCTCGAAGACCGCCGCGTCGTCGCCGATGTTCGCGCCCGGCACCACGCCGAGCCCGCCCACGAGGCCGGCCGCGAGATCGCTCACCAGGTCGCCGTAGAGATTCTCCATCAGGAGCACGTCGAAGCGCGTGGGATCCTGCACGAGCTTCATGCAGCCGGCGTCGATGATCAGCTCCTCGTACTCGATGTTCGGGTACTCCTCCTCCGCGATCGTTCGCGCGCAGCGGAGGAAGAGCCCGTCGGTGAGCTTCATGATGTTGGCCTTGTGAAAGACGGTGATCTTCTTGCGGTGCCGGCGCGTGGCGTAGCGGAAGGCCCAGCGCGCGATGCGCGTGCAGCCCTTCTCCGTGGCGACCTTGAGCGAGGTGACCACTCCCGGCACCACGGCGTTCTCGATGCCGCTGTACAAGCCCTCGGTGTTCTCGCGGATGATCACCATGTCCACGCCCTCGTAGCGCGTCGTCACGCCGGGGAGGTTCCGCACCGGGCGGACGGCGGCGTAGAGGTCGAGCGCCTGGCGCAGCTGGACGTTCACGCTGCGGAAGCCCTTGCCGACGGGCGTGGTCACCGGCCCCTTCAGAGCCACCTTGTGCGTGCGGATGGCCGCGAGCGTCTCTGCGGGGAGCACGTCCGCATACCCGTACTCGATCGCGGTTGCACCCGCGGGCACCTCCACCCAGTGCACGTCGAGGCCCGCCGCCTCGAGGACGCGGCGTGCGGCGCCCGTCACCTCGGGGCCGATGCCGTCGCCGGGAATGAGGACGATGGTGTGCTTGGCCATGGCGTCGTTCCGTGTCAGGCGACGAGCCGGCGGTGCTCGACCATGAGACAACGGTCCTGCACGACGGCGATGCCGGCATCCTCGAGCCGGCGCGCGAAGGCGTCGTTGCGGATGCCCGACTGGAGCCAGACGAGGCGCGGCCCGACGGCGAGGACGTCGTCCAGGTGCGCCGCGAGCTGCTCGCTGCGCCGGAAGACGTCGACGATGTCGACCGGCGGGTCGATCTCCGCCAGCGTGGCGCGCATGGGCTCACCCCAGAGGATCCGCCCGGCATGGACCGGGTTGACGGGGAGCACCTGGTAGCCGTGCCGGTAGAGGTAGTCGGGCACGTAGTTCGCCGGCTTCGCCGGATCGGGATGCGCACCCAGCACCGCGATGCGGCGCGCAGCGGCGAGCACGGGGCGCAGGTCGTCGTCGGACTGCATCCGAGTCCTTCGCTACCGCATCGGGTGTCCCCGGGCCAGCGGTCGCGCTTCACGCCGAGGCGCGGGCGGCATGCTGCCTGGCCTGGACGTCGCCCTCTTCCGCGTCGCCAGCAACAGTCGCAGCAGGCCGTCGACCTCGCGCGCCGACGCGCCCTTGGCCGCGAACAGCAGCACCTGCGGCTCCGCAACAGCGACGCCGGGCGAGCCGGCGCGCGCAGCGATTGACCAAGGGCTGCGACGGCACGACAACGCGATCCATGACGGCAACGGTGTACGTCGGGGGACGGGTGCTGGTCTGCGACGACACGACACCTCCCGCGGAGGCGCTGGTCGTGCGCGACGGCCGCGTGGCCGGCGCCGGCGCGCGTGACGCCATGGTACGGCTCGCCGGCGCCGGCGCCGAGCGGGTCGACGTCCGGGGCGCGACGATCCTCCCTGGGCTCGTCGACACGCACCCGCACGTGCTGCACTTCGGCGCCTTCGCCGAGCCGCTGGTGGACATCGCCGACGCGCGCTCGCACGACGACATCGTGAAGCGCATCCGGGCCCGCGCCGCGACCACACCGCCCGGCGAGTGGATCATGACCACGCCGGTCGGCGAGCCGCACTACTTCGTCCGTCGCTCCTGGCGCGACCTCGCCGAGGGTGGGCTACCCGACCGCCGGGTGCTCGATCGCGCCACGTCCGCGCACCCCGTCTTCATCCAGGCATGGGCGCCAGTGATCCCCAACGTCTGCGCGCTGAACAGCCTCGCGCTCGAGCGGCTGCGCATCACGCGCGAGACGCCCGCCCAGGTCGAGCACGTCTGGATCGAGAAGGACGCGTCGGGCGAGCCGACCGGTATCCTGCGCGGCGCGGTCAACAACTACTACACCAACGACCCCTTCATGAACGGGCTGCTGCGGGAGATCCCCCTGCTCCAGCCCGGCGCCGTGCTGCCGGGCACCATCCGCGCGATGGCGATGTACAACCGGCTCGGCGTCACGACCGTGTACGAGGGGCACGCCATGGGCTCCGGCGAGATCGGCGCCTGGCGCATGCTCCGCGAGCAAGACGCGCTCACGCTGCGCGTCCTCACGGCCCTCGAGGCCGAGGCCTACGGTCTCCCCTGGACGCGGCCGCTCTCGATGGCCGAGTTCCGCGACCACCTCGAGGCCGCCCTCGCGATGGAGCTGACGGGCGACGACCTTCTGCGCCACCACGGTGTCACGCTGTCGCGCGGCGGTCCGTGCTGGCCGGGGTTCCTCCGCATGTGGGAGCCGTACCGCGATCCGTGGGGCGAGCCGACGACCGGCGTCGAGTTCGTCGAGCCCGAGAAGGAGCAAGTGGCGCTCGATTTCTGTGCCGAGCGCCGCCTTCGGTTGAACTTCATCGGCGCCGGCTACCGTGACCACGACGAGTTCCTCGACCGGGCCGAGGCGGTGGCGCGCCGTGTCGCCGTCGCCGATCGCGGCTGGATCCTTCAGCACGTCTTCTTCCTCACCGAACGCGCCGCCCAGCGCTACGCCGCGCTCGGCCTGCGAGTGACGACGAGCATGTCGTTCAGCTGGGGCAAGGGCGACCTGTTCGTCGAGCGCATCGGGGAGCACGTGCTGCCCGACCTGATCCCGCTCCGGCGCATGCTCGACGCCGGGCTCGTGGTGGGGTGCGGCACCGATTGGGGGCCGAAGAACGTGTTCGAGCACCTGGCGCTCGCCGAAACGCACGCGTTCGCGGGCAGCGGCCGGCGAAACGACGGCCCGGCACAACGGGTCACGCGGGCGGAGGCGCTCCGCATGTGGACGCGCGATGCGGCGCGCGTACTCGGCTGGGCCGGCGTGGGGACACTGTCGCCGGGAAGCCACGCGGACCTGATCGTGGTCGATCGCGATCCGCTGACGTCCCCGCCCGAGACCCTGCCCGCGACGCGGGTGCTGCGCACGGTGCTGGGCGGGCGCGTCGTATGGGACGCCGGCGCGCTGTGAAGACCGGGCCGGTGGCCGTGACCGAGGCCTTGCCGACCCTGTGGCTAGGTGACGCCCGGCCGTGGCTCCCGCGGCATCCCGAGGCCCCGCTCGGCGATGATGTTCTTCTGCACCTGCGCCGTGCCGCCGCCGATGATGAGCCCGAGGGCGAACATGTAGTCGTTCGGCCAGCTGCCGTCGTCGGCCACGCGGGGGTCCTTCTTGCCGAGCCAGGCGTAGTCGCCGAGGATCTCGAGCGCGGCGCGCGAGATCTGGTGGTTCAGCTCGCAGGTGACGAGCTTGTTCACCGACGCGTTGATGCCGGGGCCGCGGTTGCGGAGCGTGTCGGTGAGCTGGCGGAACGCCTCGAGCTTCATCGTCTCGACGCGGATCGCGAGGTCGGCGAGGCGCTGGCGCACCAGCGGATCGGCGGTGGCGGGCTTGCCGCCGCGCCGGCGCGTGCGCGCGAGCCGGACCAGGTTCTGGAAGAGCAGCTGCGTGCGCGTGGTCGACGCGAGCATATTGCGCTCGTGGAAGAGCGTGGCGTTCGCCACCGTCCAACCGTCATGGAGCTGCCCGACGAGATTCGCGCGCGGGACGCGCACGTCCTCGAAGAACACCTCGTTGAAGCCGGGGTCGCCCGTCATCTGCACGAGGGGACGCACGGTGATGCCCGGGGACTTCATGTCGATGAGAATGTAGGAGATGCCGCGGTGCTTCGGGGCCTCGAGATCGGTGCGGACCAGGCAGAACATCCGGTCGGCGTACTGCGCGCCCGAGGTCCAGATCTTCTGGCCGTTCACGACGAACTCGTCACCGACGATCTCGGCGCGCGTGCGGAGCGACGCCAGGTCGGAGCCCGATCCCGGCTCGGAGTACCCCTGGCACCAGATCTCGTCGGCCGTCAGGATCCTCGGCAGGTAGCGTTGCTTCTGCTCCTCGGTGCCGTGGGCGATCAGCGTCGGGCCCACCATCTGGATGCCCATCATGCCGATGAGCCCCGGCGCCCGCGCGCGCACCATCTCCTCGTTGACGATGGTCTGGCGCATGACGTCCGCCCCCTGGCCGCCGTATTCCGTGGGCCAGCCCATGGCGACGTAGCCCGCGTCGTACACCTTGCGCTGCCACGCCTTGCCACGCGCGATCTTCTGCGTGTCGGGCGCGCCATCCAAGGGGTTCTCGCTGCGGTCCTTCTTCGGGGCGTTCGCCTTGAGCCACGCGCGCACCTCGCGCTGGAAGGCCAGTTCCTCGGGCGAGTAGGTGAGGTCCATCGACGGATTGCGTAGCACGGGCTGTGGTGCCGTGGCCACTGCGGCGCGGTTATCGGGGCTATGTCGAGGCGGTGCTGATGCCGAATCCGCTCGATCCCGATCCAGTCCCCGCCCCGGTCCGACTCCGGTTCGGCAACGAGCTCTACCTCTTCACCTCGGTGACGGCCTTATGGTGACCTTCGGGACGCCGCGACCCGGCCCGCACGACACGACGAATGCGCTGCGCTGCGCGCACGCCATGCTCGCCGCCGTGGACGCG
>JBKPDC010000291.1:0-16335 GCA_046727715.1 Thermodesulfobacteriota bacterium
CGCCCGCTGCCGAAGATCTTCCGGCTGACCAGGAAGGGCAAGCTGGACGAGTCGATCTTCGAGGGTTCCACCATCAACACGCCGTCGATGCTGTGCGTGGAAGACGCGCTCGATGGACTCACCTGGGCCGAACGCATCGGCGGCCTGCCCGCCCTCGTGCGCCGGTCGGAGTCCAACCTGGCGGCGGTCGCCGACTGGGTGGCGCGCACCGGGTGGGTGGACTTCCTGGCGAAAGATCCCGCCACCCGCTCGTGCACGTCGATCTGCCTCGAGATCGTGGACCCCACCTTCGTGGCGCTCGACGCCACGGCGCGCGGCGAGGTCGTGAAGACCATGGTCGGGCTGCTCGAGCGCGAAGGCGTGGCGCTCGACGTCGCGAGCTACCGCGAGGCCCCGCCAGGCCTGCGACTCTGGGGAGGCGCCACCGTCGAGCGCGAGGACGTGGAAGCAGTGCTGCCGTGGCTCGACTGGGCGTGGAACGAAGCGCGCCCCGGGTAGTGTTCCGTCTCTGAAGTCGGGGACGCGAGGCGCGGGATCGCGGGCGCTGGCCAGGCACGGGCTCAGGCGAATTCGAGCGTGGCGCCAGCGTCGTCGAGCCGCCGGTAGTAGCAGCCGCGGCGGCTTCGCCCGCCGGCGTCATGCGTGTGGCACACGCCACCGGTTCGCGGGCGCACGCGGTAGAGGAGCGAGTTCTGCTCGCAGTTGACCCGCACTTCCACCAGGTCGAGCACGTCACCCGAGGTCTCGCCCTTGCGCCACAGCTCGTTCCGCGACGTCGACCACAGCACCGCGCGCCCCGTCGCCAGGGTCTCGCGGAGCGCAAGCGCGTTGGCGTAGCCGACGAACAGCACCTCGCCGCTGTCCGCGTTCTGAAGGACCACCGGTAGCACGTGTTGATCGCGCTCCGCGACCTTGCGGAGCTTCTCGAAGTCCAGCGTCGGGGTGGTGCCCTCTTCCAGCGCGTTCATGGCCGCGGTGGTAGAGCACGGGCGCGGGCGGTGCAACTGACGGCCAAGCCGGCACGTGGGCCGCGACGCGCTCGCGCGGGCGGACCGCAATGAGCCTCGAGCTCACAGCAATTGCGGCCGCCCCTTCCGCGGGCACGCTGATCGCAGGCCGGTAGCCGCCAGGGCGCATGCAGCCGCCCCATCATACCGTCCCACCGCCTCCTGGATTACGAGCCAACGTTGGGCTCGTCGGGCGCGACGAGCGCGCGGGCCCATTCCGTTGACTTGCGAGATTGCTTGAGATAATATCTGCCCGTTTCAAGACGTGGGTTAAGCAGCAGCTCCCGTTCGTCATCCGCTCGTGGGGTGGGCGTCGCGCCGGGGCCGGCCGGCCACCCGGGCCGGGGCGCCGCGCCGTTCCCCATCGTCGTCGATCGCCGCACGACCCGCATCGTCCCGTGCATGCCACGCTGCGGCTACGGTCCGGGCTGCGCTCGCTGCGCAGGAGCAGCATGTTTCGCGTCGTCCAGACGGCCCTCGCGGCGGCGTCGCGGCCGAGGTTCCGGCTCGCGCGCATCGGCTGGCGGCGACATGGGCTCATCGGGGTCAACGAAGCGCCGCGAACCACCGTCGACCACAAACGACGGGCCCGGGGCTTTCGAGGCGCGGTCGTGGCACACGCGCAAGGGCATCGTGTACCTCCTCGCCCTGATGAACGCCCGAGGTGATCGTCAGTCGCCAAGCACACGTCGTGGCAGTCCCGCGGGGCCCGCGGAGACGTCATGCGCGAGCCATGAGACCGCGCCAGCGACAAAGACGCCCAGTCCAGCGCGTACCGGAACGCGCCGCCTTCGAGCGCCACGACACACCCACGACCACCAAAGCGCGCACACGTTGCTCGCCCATTCACCCTCCCCGGCGTCGCTCCTGGATCGCGAGCGCGCGGCGATAGACCTCGCGACGGGGAGAGCCGAACCGCGCCGCCAGCTCCTCGCTCAGCTCGCGCACGCCGCGCCCGGCGTCGAGCGCGTCACGGATGGCGGCATCGAGCGCCTCTGGCGCGGCCCCGGGGACGCTCGCGGGCGCGCCCGCGATCACCACGGTCACCTCGCCGCGGACCGCGTCACGGCTCACGCGCGCGCGCAGCTCCGACAGGCGTCCACGGAGGACCTCCTCGTGCACCTTGGTGAGCTCGCGGCCGATCACCGCTTCGCGGTCCCCGAATGCCAGCGTGGCCGCGGCGAGGAATCCCGGGAGCCGCCGGCCCGCCTCGAGGAAGACGAGCGCGCGCGGCTCGGTCGCGAGCTCCCGCAACCTCGTCGCACGGGCCGTGGCACCTTTGGGCGGGAAGCCCTCGAAGGTGAAGCGATGCACCGGCAACCCTGCGACCGACACCAGCGCGCTCACCGCCGACGCACCCGGGATCGGCACGACCCGGATGCCGGCAGCGACAGCCGCCCGGACCAGGTGGTACCCCGGATCGGCGATGATCGGCGTCCCGGCGTCGCTCACCAGCGCCACCGACTCTCCCGCACGCAGGCGCTCGACCAGATCCGGAGCGCGCCGCCGCTCGACCGCGTCGTGGTAGCTGACCAGCGGCTTCGCGACCCCGTGGTGCCGGAGCAGGACGTGCGTCCGCCGCGTGTCCTCCGCGGCGATCAGGTCGACCTCGCGGAGCACGCGCAGTGCGCGCAGCGTGACGTCCTCGAGATTCCCGATCGGCGTCGCCACCACATACAGGACGCCCGGCGCGTCTGGAGCGTTAGCCACGGCCGGGCGCGGGGGCCCCTGCCCCCGGGGCTCCCGCCAGAGCGAATCCGCAGCCCCTTGCGCGCGCCGGCAGCGTCGGGGGGACGCCGCATGCTCGCCGGCGCGTCGGGGGCCCCTGCCCCCGGGGCGAGGACCCGGAGCGAGGGCGGGAGGCCTCGGGCAGCCCGCGCACCGCCGCGATCACGCTCACCCCCGGAAGACGCGCCCCGCGTCCTGGACCATGCGCAGCAGCCACCCGAACTGCACGACGAGGAACGTCGTCGCGAGCGACAGCGCACTCACGACGCCCAGATCGGCGAGCCGGAACGTCACCCGCCCGTCGCCCGGCGCGGGCTCGTCGAGGAGCATCACCTTCACCACGCGCGCGTAGTAATACAGCGACACGACGCTGTTCAGGACGGCGATGACGACGGGGACGTACAAGCCGCCCTGGATGCCGGCGGCGAAGACGTAGAACTTGCCGAGGAATCCTGCCAGCGGCGGAAGCCCCGCCAGCGAGAAGAGGAAGACCGTGAGCGTGACCGCCGGGAGCGCACCGCCGCGCCACGCGAGTCCGCGGTAGGCCTCGAGGTCCTCCCGGCCCGTCTGGATCGCCACCAGCATGACGACCACGAACGCGCCGAGGTTCATCAGGTAGTAGGTGACGAGGTAGAGGAGGACGGCCTCGAGGCCGTCCTGCCGGAACGCGACCAACCCGAGCAGCGCGTAGCCCGCGTGCGCGATCGAGGAATACGCCAGCAGCCGCTTCATGTTGGTCTGCGACAGCGCGGCGAAGTTGCCCAGCGTCATGGTGGCGATGCTGATCGCCACCAGCAGCTGCCGGAGCGGTATGCTCGTCACCGCCGGTGCGGGCCCGTCGGCCGTGACGCCGAAGGCGAAGAAGCGCAGCAGCATGGCGAAGCCGGCGGCCTTCGAGCCGATGGCGAGGAACGTCGTCACCGGCAAGGGCGCGCCCGTGTAGACGTCGGGCGCCCACATGTGGAACGGCACCGCGGAGATCTTGTAGCCGAAGCCGACCAGCACCAGGAGGAGCCCGACGAAGAGCGCGCCGCGGCTGGCCGGGTCGAGCTTCGCCACGCCCGCGGCGATGCCCGTGTAGTCCATGCTGCCCACGAGCCCGAAGAGCCAGCTCATGCCGTAGATCATCGCACCCGACGCCACGCCGCCGTAAATCAGGTACTTGATCGCCGCCTCGCCGGAGCGGCGGTTGTGCCGCAGGTGATCGGTGAGGACGTAGGACGTGAGGCTCACGAACTCGAGCGCCAGGTAGGCCATCAGCAGGTTGGCCGCCGACGCCATCAAGAACATGCCGAGCCCGCTCGCGAGCAGGATGGTGAAGTACTCGCCCTCGTTGGCTCGGCCCCGTACCTCGGGCGACCGGAGCGACATCCACACCGCCGCCAGCAACGAGAGGCCGAGCAGCAGCTTGAAGAAGACGCTGAAGGCGTCGAGGACGAGCATGCGTCCGAAGAGCCACGTCTGGGGTACGGCGTCGAGCAAGCCGCCGGGGCCGGTCACCCCGGGTAGCCGCAGCGTGGCCACCAGCGCCACGACGGTCGCCACGAAGGCCACCGTGCCGGGCCACTCGCCCGCGGCGCGCCCGCGCAGGAGATCGACCGCGATCACGGCCAGCACGCCGACCGTGAGCACCAGCTCCGGTCCGAACCAGCCGAGGCTCTCGACCGCGCCCATGGCGCGCTACCGGTTCGCCACGCGCGCCGCCGGCGCCGCCGCCTTCACCTGCTCGGCGATCTCGACCAGGCGCGGGCTCTGCAGGTCGAGGATCGCCTTCGGATAGACGCCCAGGAAGAGGACGATGGCGGCGAGAGGGACCAGGGTGAAGAGCTCGCGGCCGTTGATCTCCCAGCCGGTGGACGCGTACTTCGGGTTGGGCGGGCCGAGGTACATGCGCTGGAGCGCCCACAGCAGGTAGCCCGCCGTGAGCACGACGGCGCTCGCGGCGATCACGGTGAGGGCCGGGTAGACCTGCCACGCCCCCAGCAGGACCAGCACCTCCGAGATGAACGCCGACAGGCCCGGGATGCCCATGGCGGCGAAGAACGCGAACCCCGTGACGCCGCTGTAGAGGGGCATGATCGACGCCAGGCCGCCGAAGCCGTTGATGTCGCGATGGTGGGCGCGGTCGTAGATCACGCCCACCAGGAGGAAGAGCATCGCCGTGATCGTCCCGTGGTTGAACATCTGCAGGACGGCGCCGTTAATCCCCTGGGGCGTGAACGCCGCCATGCCGAGCATGACGTAGCCCATGTGGCTGATCGAGGAATAGGCCACCAGCTTCTTCAGGTCCTGCTGCGCCATGGAGCAGATGGCGCCGTAGATGATGTTCCACGTGCCCAGCGCCGCGAGCATCCAGAACGCCAGGCTGTGACCGCCCCAGAACTCCGCGAGCGTCGCCGCGGGCAGGATGCCGTAGTTGATGCGCAGGATGCCGTACGTGCCCATCTTGAGCAGCACGCCGGCGAGGATCACCGAGATGGCCGTGGGCGCCTCGACATGCGCGTCGGGCAGCCACGTGTGGAACGGGAACGCAGGGATCTTGATGGCGAAGCCGATGAAGAGGGCGACCCAGAGCAGCAGCTGGACGGACAGCGGGACCTTGTCGGCCACCAGGCCGCCCAGCTTCGTGATGTCGAACGAGTAGGGGTCGGGCGTGAAGTAGAGGTAGAGCATCACGACCAGCATCAGCACGGAGCCGAGCAGCGTGTAGAGGAAGAACTTGATCGCCGCGTACTCGCGGCGCGGGCCGCCCCAGATGCCGATCAGGAAGTACATCGGGAGCAGCATCAGCTCCCAGAAGACGTAGAACAGGAAGAAGTCGAGGGCGACGAACGTTCCCATCATGCCGGTCTCGAGGAGCAGGAAGAGCGCGAAGTAGCCCTTGAGGGCCTTCTCGATGCCGAACGAGGCGATCATGCAGAGGAACGAGAGGAGCGCCGTCAGCACCACCATGGTGATGCTGAGCCCGTCGACGCCGACGAAGTACTCGATGCGGTAGGCAGGGATCCACGAGACGCGGTCGACGAACTGCACGCCCGCGCCGGGGTCGAAGCGGGCGAGCAGCGCCGCAGCCAGGAGCACCGACGGGATGGTGAACGCCGTCGCGGTCCAGCGGATCGCGTCCTTCGCGTCCGACGGCAGGCAGAGCACGACCGCCGCGCCGAGCAGCGGGATGAAGACCATCAGCGTGAGTATCCAGTGATCCATCGCAGCCTTTCTAGAGGGACGCCACGGCCCACGACCACCACAGGAAGACGCCGCCCAGCACCCCGAGCACGACGACGTAGAGGTAGGCGCTGATCGCGCCCGTCTGGATGCGACGGATGCGGCCGCCGACCACCCACGTGGCCTCGGCGACCGCGTTGACCGCGCCGTCCACGACGAGGTTGTCCAGGAACCCGCCGAGGCGGGCGACCTCCCGGACGACCACCGCGGCCAGGTTCACGATGCCGTCGATCACGTGCAGGTCGAACCATGCGGCGGCCCGCGACAGCAGCAACGCACCGCGCACGAAGATCAGGTCGTAGAGCTCGTCGACGTAGTACTTGTTCAGCACGAGGCGGTAGGGCGCGCCGCCCGCCGCCTCGCTGAAGAGTGCGGGACGGATGCTTCCCCGATAATACATGAGATACGCCAGCCCGGCGCCCGCGAATGCCACGCCGACGGAGATCGCCATCAGGAGCAGCTCCAGCGCCGCGTCACCGCCCGCCGGCAGGTGCTCCTCGATCGGCCCGTGCCCGCCGAACACGGGGGCGAGCCACTCGTTCCAGTAGTGCGGGATGCGGGCCGGCGCGCTCAGCACGTGCGGGACGCCGAGGTATCCGGCGGCGATCGAGCCGATCGCGAGGATCCAGAGCGGGACCGTCATCACCGACGGCGACTCATGGACGTGCTCCCGGGTGTGGTGGTCGGCCCGGGACTCGCCGAAGAACACCATGAATACCTGGCGGAACATGTAGAACGCCGTCAGGCCGGCCACGAGGGTCGCCGTCAGCCACAGCGCCCAGTGTCCGTGCCGGCTCGAGAATGCCTGCCAGAGGATCTCGTCCTTGGAGAAGAACCCGGCCAGGAACGGGCAGCCGGTGAGCGCCAGCGTGGCGATGAGGAACGTCTTCGACGTCGACGGCAGCGCCGACCACAAGCCGCCCATCTTCCGCATGTCTTGCTCGCCGCCCATGGCGTGGATCACGCTGCCGGCGCCGAGGAAGAGGCAGGCCTTGAAGAAGGCGTGCGTCATCAGGTGGAAGATGCCGGCACCGTGCGCGCCCACGCCCATGGCGAGGAACATGTATCCCAGCTGCGAGACCGTGGAGTACGCGAGCACCTTCTTGATGTCGTTCTGCGCCACGGCAATGGTGGCGGCGAGGAGCGCCGTCGCCGCGCCGATCACGGCGATCACGTGCAGCGTGAAGGGCGCCAGGTCGAAGAGGAAATGGAGCCGCCCGATCATGTAGATCCCCGCCGTCACCATGGTGGCGGCGTGGATCAGCGCGGACACCGGCGTCGGACCCGCCATCGCGTCGGGCAGCCAGACGTAGAGCGGGATCTGCGCCGACTTGCCGGTGGCACCGACGAAGAGGAGCAGCGTGGCGAGCGTGATCACCGGCACGCCCCAGAACGTCATGCTCTCGAGCGCGTGCACCTGCGGGCGTAGCTCGCGGAAGCTGAGCGTCGCGTGCCCGGCGGCGTCGAGGCTCCAGAAGAGCAGGAAGATGCCCAGCACGAAGCCGAAGTCGCCGATGCGATTCACGATGAAGGCCTTGTTGCCCGCCGTCGTGTTGGCCAGCTCCTTGTGCCAGAAGCCGATCAAGGCCCAGGAGCAGAAGCCGACCCCCTCCCAGCCGAGGAAGAGGAGCAGCAGGTTGTCTCCCATCACCAGCGTGAGCATCGCGAACGTGAACAGGTTCAGATAGGCGAAAAAGCGCCAGTAGGCGGGGTCGTCGTGCATGTAGCCGGTGGCGTAGACATGGATCAGGCCACCGATCCCCGTCACCACCAGCAGCGCGATGGCCGTCAGCGGGTCCGCCGCGTAGGCGAAGTCGACCCGCAGCGAGCCGACTTGGATCCAAGGGAAGAGATCGGCGAGCAGGTGGCGCTCCGCGGGTGGCAGGCCGGCGAGCTGGAGGAAGGCTGTGACCGACAGCACGAACGCCGCCCCCACGGTCGCGCACGCGAGCCAGCCGACCAACGCCTCCCCGAACCGCCGCTGCAGCGCCGCGCCGCCGAGCGCCAGGGTGACGGCCCCGGCGAGCGGCAGGAGCGGGATCAGCGCCAGGTAGGGAGCGGCAATCGGGGCGACGGCGGCGGGTTCGCTCATGGGGTCTACGGAGTCATCCGCGCAGGCGGTCCGTCGCGTCGACGTCGATGGTCTCGAACGTCTGGTAGATGCCGAGCACGATGGCGAGCCCGATGGTCGCCTCGGCCGCGGCGAGCATGATGACGAAGATGGCGAACACCTGCCCGTCGTATCCGGTGCCGCCGTAGCGTCCGAAGGCGACGTAGTTGATGTTGGCCGAGTTGAGGATGAGCTCGATACCCATCAGGATGCCGAGCGCGTTGCGGCGGGTGACGACGCAGAACAGCCCGAGGCAGAAGACGACCGCGCTCAGCACCACGAAGTGTGAGACGGTGAGGTCCTCCATCACCCCTTGACCTCCTTGCGGGACACCATCACCGCGCCGATCAGTGCCACCAGCAGGACCAGCGAGGCGATCTCGAACGGCAGGATGAAGTCGGTGAGGAACGCGTTGCCCACGCCGTAGGTCGTCGGCTGCGGCGCGGCGAGGTTGCCGGTGACCCAGGTGGCGCGGATCGCGGTGCGTGCCAGCGCGACGAGCACCCCGCCCACCAGGACGATGGCGAAGCCGCGCCCCACCGAGCGGTTCGATACCTGCACGTCGGCGATGCGGTGCGTGAGCATGATGGCGAAGAGGCTCAGCACGAGGATGCCGCCGACGTAGACCAGGAGCTGCACGACACCGAGGAAGTCGGCACCGAGCAGCACGAACAGCCCGGCGGTGCCGAGGAGCGCGCCCATGAGGGAGAACGCGGAGTAGACGATGTTGTGCGTCAGGGCGACGCCCAGCGCGGACCCCGCGGTGAAGGCGGCGAGCAGGTAGAAGGCGACAGCCGTGGTCGACACGAACGCGCGCCGTGCGTAGCAAAAGCGCATGGCGAGGGTCAAACGGCGCGAGATCGCCCGCTCAGCCCCGTCGTGCGCCGGCGGCGAGCGCGACGGCTGTGCCCGCGAACATCAGGATCAGGACGGCCGTGAGCAGGGATGCGGTGGCGATCGCGCCCGCGCCGAGGGCGAGCGCGCACGCCGTCACGCGCGGGCCCTCGCGGCGCGCGAAGGCGACCGTGGCAAGGCCGAGGGCGGCGAACGCGAGCAGGAGGGAGCCGAGCTCGATCCGGGGATCCCGCCAGGGATTCGACTCCTCGGGCGCCGGAGGTGACGCAGGGTCTCCGCCGACCGCTTCGGCCGCCTGGTCCTTCAGCCGGCCGAGCCAGTCCGTAGCCTGCTGGTGGATCGACTTCGCGGGCGGGTCGTACAGGGGTGCGATCCATCCCGGCAGCAAGGCGATCGCGAGCGCCAGGAGTCCCGCCACGAGGCCGGCCCACCCGCAGGGGTCGCCGGGCACGGGCTGACCGTCGGGCGCATCACGCGTCGGCATGGCAGGCGACGCCCATCCTCGCGCCGCGCGCGCCGCCTGCCAAGAGGCGGTGAAAGGACCCCGGACCGGCCTGCCCCCGGCATTGACACGACGACCTACGTCGTGCTCCGGTCGCCTTGCCGGCATCCCACGGGGGAGGTGAGCCAATGGAATCCGAGCTCGTCGACGAGGAGCTGAGCGGCCTCGAGGAATCGCCGCGTCCCGCACGCGTGCTCGACCAGGAGACCATCCGTGAGCCACTGCGGCTGCTCGGTCCGCGCTCGCCACTCTGCCTGCCTCCGGACGCCAACCTGGCAGAGGCCGTGCGTCTCATGCGCGAGCACCACGTGGGCTGCATTCTCGCCGTCGAGGACGACCGGCTCGTGGGCATCCTCACGGAACGCGACCTGCTGCTCAAGCTGGAGGGCAGCGGCCTGTCGCGACCCGTGCGCGATCTGATGACGCCGAACCCCGAGGTGCTGCATCCCGACGACCCGATCGTGTACGCGCTCCACCGCATGAGCGTCGGCGGCTACCGGCACGTGCCGCTGGTCGACGAGCGCGGCCGGCCCGTCGGGATGCTGTCGGTGAAGGACATCGTGCACTACGTCGTGTCGTTCTTCGTGAGCGACGTACTCACGCTGCCGCCTGATCCGGCACAGCGCGACGCGTGGCGCGGGCGCGACGGCGCCTGAGGCCGTCTCGCAACCTGTCGTCCGTCGCGACCGGTGCGCTGTTCGCGCTGATCGTGGCCGGTGGCGCCGCGCTGCGCTGGGTGCATCTCGGCACTCGTGCGGCGTGCTTGCGCGAGGTGCGGGAGGAGCTCGGGCTGGGAACCGAGGCGAACCGGCTTCTGTGCGTGGAGTACGAGTCCGCGGACGAGAGTCACGGCGAGTGTCTGAAGTTCATCTTCTTCGGCGGCGTGCTGTCAGCGGCCCAACTGCAGGCGATCAGGCTCGACAGGAGCGAGATCGAGGAGTTCCGTTTTGTGTCCCCTGACGAAGCGATGGCGAAGCTCGACGCGCGCCTCGCGCGGCGTCTCGCGCTGGCGCTGAGAGCGCTGGCTCAGGATGGAACGGTCTACGCCGAAGACGGAGCAGAGTCCGCGCCCGACACCACGATGCGAGAATGCTGATCCGTTCCGCACGGCTCGAGGCCCGCTCCGAGCGTTCGAGGTCGCACGGGATCACTGCCTTGGGCGGCCGCGTCACGCCCTCGGCGGCGTCACGTCGATCACCCGCTCCTCGCGCCGCGTGCGCAGCGACGCCAGCAGCAGCGTGGCGAGCCCGAGCAGGATCTCGTCGATGAACGGGACGAGGTCGGGCACCACGAAGTCGACCAGGAAGAGTCCCGCGAAGACCAGGAAGAGCTGCGGGAAGCGCAGCCCCTCGAGCCAGCGCAGCAGGAGCCGGGCGATCGGGTTACGCGCGCGGATCGGCGGCGCCGTCACAGCCACGGGTCACTCGACGTCAGGGCTCGCGAACTCGGCGATGTAGCGCATCCCGCGGTCGAGGATGGGCTTGATCGTCGGGTCGTCTTCGCCGGCCTTCTTGGGCTTGTAGGCCAGCGTGGGTGCCTTGACGAAACGTCGCACCATGCTCTCCAGCGAATAGTCCGCGCCCTCGAACTCCGGCGTGTGGTGGATCGATCCGGTCGGGCAGGGCTCGCTGCAGAGCCCGCAATACATGCACTTCCCCATGTCGATGTCGAAGCGCGTCATCACGAGTCCGCCCGCCGCCTTGTCCTTCTCCGCCTCGATGACGATGCAGTCGATCGGACAGGCGCGCTCGCAGGCGAGGCAGGCGGTGCAGATCTCGAGGTCGACCTCGAGCATGCCGCGGTAGCGGAACGGCAGCGTGTCCTGCACGCGGACGCCGTCGGGCAAGCGGTCGGGGTACTCGATCGTGAAGGGCTTGCGGATCATGTGCGACGCGGTCACCGCCATACCATCGGCGATGGTGACCACGGCATCCTTGATGTTGCGCAGGTAGGTCCCGAATCCCACGACGGTCACCTCCGGCTCATCCCGGCGACCGCGCGGTCGACAGCGGATTGAAGCTCAGGTGCCGGCGCCCCAGTCGGGCGGAGCGGAGATGGAACGTCACCCGGCGCACGAACGCGCCGACCGCGACGAGCGCGACGGCGAAGAGCGCCCAGCGCACCGCCGGCACGCCCGCGGGAAACGCGACCATCCACGCGGCGGTCCCGAGAAAGTTCACGATCGCGATCGGCACCAGGTACTTCCAGCACATCTCCATCATCTGGTCGACCCGCACCCGCGGCAGCGTCCAGCGCAGCCAGATGGCGAGCACGACGAAGGCGTACGATTTCGCGAAGAACACGACGAACTGGAGCGCGTTGCGCAGCACGGGGTGGGCGTCGAGCGCCCACGGGATCTGCCAGCCGCCGAGGAAGAGCGTGGTCGCGATGGCCCCGATGACGTAGAGGTTGCCCCACTCGGCCATGAAGAAGAGCAGGTTCCGCATGCCGCTGTACTCGGTGGCGAAGCCGGCCACCAGCTCCGACTCCGCCTCCGGCAGGTCGAAGGGCGTGCGGTTCCCCTCCGCCAGGGCGGACACGAAGAGGACGAAGAAGGCGACGAACACGAACGGGTCGTCGAACAGGTACCAGGTCCACGGCGCGGCGCCCTGCGCGCGGATGATGCCCTGCATGCTGAGCGTCCCGGCGAGCATCACGATGGGGAAGATCGACAGCCCGGCCGGGATCTCGTAGCTGACGATCTGCGCCGCCGAGCGGATGCCGCCCAGCAGTGACCATTTGTTGTTCGACGCCCATCCCGCCATCAGGATCCCCACGACGACCAGCGCCGTGACCGCCGTCACGTAGAGAATCCCGACGTTCAGGTCGGCGATGATCAGGTTGCCGGCGAAGGGGATGGCTGCAAACGACGCGATGAACCCCGTCATCACGACGTACGGCGCGACGCGGAAGAGCGGACCGTCGGCGGCCGCGGGAACGATGTCCTCCTTCAGCATGTTCTTGACGCCGTCCGCCAGCCATTGGAGGAACCCGAGGGGGCCGACACGGTTCGGTCCGATGCGGCTCTGGATGCGCCCCATGATGCGCCGCTCGACCCACGTGGTGATGCCCGCGATCGGCAGCACGAAGCCGAACACCACGAGCCCGCCGAAGACCAGCATCGCCAGCAGCTGGTGCACCCAGGCTGGGAGTGCCGCCGGCGCCGCGCCGCTCTCGACGAGGCCGCGGACGAGCGACTCGAGCGAGGGGTGGTCGGTCATCGGTCGATCTCCGGGGCGACCAGGTCGAAGCTCGCGATCACCGCGATCAGGTCGGCGATCATCAAGTTGCGGCTCACATGCTGGGTCATGCTGATGGCGGCGAACGACCCCGTGCGGATCTTGCACCGGTAGGGGAACGCCGTGCCGTCGCTCACCACGTACCAGCCCATGTCGCCACGCGCGCTCTCGAGCCGCACGTAGCAGTCGCCCGCCGGGGGCTTCAAGTTCCGCGCCACGCGCGCGATCACCGGGCCGTCCGGGAGCTGGCGGAGGCACTGCCGGATGATGCGGCAGCTCTCGCGCATCTCGCGCATGCGGACGATGTAGCGGTCGAAGGAGTCGCCGACCGTCCCCAGCTCGCCGCGCCCGACCGGCACGTCGAACTCCAGCTCGGGGTAGATCGAGTACGGGTCGTCGCGGCGCACGTCGTACGACACCCCCGAGCCGCGCAGGTTCGGCCCGACGAGGTTGTAGTCGACGGCCTCCTCGGGCGAGATGACGGCCACGTTCACGAGCCGCTCGGCGTAGATCTTGTTGTACGAGATCAGCCGGTCGTACTCCTCGATGATCGGCTCGAAGCGGTCGAGGAAGTGCTGGACCTTGTCCGTCCACCCCGGGGGCAGGTCCCACCCCACCCCACCGATGCGCATGTAGTGGAAGGTGAGCCGTGCCCCGCACAGTTCCTCGAAGAGATCGTTCAGGTACTCGCGCTCCCGGATGGCATGCGTGAAGGGAGTGAACGCGCCGATGTCCATCGCCATGGAGCCGACCGAGAGGAGGTGGCTGTGGATGCGGCACAGCTCATCGGCGATGACGCGGCAGTACTCGGCGCGCTTCGGCACCTCAATGCCGGCGAGCTTTTCGGCGGCCATCCCCCAGCCGTGGTTGCAGAACATGGCAGCGACGTAATCGACCCGATCGGTGTAGGGGATGAAGCCGTGCCACCCCACCTTCTCGGCGATCTTCTCGATCGAGCGGTGCAGGTAACCGATGTCGGGGATGGCCTCCTTCATCACCTCGCCGTCGGCGCGCACCACGAAGCGCAGCACGCCGTGGGTTGAGGGATGCTGCGGGCCCATGCTGAGCGTCATGTCCTCGGTGACGAGGCCGCCGCCATCCGTCTGGCGCTGCACCTCGACCTCGAATCCCGCGAGCCCCATGCGTTCCCCTCAGGTCTTCAGCAGGCTCTCCCGCGACGTGGAGATGCCGTGGTACTCCTGCGGCTCGACGAAGTCCTTGCGCAGCGGGTGTCCGGGCCAGTCCTCCGGCATCAGGATGCGCCGCAGGTCGGGATGGCCGGTGAAGGTCACTCCGAGCAGGTCGAAGACCTCACGCTCCTGCCAGTCGGCCGCGCGCCACACGCCGGAGACGGTGGGGACCACCGGGTTGTCGCGCGCCGCGTTCACCTTGAGCACGATCCAGTGGCGCAGCGGATACGAGAAGAGGTGGTAGACCACCTGGATGGCGTTCTGCTTGGGGTAGTCGACCCCCGAGAGGTTCGACAGGCAGTCGAACCGCAGCGCCGGCTCGCTCTTCGCGAAGCGGCACACCTCGGCGATGCGCGACGGCTCGACCAGGCAGCTGGCGTCGCGTCCGGAGCCCGAGAGCTCGCCGATGGCGTCCGCGAACCGATCGCGGAGCCGCGCGTGGACGCCCGCGGAATCGAGCGGCATCCTACGCCCGGACCCCCGCGGGCTCGCGGCGCCGCACGAGCCACTTCTCCTGCTGGATCTTCTCCTGCAGCTTGACGAGCCCCTCGGTGAGCGCCTCCGGACGCGGCGGGCAGCCGGGCACGTAGACGTCGACCGGGATGACCTTGTCGACCCCGTCACAGACCGAGTAGGCCAGCTGGAAGAGCCCGCCGCAGTTGGCGCAGCTGCCCATCGAGACGACGTACTTCGGGTCGGGCATCTGGTCGTAGAGCACCTTGGTGCGCAACGCCATCTTGAGGGTCAGGGTGCCCGACACGATGATCACGTCGGACACGCGCGGGGTGGCGCGCGGCGCCATGCCGAAGCGCTCGAGGTCGGCGCGTGGCCCGCCCGTCTGCATCATCTCGATGGCGCAGCAGGCGAGGCCGAACATCATGTACCAGACCGACGATTTCCGGGTCCAGTTGAGCAGATCGTCGATCTTGGTGGTGAGCGCCATTTCGGGCGCGGTGTTGATGAGCGACATGGGTTGTCGTCCCCTCCCTGCCCTACGCCGCCTCGCGCGCCGCCGACGGCTCTGCACGGCGTGGCAGGCGCTTCAGCCACTGGAGATCGCCCTTCCGCCAGACATACACCAACCCGACGGAGAGAATCCCCACGAAGATCGCGAGCTCGACGAGCGCAAAGAGGCCCTGTCCGCGCGACACGACCCAGTCGCGGAACACCGCCGCCACCGGGTAGATGAACGCCAACTCGACGTCGAAGATCACGAACACGAGCGCGATCAGGTAGAAGCGGATGTTGAAGTTGATCCAGGCGGGCCCGCTCGGAGGCTCGCCGCACTCATAGGTGGCGAGCTTCCCGGGATGCGGGTTCGACGGGCGCAGGAGCGCGCCGAGCCCGAGCATGATGGCGCAGAGCCCGATCCCCAGCAGGAACATCACGAAGACGCTCGCGAACTGGAAGTACATGGGAACACTGCGACCCTAGCAGGGGGCCAGGCAACCAGGCAAACGGCGCGCACCGGCCGCCTGCCAGGATGCCGTCGGCGTCGGCTCCGGTGGCGTGGGTCTCAGCCCGCGGCGACCCGGACGCGGGCGACATGGCCCGCCATCCCGGGCGACAGACCGTCCGTCCGCCCTGCGCAATAGCGCTCCCGGAGTTCCAGACCCCCCAGGTCCTCCACCAGCACGAGCCCGAGCCCCCGAAGCTCGGCCGCCAGCGTCGCCGGGTTGAACCCGGAGAGCCACGGCTCGTCGAGCGCGGCGCGACGTGCGCGCATCGTCTCCAACATGGCGGATCGGCGCCCGTCGAGCACCCGCTGATCGATGTACGTGAAGGCGAGCTCGCTGCCCGGTGCGGAGGACGTGGCGATCCCGCGCAGCGTGGCCGCGTTGGCGTCGCGCGCGAGGTAGATTGTCACGCCAAGCCAGGAGAAGAAGGCCGGGACCGCACGGGAGAAGGCGCACCGCGCGAGCACGGACGCCAGCGCCTCCTGGCTCAAATCGGCCGAGACGAAATGCACGTTCGGTGGGATCGGCACCGCACACTCCGCGAGCCGGCGACGTTTCGACACCTGGCTTGCCGGATGATCGATCTCGAAGATGTCGATGTCGCGAGCGAACGCCGGCTGTCGAACGATGAAGCTGTCGAACCCGGCGCCGAGGAGGACGTACTGGCGAACCCCGCGCGCCACCGCGGCCGCGAGCGCATCCTCGGCACATCGCGAGCGGACGATCACGCCGCCATACGTCCGATGGGCGCGCAAGACCGCGTCGAGCACCGCCTGCGCGGAGCCGAGCGTCTCGAGCCGCTGTCGCGTCTCGGGGTCCGCCCCGTTCAGCACTCGCTGGCAGAGCGCTGCCTTGTCGGCGGCGGACACGAGCCGATCACCCCAGGGATCGTCGATCAATCGCGGCCGATCGAGCCGGGTGTGGACCGCGCGCATGAGCGCCGCGGTGAGCGCCGTGCGGCTAGCCTGCATGTCTCACGTCATCCTTTCAGCTCCGCGTCAGGTTGCGCGTGAGCGTGGCGT
>JBKPDC010000292.1:0-13698 GCA_046727715.1 Thermodesulfobacteriota bacterium
GTGCTGCCCCCGCTGCCGGCCGCGGCGGCGCGCGCGGCGCTCTCACCGCCGCGACTGCCCGCGGCCGCTCTGGCGGAGGTGGCCCTCGCGCGACAGGCTGCGGCGCTCGCTGTCCCCGTCCGGCTGGAGGTGCCAGTCGGAGGCGGGCGGACGCTGCTCGCGCGGGCTCTGCATGCCGAGAGCGGGCGTCCGGGGCCGCTCGTCGTTGCCGAGGGTCGCTGCCGCGCGCTGCGCGACCTGCCGGTCGGTGCGTCGCTCCTGATCGATCTCGAGACCCTGACGGCACCGGCCGCCGCCCTGTTGGAAGCGCTGCTCGACGACGGCGCCACGTGGGCCCTCCTCACCGCATCACCCGGTGCCGCACGCCACGCTGCCCTGGACGCGCGTACCGACGCCATCACCGTGTCCGTCCCGCCGCTGCCCCACCGACGAGCCGAGCTGCCGGACCTGGCGCGTCATCTCGTCGCCTTGCTGAGTGCCCGCCGCGGTGCTCGACCGCCCGTTCTGACGGACGGCGCCCTCGACTGGCTGGCCGCACAGCCGTGGCCCGGTGACGTTGCGGAGCTCGAGGGCACGCTGGCGCGGGCGCTCCTGGCGGCGGGGGGTCCCACCCTCGACGTGGCGCATCTGACGGATGCGCCGCCGCCTCCACCGACCGGTGGCGACGGGCGGCGGGCTCAGCTGGAGCTTCTCGTCGCGGAGCTCGCACACGAGCTGCGCAACCCGCTCGCCGCCGTGAAGACGTTCGCCCAGCTCCCCGGGTTCACCGACGACCCCGCGCTGCGCGTGCGCTTCGCCGCCCTCGTCGATGACGCCGTCGCCCGCATGGACGGTCTGCTCGACAACACGGCGGCATTCGCCCGCCTCGGGGCGCCCTCACCCGGCGATGTCGAGCTGGGGCCGTTGCTGGACGCGCTCGTCGCCGAGGTGCGACCCACCCTCGCCGAACGCGCGATCACGCTCGACTACACCTCGCCCGACGGCGCGCGCTGCACGGCCGATCGCGCGCAGCTCGCCTATGCGCTGCGTGCCGTGCTCGCCGGTGTCGCCCGCGAGGCACCGTCCGAGGACGCGGTGCGCATCGACGCCGCCGCGCCGGGACTCGTGCGGGTCGACTTCGACGACCGCCAGGGCACGGGCGAGCGGCTGCGGCGCGTCGTGCTCGGCGACGCGGACGCCGCCATCCTGTCCCTGCCGTTCGCGCTGGCCCGCGCGGTGCTCGAGCGAAACGGGGGCGGGCTCGGGGTGCGAAGACGGTCCAACGGCCGGGCACTTCTCGAGATGCGCCTGCCTGGGGGGTCGCTGGATGGAGGATGATGTGGAGGAACGGGAGAAGCCGACCAAACGGGTGCTGATCGTGGACGACGAGCCCAGCGTCCGCGAATCGGTGCGCATGCTCTTGAAGGAGGCGTACGAGCCGGTGGCGGTCGCGTCCGCCCCGGAGGCGCTGAGCCAGCTCGCCACTGGCCCGGTCGACGTCGTGTTGCTCGACATCGTCATGCCGGGCATCGACGGCCTCCAGCTCCTGGAGGAAGTCCGCGCCCGCCATCCCACCCTCCCCGTCGTCATGCTCACCGCCACGAACACCGTGAAGACGGCCGTCGGGGCGATGAAGCTCGGCGCCTTCGACTACTTGACCAAGCCCTTCGACGTGGACGAGCTGCGCCTGATCCTCGACAAGGCGACCGACAACGCCGCCCTGGTGCGCGAGGTCGAGGCGCTGCGCGCCGAGGTCGGGCGCCGCTACCACCTGGAGAACATCGTGGGGCGCTCGCCCGGCATGCAGGAGGCGTTCAAGACGGTGCTCACGGTCGCCCCGCTCAGGACCACCGTGCTGATCACCGGTGAGAGCGGCACGGGCAAGGAGCTGATCGCCAGGGCCATCCACTACGCGAGCCCGCGCGCCCGCAAGCCCCTCGTCACGCTCAACTGCGCCGCCATCCCCGAGACCCTGCTCGAGAGCGAGCTCTTCGGCCACGAGAAGGGGTCGTTCACCGATGCGCATGCGAGGAAGCTCGGGCAGTTCGAGCTCGCCCACGAGAGCACCCTGTTCCTGGACGAGATCGGCGAGATGGGCGCCGCCACGCAGGCGAAGCTACTGCGCGTCCTCGAGTCCGGCGAGTTCCTGCGCGTCGGCGGGCAACGGCCGGTGCGCGTGGACGTGCGTATCATCGCGGCGACCAACCGCGATCTGTCGGTCGCCATCCGCGACGGTTCCTTCCGGCCGGACCTGTACTACCGCCTGAACGTCGTCGCGGTGCACCTGCCACCGCTGCGCGAACGGCACGAGGACCTGGCGCCCCTCATCCGCCACTTCGTCGCCGCCAAGTCGCAGGAGATGGGCATGCCGGAGAAGTCCATCCGGCCCGACGCCGTGGACGCGCTGCTGCGCTACGGCTGGCCGGGCAATGTGCGCGAGCTCGAGAACCTGATCGAGCGGGTGCTGGTGCTTTCGGAGGGCCCGGCCGTCACCCTCGACGATCTCCCGGCGCCCGTACGCCGGAACGACGCCTGGACGCCCGCGTCGATGCGGGAAGCCGTGCTCGGCGGCCACAAGTCGCTCGGGATCGCGGTCGACGAGTTTGAACGCGACTTGATCCTCGAAGCGCTCCGGCGCACCGACTTCAACCAGACCCGCGCCGCCGAGCGCCTCGGGACCACGCGCCGGATCTTGAAGTACCGCATGGACAAGCTCGGCATCGACGCGCCCGACCGCAACGGGGCCCACCTGTCGCCTCGGAACGGTGGCACCCGCCTGCACCTTGACAGGTGAGACCCCCTCCTATAGCCGCCGATCATGCGGTCGGCTGCCACTGGCAGTGCGCGCACTACCCGCTCCGAGCTGGTCGCCGCGCTCGAGCGCGCGGCGGCGGGCAGGCCTCCGACGCGTGAGGAGGCGATTGCGCTCCTCGGCGACACGTCGTGCACCGATCTGTTGCTCGACGTCGCCGGGGCGATCCGCGACGCACACTGGGGCGGGACGGTCACCTACTCGCCGAAGGTCTTTCTGCCGATCACGAACCTGTGCCGCGACCGCTGCACCTACTGCACCTTTCGCAAGGATCCCGACGACCCCGACGCGTGGACCATGCTGCCGGACGACGTCGCGGCGTGGTCACGTCGCGGCCGCACCATGGGCTGCACCGAGGCGCTCATGTGCCTGGGCGACAAGCCGGAGCTGGCGTTCCGCGGCTATCGCGCCACGCTGGCCGACCTCGGGCATCGCACGACCGCCGAGTACGTCGAGCGTGCGTGCCGCATCGCGCTCGACTGCGGGCTCCTGCCGCACACCAACGCCGGCATCCTGTCGCGCGACGAGATGGCCCGCCTCCGACCGGTGAACGTGAGCTTGGGTCTCATGCTGGAGAGCGTGTCGCCGCGGCTCCGCGGGCGCGGACAGGTGCACCAGTGGGCGCCCGACAAGGAGCCCGCGGTGCGCCTCGGCATGCTGCGCGAGGCGGGCGAGCTGCGCATCCCCTTCACCACCGGTCTGCTGATCGGCATCGGGGAGACCCTGGCCGAACGCGTCGACACGCTGCTCGCCATCCGCGACCTGCATCGGACCTACGACCACGTGCAGGAGGTCATCGTCCAGAACTTCCGCGCCAAGCCGACCATCGCGCTGGCCGACGCCCCGGAGCCCGAGGCGATCGACCTGGCTCGCACGATCGCCGTCGCGCGCCTCGTGCTCGACCCGGACGTCAGCGTGCAGGCGCCGCCCAACCTCTCGCCCGACGACCACGCGCTCCTCCTCCGCGCCGGGCTGAACGACTGGGGCGGCATCTCGCCGCTCACCCCGGACTATGTGAACCCCGAGGCGCCCTGGCCACACGTCGCGGCGCTCGCCGCCACATGCCGCGCGGCGGGCTACACGCTGGCCGAGCGTCTCCCCATCTATCCGCGCTATGTCACGCGCCCCGGCTGGATCGATCCCTCGCTCCGGCCGCGCGTCGAGGTGCTGGCCGCGAGGGTGCCCCCCCTCGTCACTGCGCCGGAGGCTTTCCCGTCATGAGCTGGTTCGACCCCTGGGACGACATCGAGACCGTCGCGCTGTGCGACGACCCCGTCGAGCGGGCGATCGCACGCGCCGCGCCCGGTACGCGGTCGCTCCTCGACGCGGCGCTTCAGGGACGCGAGCTGTCGGTCGGCGATTGCGAGACGCTGCTCGGTGCCGCCGGCCAGGACCTGGTGGCCCTGGTCCGCACCGCCGACGCCGTTCGCGCCGCCGACGTCGGCGACGAGGTCACGTACGTCGTCAACCGCAACATCAACTTCACCAACGTCTGCTTCGTCAACTGCCAGTTCTGCGCCTTCAAGCGCCAGCGCTGGGAGTCCGACGCCTACACGCACGGCCTCGACGTCGTGCTGGGCAAGGTGGACGACGCGATCAGCCGCGGCGCCACGGAAGTCTGCATGCAGGGCGGCATCAACCCCGACATGGCGCCGTTCACGTATCGGGACATCCTGGTCGCCATCAAGGAACGGCATCCCACCCTGCACGTGCACGCGTTCTCGCCCATGGAGATCATGTACGGCGCGCGGCGCACCAACCTCTCGTATCCCGACTACATCGGCATGCTGCGCGACGCCGGGCTCGGCTCCATCCCGGGGACCGCCGCCGAGATCCTCGACGACGAGGTGCGCGAGATCCTCTCCCACAAGAAGGTCGACGTGCGCACCTGGGTCGAGATCATCACGACGGCGCACCGGCTCGGCGTTCCCACCACGTCGACCGTGATGTACGGCCACGTGGAGACGTCCGGCCACGTCGCCCGCCACCTGGAGCTGATCCGCTCCGTGCAGAAGGAGACCGGCGGGTTCACGGAGTTCGTCCCCCTGGGCTTCATCTGGGAGAACACGCAGCTCTACCGCGACGGCCGCGTCACGCCGCACCCGAAGGGACTGCGCGACCTGCGCATCTACGCCACGAGCCGGCTGTTCCTCCGGGGATGGATCGACAACCTCCAGACGTCGTGGGTGAAGCTCGGCCACCGCCTCTCACAGCTCTCGCTCCGCGCCGGGTGCAACGATTTCGGCGGCACGTTGATGGAGGAGAGTATCTCGCGTGAGGCCGGTGCCGACGCAGGCGAGTACACGTCGGTGGAGGAGATCGAGGCGCTGGTGCGCGGGATGGGCCGCGTGCCGGTGCAGCGCACCACGCTCTACGGGCGGGTCGGGGAGGACGATGCCGCCGACGACCATCACGGTGCTCGCGGGTGGCGTGGGGGGAGCCCGCTTCCTGCGGGGACTCTCACGGCGCATTGACCCCAGGCGGCTCGCCATCATCGGCAACACCGGCGACGACGAGGAGTTCTTCGGCCTCCACGTCGCCCCGGACCTCGACACCGTCCTGTACACGTTGACGGGGCGGTCGGATGCCGACCGCGGGTGGGGGCTCGGGGGCGAGACGTTTGCCTGCCTCGCGGCGCTCGGGCGCCTCGGCGCGCCGACGTGGTTCCAGCTCGGCGATCGCGACCTCGCGACGCACCTCTGGCGCACGGCGCGGCTGCGCGCCGGCTGGTCGCTGTCGCGCGTCACGCGGGAGCTCGGCCGCCGCTCCGGGCTCCGCGCGACGCTGCTGCCGATGAGTGACGAGCGCGTGCGGACGTTCATCCACACGGCGCGCGGCCGGGTCCCCTTTCAGAGCTATCTCGTGCGCGACCGCGCCCGCGGGGGCGTGCGGCGCATCGAGATCGCGGGGGCGGCGCAGGCGCGCCCCGCGCCCGGGGTGCTCGCGACGCTGTCGCGGAGCCGGGCCATCGTCATCGCCCCGTCGAATCCGCTGGTGTCCATCGGCCCCATCCTGGCGGTGCGAGGAATCCGCCGCGCCCTCGCGCGCCGCCGTGTCCCCGCCGCTGCCATCTGCCCGCTCGTCGGCGGTCGCCCCGTGCGCGGCCCGCTGCACCGGATGCTGCGCGGCCTGGGGCACGAGGTGTCGCCGCGGGGCATCGCGCGCCTCTACGCCGGCCTGATCGACCTGTTCGTGCTCGACGGGGCCGACGCCCGCTGGGCGCCCAGGGTGCGCGGCCTCGGCATGCGGGTGCTCGTCACCGACACGATCATGCACACGGCCGCCCACGCCGGCCGACTTGCCGCAGCCGTGCTGCGCGCGCTACGCGAGACCTCATGACCGTCGCCGTGATTCCCGTTCCCGGCCTGCCCATGGTGCAGCCCGGGGACGATCTCGCCGCCTTGATCGGGGATGCGATCGCCGCCGCGCGCGTCGGCCCGCGCGCCCAGGACGTCGTCGTCGTATGTCAGAAGGTGGTGTCGAAGGCCGAGGGCGCCGTGGTGGACCTCGCGGACGTGGAAGCGTCGGCGTTCGCGCAGCAGCTGGCCGCGCGCGCCACGCTGGGCAAGGACGCACGCGCGTACGAGGTGGTGCTGCGCGAGACCAACCGCATCGTGCGCAACGATCGGGGTCACCTGATCGTCGAGACCCGGCACGGGTGGGTGTGCGCCAACGCCGGGGTGGACGAGTCGAACGGACTCGGGCCGGGGGTGCTCACGCTGCTGCCCCGCGACGCCGACGCCTCCGCCGAGGGCCTGCGCGCCCGGCTCGTCGAACGGTTCGGGGTGGAGCTGGTGGTGGTGATCACGGACACCTTCGGGCGTGCCTGGCGCGAGGGCCTGGTCGAGGTCGCGATCGGCTGCGCGGGCATGGATCCGCTCCTCGATCTTCGCGGCCGCGCCGACCTGCACGGCAAGGAGCTCCACCATACCGTGGTCGCGCTCGCCGACGAGGTGGCGGCAGCAGCCGGGCTCGTGATGGAGAAGGACAGCGGCGTGGCGGTCGCGCTGGTGCGCGGCATCCGGTACACGCCCGGCCCGGGCGGCGCCGCGGCGCGGCTGGTGCGGACGCCGGAGTTCGACCTGTTCCGGTGAGCGCTTTCGCCCCATCCGGGCCTCGCGTAGAGTCTCTTCCTCCGGATGTACGAGGCCTTCTACGGACTACGGGAGCAGCCCTTCCGGGTCACGCCCGATCCACGCTTCCTCTATCGCAACCCGGCCATCGACGAGGCGGTGGCGGCCCTCACCTACGGCATAGCGCAGCGCAAGGGCTTCCTGAGCCTCGTCGGCGAGGTCGGCACCGGCAAGACCACCCTGCTGCGCCACCTGCTCGACTCCGTCTCTCCCATGACCCAGACGGTGTTCATCCTCTATCCCACCGTCCAGTTCGAGGAGATGCTGGAGCACATCCTGCACGAGCTCGGCATCCCCACCGACGGCGCCGGGAAATTCGTCAAGCTCCAGCGCCTGCACGAGTTCCTCCTCGAGCACACGCGTGCGGGGGGCAACGCCGCCATCCTGATCGACGAGGCGCAGGACCTGGACGCCCGCGTGCTGGAAGAGCTGCGCCTGCTCTCGAACCTCGAGACCAGCACCGAGAAGATCCTGCAGATCCTCCTGGCCGGCCAGCCCGAGCTGGAACGCAAGCTCGCGCAGCCGGAGCTCCGCCAGCTGCGCCAGCGCATCGCGCTCCACGTCCGGCTGCGCGCGTTCACTCCCGTGGAGGTCGCGGCCTACGTCCGGGCGCGCCTGAAGCGCGCGGGTGCGGCGGACGGCGCCGTGTTCACCCCGGAGGCGCTCGTCCGGATCGCGGAAGTCACGGCGGGCATTCCGCGCGTCGTCAACGTGTTGTGCGACGCCGCGCTCGTCACCGGCTTCGCGGCGGGCGCGCGCCAGATCGCGGGCGCGATCGTCGACGAGGCGTGGGCCGACTACGCCCATCTGGCCCCGCCAGCCGCTGCCGCGCCCGTGTTCTCCCCCGCCACGGCGCCCTCCGCGCCGGCACGTGCCGCCAGCGCTGCCCCGGAGCGCGGTGCGGCGACACCGCTCCCGCTGGCGTCGGCGCCGGAGTCGCTCCTGTCGGAGCCCGTCCTGACCGCCGCCGAGGTGCCGCCCGAGGACGAACCCCCCGCGCGGACGGGCGCGCCGCGGTCGCGGCGGCACGGCCGGCGCGTCGCGATCTGGATCATCGTGGCGGTGACCAGCGTCGCGGCGGCGTCGGTCCTCTGGGCGACCGGCCCGCAGCTGCTCGCGCTCGTGCGCTGACGGCGCTCGCTGGTTGAACTGCCAAGGCAAACGTGGTGGGCTTCCCAGCATGTCGGCGCATCCGAGCCCGTCCGAGCAGACCGAGCTGACCGCCCAGCTCGTCGCGGCCGTGCGGCGGTTCGTCGAGCGCGACGTCATGCCAGTCGCGAGCAAGTACGAGCACGCCAACGAGTACCCTACCGACCTCGTCGAGGGCATGAAGGAGCTGGGCCTCTTTGGGGCCACGATCGCGCCCGAGTGGGGCGGACTCGGGCTCGACTACTCCACCTATGCCCGCATCGTGGAGGAGCTGTGCCGGGGTTGGATGAGCCTCTCCGGCGTCCTCAACACCCATCTCATGTTCGCGTACGTGCTCCAGAAGTTCGGGACCCCGGCGCAGCAAGAGCGCTGGCTGCCCGCCATGGCACGGGGCGAGCACCGTGCCGCGCTCTGCCTCACCGAGGCCCACGCCGGAAGCGACACGCAGCAGATCCGCACCACCGCACGGCGCGACGGTGATCACTACGTGGTGAACGGGTCCAAGATGTTCATCACGAACGCCCGGACCGCCACGATCTACTCGCTCCTCACCAAGACCGATCCGACGGCCACCCCCCCGCACAAGGGCATGACGCTCTTCGCCGCCGAGCGGGGGCCGGGCATCACGGTGAGCCGCGACATCGACAAGATCGGCTACAAGGGCATCGAGACCTGCGAGGTCACGTTCGAGGACTACCGCGTCCCGGCGGCGAACCTGATCGGCGGCCAGGAGGGCCGCGGCCTCCAGATGGTGCTGTCGGGGCTGGAGGTCGGCCGCATCAACATCGCCGCGCGGGCGGTGGGCGTCGCGCAGGCGGCGTTCGAATCGGCCATTCGCTACGCCCAGCAGCGCACCACTTTCGGCAAGCCCATCTGCGAGCATCAGGCCATCCAGCTGAAGCTCGCCGACATGGGGACGAAGATCGAGGCGGCGCGCCTGCTGGTGCGTCAGGCCGCCGCGATGAAGGATCGCGGCGAGCGCTGCGATCTCGAGGCCGGCATGGCGAAACTGTTCGCCTCAGAAACCTGTCAGGAGGTGTCGCTTGAAGCCATGCGGGTGCTGGGTGGCTACGGGTACACGAAGGAATTCCCGGTGGAGCGCTACTACCGCGACGCGCCACTCATGATCATCGGTGAGGGGACCAACGAGATCCAGCGTCTCGTCATCGCCCGAGGCCTGGTGCAGCGGTACAAGGTGTGAGCCGTGGGCGCGGCGCATGCGGGCGGCGCGGGGGCATGATGAAGTCCATCATCGGCGCGCTGGCCATCGCCAGCTGGTCCGTCGCGATGGCATCGTCGGACGCCTCGCGCACGGTGGAGCCGCTGCGGCTCGGGCACGGCGCGCGCGTGGTCGTCGTCGCACCCCACCCGGACGACGAGACGATCGCGGCGGGCGGGCTGCTGCGGCGGCTCGTGGCCGCCGGGGCGACCGTGCACGTCGTCTTCGTGACCAGTGGCGACGGCTACCCCGATGCCGTCCGGGCGGCGCTCCATGGACGCGATCCCTCGCCCGCCGACTACCGGGCGTACGGCGGCCTGCGGCGACGCGAAGCGCTGGTGGCCGCCCGCCGCCTCGGGCTGTCGCGCGACGCCGTGCATTTCCTCGCCTTCCCCGACGGCGGCCTCGACGCGCTCTGGCAGTCGCACTGGGCACGCGACCGGCCCTACACCTCCCCCTACACCGCCACCGACAGCCCGCCGTATCCCGGCGTCGTCGATCCGCACCTCGAGTACGACGGTCAGGACCTGACCGCGGCGCTCGTCCACGTCCTCGCTCCGGTACGCCCGACCCTGGTGGTCATGCCTCATCCTGACGACGTGCACCTCGACCACGCGGCCACCGCCCGCTTCGTCGTCGAGGCCGTCGAGCGGCTGCAGGCCCGCCACCTGCTCCCGCACGACCTGGCGCTGCTGACCTACCTGGTCCACGACCCCATGTGGCCCCCGACGCGCGCGGAAACGGCGGCGCTCCCGCCGCCTAGCCGCATCCACGACACGCAGTGGCTGGCCCTGCCCCTGTCACCCGACGAGCAGGCTGCGAAGGCCGCCGCGCTTCACGCCTACGCGAGCCAGCTCGCCATCATGCCCGACCTCCTCGCACGCTTCCTGCGCCCCAACGAGCTCTTCGGACGGGTGGAGCCCGGGGTGATCGCCCGGATCGCCTCGCGCCACTAGACCGCCGGGCGAGACGGGCGCGCGGCATGATCTCGGTCGTCATCCCGAGCTACAACGCGGCGCGCTGGCTCGCCGCCAGTCTGGAGAGCATCTTCGCCCAGACCATGCCCGCGGGGGAGGTCGTGGTCGTGGACGACGGCTCGACCGACGACACGCCCGCCGTCCTTGCGGTTTACGGCGATCGCGTGCGCGTGGTCCGTGGCACGCACGGCGGCCTGGCCGCGGCGCGCAACCTGGGACTCGCCGTGGCGCGCGGGGACTGGATCGCCTTCCACGACGCCGACGACATCGCCCTGCCCGATCGCCTTGCACGGCTCCTAGCGCACGCCGAGCAGGTCCCGGGAGCCGACGCCGTGTTCGCGGACGGCGAGCAGATGGAGAGCGGCCGCCGGATCGTCCCGCGCGCCCTCGCGGCGGGAGCGATCGGCCGCCGTCTGACGGCGGCCGATCTCTTCGACGGGTTCCCGGCCTACTACCAGTCGGCGCTGGTCGCCCGGGGCGCGCTGGCGGGTGCGGGCCCCTTCGATCCAGGCTACCGCATCCACCCGGATCACGATCATGCCTTCCGCCTCTTCGCGCGGGCGCACGTGTCCTATGTGGACGCCGTGGTGTTCCGCTACCGGCGGCACGCCTCCAACATCACGGGCGATCACCTGGGCGCCCGCCAGGAGCTGACGCACACGCTCGAGCGGCTCCGCCAGGCAGATCCCGTCGCGGTGGCGGCCATCGGCGCCCGCCGCCTGGACGGCGCCCTCGCCCGCCACTACTACCGCATCGGCCGGACCCGACTCCGCGGTGGCGACGCCGCCGCCGCCGGGATGGCGTTCGACCGCGCCGTCGCGCTCGCCCCGCTGCGGCCCGCCTATCGCTGGCGCCGCTGGCTGGCCGGGCGACGCGCGGTCGCGGCCGGTCCATAGCACGATCCCGGTCGGCCAGGACGCGCGCAGCCGTGCGAGCGGTGGTCGCCCGCCTGCAAACCTCGTGGCAGTGCCATTGAGAATACCTACCCTCGGCGGCTACAGGCCGGCCAGCCGGAGGAGCGCGCCGACGACCCGATCCGCCGCGAAGCACTCGCGCGCCACCATCGCGGCGTGCGCGCTGGCGCGGGGATGGTCCGCCTCGATCGATCGGACCGCCGCGACGGCCTCGTCAACGGTGCGGAAGGCGTGCAACCCGGGCCCCAAGGGGAGCACGTCGCCGAAGCCCGTGTCCTGCTCGATCGCGGGACGCCCCGCCGCGAGGTAGCAGGCGGCACGGTCGCTGAACCAGCCGCTGCGCAGCCGGATGTTCATGTCCTTCGCGACGGTGAATTCCCCGCGCGACCCGCGCAGGTAGTCGCGGTAGCGAAACGGATCCGCCGACACGGCGCGAGGGTCGGCGATGGACCAGCCGTGCGTGCGCAGGACGGGCACATCACCCGGCACGCTCGCCACGTCCATCGCGACCTCGAAGGCCGCCCCCGTCCGCACGGGCAGGTCGACGAAACGCAGCCACTCGGCTCGCTTGCGCCAGCGATAGGTCTCGCCGGCCCAGGACAGGTCGCGGGTGCTCTCGTTCCAGCGCCCGACGGTGGTGTAGGTCGTGCCCGGCGCCCCGGCGTCGGCCCACCACTCGACGGCCACCGGGGGTCGCGTGGCGTGCCAGGTGTACCCGCCGGTCGGCACGGGGGAGCGTGGCGTGCCGATGTTTTCGCCGACGGTGGCGAGGACGTCGTGCTCGTCGAGGATGGCGCGCAGGAGCGCGTCGCCGGTGGCCGCCTTCACCTGCGTGAAGGCGGGGTCGATGTCGACGAAGATCGCCGGCCGGCCGCCCCGCCGCTCCGGCGGGATGCGGTTGATCCCGGCGACGTTGATCAGGAGGTCGGCCTGACGCAGGAGGTCGGCCGTCTGGCCGGCGCCCGGGCCGTGCTCGTGGCCGCGACCCACGTCGACGAACACCCAGCGGTCGCCGAACCCGAGGCGGGCGAGGAAGTCGGCGGTGGCGCGCACGCCGTGTCCGTAGTCGGGGCCGAAGGTGTTGGCCACCGGGTCGTACGCCAGCTCGTAGTGCCCGGTGTCCTCGTAGAACCACGCCTCGTGCCCGAGGGCGCGCAGGCCCAGCAGGTAGTGCGCCACGCTCCAGGCGTAGCCGCCCAGCGGGTTGCGGACGAGATAACCGGCCAGGACGATCCGTGCCACCCGCTACACCCCGGCGTCGGCGAGGAGCCGCGCGCAGACGTCCTCGGCACGGAAGCATTCCTCGGCGACGGCCCGCGCGTGGGCACACGCGGCGCCATAGTCGGCGCGCACCGCCGTCAGCGCGGCCACCGCCTCGTCCGGCGTCGTGAAGGCGTGCAGCCCAGGTCCGGTGGGCAGGTGCGCCGAGAACCCGGTGTCCTGGAGCACCGCCGGCCGTCCGCACGCGAGGTACACCGCACTGCGCGTGCTGAACCAGCCGCTCCGCGTCGCGACGTAGGCGTGCTTCGCCACCGACAGCTCGCCGCGCGAGCCCTGGAGGTAGCGCCGGTAGTCGTCGAGGCTCGCCGAAACGGCACGGGCATCGACCACCTGCCAGCCGGCGGCGGCAATGCGCTCGCGCGGCGCGGCGCCCGAGATCGCCGCCTCGAGCCGCTCGGTCGTGCGGCGCGGCAGGTCGAGGAAGCGTTCGAACTCGACGTCCTTGCCGCCGTACGACCGCCCCCCTACCGCGGGCGGCGTCGGATTGATGCTCCACGACAGCACCGTGGTGAAGGCGCCCCGCCGGGGCCCGGGTGTGACCGGCCAGTTCGCCAGGACCACGGGCTGACGCGTGGCGAGCCAGCTCAGACCCACCGTGGGAATCTGGCAGCCGGGTTGCCCGACATGCTCGCCCAGGGTGAAGAACACGTCGTGCGCCCGGATGAGCGCCGCGGACTCGGCGGTCGCCTCGTCCGCGATGCCGGCGTCGACGGCGGCCAGCTTGGCCTGGCTGTAACAGGGATCCGTGTCGACGTACGCCACCACGCGCGCCGCCCGGTACGGCTCGCGCAGCCAGCAGGATCCCGAGAGATTCAGGAACAGGTCGGCGCTCGCGCACGCCCGCGTCAGCGCCGCCTCGTCGAGCCCGATCAGCGTGCCGTCGGCCGTGCGGACCGCCCAACGCGGGTCCTGTGCGGGCAGGAGCGCTCGCAGCGCGGCGGCGAGGTACGCCGCGCCGCGCCGCGCGTCAGGCGTGAACGTCTGCGCCGCCGGGTCATAGAACCACTGTCCGGTGTCCTCCAGGTAGACCACCTCGCAATCGAGCGCCGCGAACCCCTGCATATACTGGAGGTAGTCCCAGGCGACTCCGCCGACGGGATAGGTTGCAACGAGGCCGGTGACGACGACGCGCACGATTTCAGATCAGACCCGCGTCGGCCAGGAAGCGACGCAACACGGGCTCCGCCCCGAAGGCGTCCGCGGCCACGCGTCGCGCGCCGGCGCTGTGGGCGGC
>JBKPDC010000293.1:0-8119 GCA_046727715.1 Thermodesulfobacteriota bacterium
CGGGTGAGGTCGCCGACACGGAGGGCGAGGCACCAGCGGCTTGAGGCCACGGACTGGCTCGCATCCGTGGAACTGCCGCCCGCGCGTCCCGCAGGCAGTCGCATGTCAATGACAGATGCATCGGTTCCCAGCCCCCTACCCCGCGGCCCCCGCCGTCTGCCCTATGCCGGCCAGGAACGCGGCCAGGTCGGCGGGCATCGTGACCGACTCGTCCTGCGTCGAGTCGGGCAGGCTCTCGAACTGGAGCACGCCGATGCGCTCGAACGCCGCGCGCACGCGCGGCGTCAAGAGCCCGAGACGGCGCAGGTTGGGCACGATCTTCGAGAACAGCAGCTGTCGGAACCCGCCCATGAAGGGCGTCTCCAGCGACCACGCGACCCATCGGTCGACGTCGAAGCCGAGGCGCTCCCAGACCTCGTGCATCAGCAGCCGGTCGCGCATCAGCATCGCGGCCTCGATGACCAGTTCCTCGCGCTCGCGCAGCTCGGTCGGGCTCATCTGGCGGTAGACCTCCTCCAGTGAGAGCACGCCGAACGCGACGTGCCGGGCCTCGTCGCGGATCACGTAGTTGGTGATCTGGTGCAGCAGCTGCTCGTGGGGGTTCATCAGGTGCATCAGCCCGAACGCGGCCAGCGCCAGCCCCTCCACCATGATCTGCATGCCGAGATACGTCATGTCCCAGCGCGGTTCGCGGATGATCTGTGACAGCAGCGTGTGGAGGTGCGGGTTCACGGGAAAGGCGTAGGGCAGCTTTTCCGTGAGATAGCGACGGTAAACCTCGACGTGCCGCGCCTCGTCGACCACCTGGCTGGCGGCGTAGAACTTGGCCTCGGTCCACGGGACGGTGTTGACGATCTGCGCCGTCGCGAGGAGCGCGCCCTGCTCGCCGTGCAGGAACTGCGACAGCATCCAGCCGAGCTGATGCACCCGCATGCGTTTCAGCTCCTTCAGATCGAGCGGTCGCGGCGGGTTCAGCATGGTGTTGAACGCTGCGGGGGGGAAGAACTCGGGGAACTCCTCGGGGTCGACCGAGATCGACCAGTCGATGTCGGTGGCCGCGTTCCACTGCAGCCGCTTGGCCTTCTCGTAGAGGTTCACCAGTGCCTCGCGGTCGAGCCCATAGCCCCAGTTGAAGACGGTGTCGGACGTCTCCCGGACGGCCTCGAACGAGCCGGCGGCAGGCAGCGGGATGTGATTCACCGTCATGGGACCTCCGTGGAAGGTAGGGTCTCGCGGTTACCGGGCTCTGGGCCGAGCCAATCGACGTCCCGGCCCGCAGGCAATGCGATCTCCTCGCACGCGCCCTCGGCCTCGAGCGCGGCCACGATCCGTCGCGCGTCGGCGAGGAAGTCGGGCGCCACCAGTGCGACGACGAGACCCGCGGCCGGGTCGACGGTCCGCGTCACCGCCACGCCCTCGTACGACTCGATGACGAACTTGACGTATGCGATGTCGCGACGCGAGACGCGGAGCTGGATGGGGATGACGTCGGGTTGCATGGTGGTCAGAAGGTCATGCGGGCCTGGAAGACGACCTCGTCGTTATCACGGAACTGTCCCAGGACGGAATCGTGCACGCCGGCCAGGACGAGGTAGCCGGCGCGCACCCAGAGGTTCTCGAAGACCTGGTAGGACGCGCGCGGGAACACGTACAGGGCGCCGCGCTCGATTTCCCACAGGCCCCGCACTTCGAGCTCGACGCGATCGTTGGCTAACCGCCTCCGGAGCGTGCCCGAGAGCCGGGTCTCGGGGTTCGAGATCAGGAGCCGCGGTGCGTCACCGAGGATGATCGTCTGATTCAGCTGCAGCAGGGGCTGGACCCCGTGCCACAGCGTATCGGCCCCGATGCCCCACTCGACGGCGTCGAGGAGCGGGAAGAGCGGGGGGACGTCGATGCCGACGGCTTTGCCTGCGAGGATGCGGCGCACCTTCTCATTCTTGCCCGGGAACTCGCCGGCCAGGACGGGCGCGATGACGTCGTCGGCTGGCCGCAGGTACGCGTGGTCGACGAGCCAGGCCACCTCTCCGCGCAGCGTGAACGGCCCCGCCGGGAGGGCGGCAGCGGCGCCGGTCATGTGCATGACGCTGTGCTCCTGCGCCAGCCGCACCGCCGCCCGCACGTCCAGGTCTTGCGGCGTTCCCTTGTTGAACGCGACGATCTGCAGCTTGGCGTTCGGGCCCGTCTCGGGCCCCGTGTAGTGCGACAGCTCGAGGTCGGCCCCGTGCCACGTGGCGGCGAGGCGGGCGGCGATGCCACCGGCGTTCAACGAATGCGGGGGACCTGCGTTGAGGGTCCCGAAGTCCGCACGCACGCGGACCTGGTCCGCACCGCAGCCCCGGTTCGGGGCGAAACCGGGCACGGGCACGCAGGCATTGAGGGGCAGGTCGCTGATCGTCGGCGGGAACCACCGCTCCAGCGCCAGCGGCAGTCGCGCCGGCACCGCCCACGGGATCCACGCCACCCCGAGGCGTAGCCCGCTCAGGCTGGCTCGCGGCAGGTCCGGCAGGAAGTACGTGCCCAGCAGCGCAGGGATGCCGATCTTCTGCTCCTCGAAGAACTCATCCACGACCAGCGGATCGTGCCAGTCGCGCGGGTTGACGACGTCGGTGGGAGGCACGCCGTCGAGCTTTCCCCACGCGAACGTCTGGATGCCGGCGCGCACCTCGGCGCGGCGGCCGCGCCACTCGAGGAAAGCCTGACGCGCCTCGAGCGCCGGCGAGTAGTTCTGGAAGGCCTGGTTCAGGTTGTAGACGGCGGGCCCCGGTCCACCCTCGAACGGCCCCCCCGCTCGGCTGCGGAGCTCGAGCTGCGCGCGCAGCGCACGCGTGGGCGCCGCCTGCACGTCGAGCGTGCCGACGGCCTCCGGGCGCTGGCGCGGCCCGCCGCCGGTGTCCACCACCGCGAGCCCGTACAGGCTGCCACCCACCTCGAGCCACGGCGGCAGGGACGCCGCGCGCGCCTCCACACCCAGCGCCAGCGCGACCAGCGCGATTCCGTTGAACGTCCGTGGGTGCCTCTCTATACTCGCCGCCCCATGAACCAACGCTCGCCCGAGAGAGACGTCGATCGGTTGATCCTGGCCGCGCACAAGCGGTTCGTGAAGGCGATGGACGGTCGCCTCGGTGGCATGAGCCCGGAGATGAAGGAAACCTACTTCTCGATCCTGTCGAAGCTCGTGACGAAGCTCGAGGCGGAGGAGAAGGGGCTTCGCGAGGTGGCGCAGGAGATGATGACCGAGGCGATGAGCGAGGTTCTGCAGGTGATGCAGGGCTGACCACCGCCTGCGGCTCCGCTCATGGCCCATGGCGCGCCCGCGTATACCGCGCAGCGGCCTCGACTGACCAGCATGCGGTCCCGCGACCCGGCTGGCGCCGCCCGCGACCGCTCTCGTACAATGTCGTCCGTGAGCAAGTCCTCGCTCCGCCCGCGGCTGCTGAACGGACAGACCGGCGACCCGGCGCTGCTGGTCTCGCTGCGCTGGCAGGGACGCGCGGTCTTGATCGACCTTGGCCGCATCGACCGTACCCCGGGCGCGGTGCTACTGCCGATCGAGGCCGTGTTCGTGTCGCACGCCCACATGGACCACTTCATGGGGTTCGACCAGCTGCTCCGCCTCTTCCTCGCCCGCGAGGGAACGCTCAAGCTCTTCGGGCCCGCCGGCATCGCCGACTGCGTGCAAGGCAAGCTCGCCGGCTACACCTGGAACCTCACCGACGAGTACGCCTTCACGCTCGAGGTGACCGAGATCGACGCCGCCGAGATGCGGTCGTCGCGCTTCGCCGCGTCGCGTCGCTTCGCCCGCGAGCCGCTCGGGACGGTGCCCTTCGAGGGCGTCTGCTTCCAGGACGCCGTGGTCACGGTCGAGGCCGCGGCGCTCGATCACAAGATCGTGTCACTCGGCTACGCCGTCACCGAGCGCACCCACCTGAACGTGCGTCCAGAGGCGCTCGCGGGCGCCGGCCTGCGACCCGGTCCTTGGCTGAACGTGCTGAAGGCCGAGGTGCGCGGCGGAGCCGACCCCGACACGCCGATCGAGGTGACACCGGGTGACCACCGTCCCCTGGGTACCTTGCGCGACGCGCTGCTCATCGTCACCCCGGGACAGAAGATCGCCTACGTAGTGGATGTCCTCTTCTCGCCCGCCAACGCGGCACGCATCGTACGACTCGCCCGCGGCGCGGACGTGTTCTTCTGCGAGTCGCCGTTCCTCGACGCGGACCTCGATCAGGCGAGCAAGCGGTACCACCTGACGGCGCGCCAGGCGGGCGCCCTGGGGCGCGCTGCGGGCGCCGCCCGGCTCCAGGTGTTCCACTTCTCCCCGCGGTACGAGGGCCGGTACGGCGAGATCGTCGCCGAGGCGCAGGCCGAGTTCACGGGCCGCGAGATGCGCTATGGGGAGCTGGACGGCCGAAGCGCGCAGCTTTCTTGAGGCGCACCGCGTCGGCCATCTCGCCACGGCCGCGGCCGACGGCGCGCCGCACGTGGTCCCCCTATGCTACGCGCTCGACGACGACGCGCTCTACTTCGTCGCCGACGCGAAGCCGAAGCGCGGCGCAGCGCGCGACCTGCTCCGCCTTCGCAACCTGCGTGCCAACCCACGCGCGGCCGTCGTGGTGGACGACTGGGACGAGGACTGGACCCGCCTCGCCTACGTCCTGGTGCGGGGCCCGGCACGCGAAGTGTCGGAGGCCGCGGCCCATGCCGCGGCGCTCCGGCTGCTGCGCGCGCGCTACCCGCAGTACCGTGTGATGGCGCTCGACGATCCCGCAACGCATCCGGTCGTGCGGATCGAGCCGGCGCGCGTGCTCCTGTGGCGCGCCGCGGCCAGCGCGAGACCAGGGTGAGATCGTGCGGCCCTGCCGGAGTCGGCGCCGATGCACGGGGGGGATGAAAAAAGGAAACGGCGCGGCTGCCTTGACAAAGCGGATGCCGGACCGCGCAGTGTTGCCGCCGGCGCCCAGGCGGCGGCGGGGGCCTCGGGACAACATCCCGAGAAGACGAGCGTAACGACGCCCTGTCGCGACGGTCAGGGGCGCGGAGCCGGACGCGGGCGCACCCTCCGCGCGGGGGCGCCCCGCATGGCACCGTATTCGCTACCGCTTCGCCCAGAGGCCCACGAGAGGCATGATCATCGACCGCGAAACCTTCACCGAGCTCGCCGTGCATCTGAAGCTGGCATCGGATGCCGTGCTCGCCACCGCGAAGCACCTGGCCGTGCTGTCGAACGGCAACACGACGCCAGACGAGCACTGGGCGGGCACGCTCGACGGCCTGATGAGCATGAACACCGAGATCACGGTGATCGAGCGCATTCTCCGCGCGCTGATGGAGGCAAACCGCGAGGAAGAGACCACCGCCACCCTCTCGCCCGCGAAGAAGTCCGAGCCGCTCCCGTCCTGACCCTGCCTACGGGTCCCGCGGCGGCGCCGGGTTCACCAGGTCGAGCCCGAGGGTGCGCGGGAACAGGGTCGCGATCTCCTCTGGCGTCCAGCGCCCGTCCGTGTACATGGTGCGGAGCGGCGCCGGGTAGTTGAGCAGCGCGATCAGCCCCCCCATCACGAAGAAGACCTGTCCGTTCACGTGCGCCGCGGCGTCCGTCGCGAGGTAGACCACCCAGGGCGCCACGTTCTCGGGACCGGTGTGCTCGAGCTGGAAGGTACGCTGCCCGCCCGGGCTCTGGATGCCGCTCTTCTGCCGCGCCGTCCGCGCCGCGTCGGAGACCGTCTGGGTCATGCGCGTGGTCGCGCCGGGACAGACGGCGTTCACCGTGATGCCGTACTTGCCGAGGTCACGGGCCACGACCCGCGTGAGCCCCGCGATGCCGTCCTTCGCGGCCCCGTAGTTCGCCTGCCCGGAGTTCCCGAACACGCCGGACGTGGACGACATCGACACGATCCGTCCCCGCCGCTGCTCGCGCATGCGCGCCGCCGCGTGGCGGGTGCAGTTGAACGTGCCCTTCAGGTGCACCGCGATGACGGCGTCCCACTCCGCCTCGCTCATGTTGAAGAGCATGCGGTCGCGCAGGATGCCGGCGTTGTTCACCAGGACGTCGATGGCGCCGAACTCCTTCACGGCGGTGTCGACGATGCGCTCGGCGGCGCGGAAATCGGCGACGCTGTCGTAGTTGGCCACGGCCGTCCCGCTGCGGGCACGGATGCCCGCCACCACCTCGTCGGCCACGCTGGTCGCGGCACCGCTGCCGTCCACGTTGCCGCCGAGGTCGTTCACGACGACCGCGGCACCCTCGGCCGCCAACAGCTCGGCGATGGCGCGGCCGATGCCGCGGCCCGCACCGGTCACCACAGCCGCGCGGCCGGCCAACCGCTCAGCCATCTCGGCTCTCCTTCGGCGGCGCGGGGTTCGTGACGCCGGCCAGCACGGTCGCCGGCGCGAGACGAGCCAGCTCGTCCAGCGTCCAGACGCTGGACTTGAAGAGCGTCTGGACCGGCCGCGGCTGCGACACGAGCGCGATCGCGCCGCCGTAGCAGAGGAAGAACTGTCCGTTGACGCTGCCGGCATGCTCGCTCGCCAGGTAGACCACCATCGGGGCGACGTCGTTCGGGTCGAGATGCTCGATCTCGCCGGTGCCGCGGTCCTCGCGCACGATGCCCTGCGCCTTGCGCAGCTCGCGGGCACGCAGGTAGGCGTCGGTGACGGTCATGCGCGTGCCGGCCACGGGGCAGATGGAGTTGACCGTGACGCCATAGCGCCCGAGATCGCGCGCCGCGACCTTCGTGAACCCGCTGATGCCCGCCTTGGCCGCGCCGTAGTTGGCCTGCCCGGGGTTGCCGAAGAGCCCGGAGCCCGAGCTGAAGGTGACGATGCGCCCGTAGCGCTGCTCACGCATGTGCGTGCAGGCCTGACGGACGCAGTTGAAGGTGCCCTTCAGGTGCACGCCGAGCACCGCATCCCACTCCTCCTCGCTCATGTTGAAGATCATCCGGTCGCGCAGGATGCCGGCGCAGGTGACGAGGATGTCGATCCGTCCGAAGCGCTGGACGGCGGTGTCGATGATGCGCCCCGCGCTCTCGTAGTCCGCGACCGACTCCGGGCTGGCGACCGCCTCCCCGCCCGCGCTCTCGATCTCGCGCACCACGTCGAACGCGGGTCCGGACGACGGCGCGCTGCCGTCCACGGCGACACCGTAGTCGTTCACGACCACCCTGGCGCCGGCGGCGGCGAGCGCCAGCGCGACGCCGCGCCCGATCCCCCGCCCGGCGCCCGTGACCACGGCCACACGGCCGGCGAGCATGTCTCCCATGCGACCCTTCCTCCGAGGGAGTGGAGCTATAGCCCGGGGCTGTCGCCGGGCTCAAGGGACGCGGCCGCCGGCAACGCCCGCGCGGGAGTTACGGTCGCCGTTGCACGGCCTCAACCATCCCCAAACCGCGCGAGGACCACCAACTCCACTCCCGACTCGAGGCGAAAACGGCGGACAGGAGCGAAGCCGCGTTGCTCAGGGAAAGCGATGAACGGCTCGTCCTCTGAATATTCAACGAACCACGCTGCGCGCACCCCAGCTCGGAGAGCACGGGCATGGCCCGAGTCATGGAGAGCCCGACCCAGGTCGTGGAGATGCTCCGGCAGCGCCACGATCCGGACATTCGAGCGCGCGCCAGCGCGTAGGCGATCCTGTGGGCGGGGAAGTCGGCGGGATCGGTGGCACGGCCGCGGAGCGGTTCGGCCTGTGGACTTTCACGACGACCGTCCCGCCGTAGAAGCGCACGGTGGCACGGTCGGCCCGCGCGCGGAGCCCAACACCCCGGGGGCTGCCTCCTCCCCTGCCTATCCGACCGCCGACGGCCGGTGAGTGGCCGCCCTCCATCCGCTCGGCCCTGCCGGCCCGGTAGGCCGTCGCCCGGGCAGGCGCCGGGCCCGCATTGACGGTGCCGTCGTTCCGGAGGGCGAAACAAGGGTGAACGTCGCACTTCGGGGTTATGTCAGCTCTCCGCGCGAAAAAGGCCCTTCATGACCACCTCCCCCGATGGCCACGGCCGTCGCCGCAGGGGAAGGACCATGGACTCATGATGACGACCTTCCCTCAGCCGGGCGATGGCACGACGATCTCGAGGCCGCGCCCCGCAAGAGGAAGGAAATCCCGGTCGTTGAACGTGAGCAG
>JBKPDC010000294.1:0-3949 GCA_046727715.1 Thermodesulfobacteriota bacterium
ATCGAGCTGGCCGACGCCATCCAGCGTCTGCGCTTCTCGCACCCCGGTGTGCGCGCGCTTGTGGTCACGTCCCTCCGCGACCGCGTGTTCTCGGCTGGTGCGAACATCTTCATGCTCGGCCAGAGCTCGCACACGTTCAAAGTGAACTTCTGCAAGTTCACGAACGAGACGCGCCTCCATCTCGAGGAGGCCAGCCGCGAGTCGGGCATCGCGACCGTCTGTGCGCTGAACGGCACCGCATCGGGCGGCGGCTACGAGCTGGCGCTCGCCTGCGACGAGATCGTGCTGGTCGATGACGGCTCGGCCGCCGTGTCGCTGCCCGAGGTCGCACTCCTGGGCGTTCTCCCGGGCACGGGCGGACTCACCCGCGTCGTCGACAAGCGGAAGGTACGTCGCGATCGCGCCGACTTCTTCTCGACGACCGCCGAGGGCGTCCGCGGGCAGCGCGCGGCGGACTGGAATCTCGTCGACGAGGTGGTGCCGAAGTCGCGGTTCCAGGAGCGCGTGCGCGAGCGGGCCGAGGCGCTCGCACGGCGAAGCGATCGACCCGCTACGGAGGCTGGCATCACGCTGCCGGCGCTCCGGTGTCGGGAGACCGCTGACGGCCTCGAGTACGGTCACGTGATGCTGGCGCTCGACCGCGTTCGGCGCGTCGCGACGCTCACCGTGCGCGCGCCAGATGGGCCGGAACCCACGAGCCCCGAGGGCTTCCTGCGGGCGGGCGGGCACGCGTGGGCGATCGCTGCCTGGCGCGAGCTCGACGACGCGATCCTCCGATTGCGGCTGAACGAGCCCGAGATCGGCCTCGTGCTGCTGCGCACCGAGGGTGATCCGCAGGCGGTCCTCGCCGTGGACCACGTGGTGGCCGAGCACCGCGCGCACTGGCTGGTCCGCGAGATCCTGCTGCTCCAGCGTCGCGTGCTCAAACGCCTCGACCTGACGGCCCGGTCGTTCTACGCCCTGATCGTGCCCGGGTCGGCCTTCGCGGGGTCGCTGTTCGAGCTCGCGCTGGTTGCAGATCGCTCCTACATGCTGGCCGATGCCGCCAGCTCCGTCGCGATGTCGCCGCTCAACGCCGGGCTCTTGCCGATGGGCTCCGGACTGTCGCGGCTGCAGGCACGCTTCTGCGGGCACGACGAGCGGGTGGCGGCCCTCGTGGCCCACGAGGCCGCATTCGGTGCAGCGGAGGCGCTCGACGCGGGGCTCGTCACCTTCGCGCCGGACGAGCTCGACTGGGACGATGAGGTGCGGCTCGCCGTCGAGGAGCGGGCGGCGATGAACCCGGACGCGCTCACCGGCATGGAAGCGAGCCTCCGTTTCGTCGGGCCGGAGACGATCGAGACGAAGATCTTCGGACGACTCTCGGCATGGCAGAACTGGATCTTCACGCGCCCGAACGCTACCGGTGCCAAGGGCGCGCTCACCGTGTACGGGAAGGCGGGGCAGCGGCCAGAGTTCGACTGGCGGCGCACCTGAGGGGCCACGACCGATGAGCAGCGTGTCGCTGAACGAGAAGATTCCGAACAACGTCGACCTCTCCGCCGACCGACGCCTCCAGCGTGCGCTCGAGCAGTGGCAGCCCGGTTTCCTTGCGTGGTGGCGGGAGATGGGACCGGAGGGCTTCCAGGCGAGCGACGTCTATCTTCGGACCGCGACGTCCGTCGACGCGGACGGCTGGGCACACTTCGACTTCGTGAAGATGCCCGACTATCGCTGGGGCATCTTCCTCGCGGACCCGGACCCCGGGCGCCGAATCGGCTTCGGCGACCACGTGGGCGAGCCCGTGTGGAGAGAGGTGCCCGGCGAGCACCGCAACGCCCTCCGCCGCCTGATCGTCACGCAGGGCGACACGGAGCCCGCCTCGGTCGAGCAGCAGCGCCGGCTCGGCCGCACCTGCCCGTCGCTCTACGACCTGCGGAATCTCTTCCAGGTGAACGTCGAGGAAGGGCGCCACCTGTGGGCCATGGTCTACCTGCTTCATACCTACTTCGGCCGCGACGGCCGCGAAGAGGCCGAGGCGCTGCTGCAACGGCGCTCGGGCAGCGAGGACCGGCCGCGGATGCTGCAGGCGTTCAACGAGCCGATCGACGACTGGCTCTCCTTCATGATGTTCACGACGTTCACCGACCGGGACGGCAAGTTCCAGCTCCTGGCGCTGGCAGAGTCGAGCTTCGACGCACTCTCGCGCACGTGTCGCTTCATGCTCACCGAGGAGGCACACCACATGTTCGTCGGCCAGACCGGCGTTGCGCGCATCGTGCAACGTACGGCCGAGCTGGTGCGCCAGGGAAAGGAACCGCGCGCCGAGGGCGCGATTCCCTTCGACATGCTGCAGCGCTACCTGAACTTCTGGTACGCGGTGTCGCTCGACCTGTTCGGGTCCGAGGTATCCACGAACGCCGCCAACTACTTCGGCGGGGGATTGAAGGGACGTCCGAAGGAAACGCGCTTCGCCGACCACATGCTGCTCGAGGGGGCAACTCGCGTCGAGCTGTTCGAGGAGGGGCGGGTCGTGGAACGCGAGGTGGCGCCGCGGCTCGCCGTGAACCTCGAGGTCCGGAGTGCCTATGTCGAGGATTGCCAGGCGGCGCTCGACAAGTGGAACCGTCTGGTGACCGACCTCGGCGTCGAGTTCCGCCTGCCCTCGCAGCGCTTCCGCCGGAGCGTCGGGACGTTCGCGACCGGATGCTTCGATCCCGAGGGCAACGCCATCGGCGAAGACGACTTCCTCCGCCGCGCGCCCGAGTGGCTACCCTCGGATGCCGACGACGCCTACGTGCGCAGCGTCATGACGAACCCCGTGACCGAACCGGGCAAGTTCGCGAACTGGATCGCGCCGCCCGCGCGTGGCGTGAACGCGCAGCCGGTCGAGTTCGAGTACGTGCGCATCAACGAGGGCTGATGCCGAACGCCGCGCAGGAGATCCTCCGCGCCGGCAACGATGCGTCCGTCGCTCTCCGCGTGCATGCGGACGATCGGCGCCTCGCGGTGACGCGGGGCCAGCTCCGCCGGCTCGTGCGGCAGACCGCGGCCGCGCTCGCCCGCCGCGGGGTCGCGGAGGAGCAGCGGGTGATCATCGCACTCCCCGATTGCCCCGAATACGTGGCGGCGGTGCTCGGCGCCATGTGGAACGGCAGCGTCCCGGTGCTGGTGAGCTCGTTCCTCCCGAGCGACGGCTATGCCGCCTTTCTCGACGAGAGCCGCGCGCGAGCCATCGTCACCACGGAGCCGATCGCTGACGCGCTGCGGGAGCGCGGAGCGGGAGGTCGCGAAGTCGCCATCCTGACGGTACGCGGCGACGCCAGCGGGACCTTTCACGAGGCGGTCGACGGCGAGCGGGCCGACGCAGAGCCCTTCCCCGCGCACGCCGACGATCCCGCGCTCTGGCTCTACAGCTCGGGCACGACGGGCCGGCCGAAGGGTGTCGTTCACCTCCATCGCGGCGTGCTGCACGCGATCGACAGCTACGGCGCGCGGCTGCTCGAGATCGGGGCACACGACGTCTCGCACGCGACCTCCAAGCTGTTCTTCGCGTACGGCCTCGGTGCTGGTCTCTATCTCCCGCTCGCCGCCGGAGGCGCGACGGTGCTGTCGCCCGAGCCGTTTGCCCCCGAGCGGACGTGGCGCATCCTCGTCGAGGAGCGCCCATCGCTCTTCTTCGCCGTTCCGGCGGTCTACCGCGCGCTTCTCGAGCATGCGCCTGCGGAAGCGTCGACCGCGCTCGCCGGGGTGCGCCGCTTCGTGTCCGCGGGCGAGGCGCTTCCGGACGGACTGTCGCGGTCGTGGAGCGAACGCTTCGGGGTCGAGCTCCTGAACGGCCTCGGCGCGACGGAGACGCTGCACATCTTCCTGTCGGGACGACCGGGGAGCTGTCGTCCGGGCACGGTGGGACATCCCGTCCCCGGCTACGAGGTCGAGATCGTGGATGAACGTGGCGTCGCCGTCGCGT
>JBKPDC010000295.1:0-8962 GCA_046727715.1 Thermodesulfobacteriota bacterium
GGCCCCGCGCCGCGATGGCGGCGAGCTCGGCCGGTGTCATCGCACCGCCTGCACGATGGTCTCCGCGATCGTCCGCAGCGGGCCGACACCGAGGATGAAGTCGTGGGGCGGGTGCACGACGTCCTCGATCACCGCCGTCACGCGGTCCACGGCCGGGGGACACCCGCGGAGCGCCTCCTCGAGCCGTGTCACCGTCCCCCAGGGTGCGAAGAAGTCGCCGGCCAGCATCACTTCTGCGAGGCGCGCGCGGGCGTCGAGCGCGCAGTGCATCTCGAGCACGCCCAGCATCGTGGCGGTGCGTGCGCGGTGGTCGAGGTCCGGACGCGACGTGCGAGACCGCACGAACCCCCCGTTGTCATCCGCGGCCGGCGGCGAGACGTCCGCGGCGAAGTCGACGCCCAACCGCACCTCGTAGCCGTGGCAGATCCAGGCGACGAGCTCGTCGAAGGTCGGCGTCCGTCCGAGCGCCTGCGCCACCGAGGTGACGTCGGCGGGCAGCGTCATCGGCGCGACCACGGCGCCGTCGGGATCGGCACGGTCGAGCAGCCCGGGCAGCACGCTCTGGTCGCGCTCGACGGCGAGCACGGCCTCGACCAAGGTCGCGCCGGTCGCGTCCACCTCGAGCCCGAGCACGGCGACCGGACGGCCCGCCACCGTGAGCAGGTCGCGGCCCGGATAGAGGGCTGCCAGGCCGGCCGCCTCGAGCCCGCCCAGCAGCCCGCGCACCGCGCGGTTGAGCACCTGCTCGGGCGCGAGCGCGAGCGGCTCGTCCGACACCAGGGCCGACCGATGGGGCAGCGCGAGCGACACGTTCACGAACCCCGCTCCCGCGGCCGCGGCGCGGCCGCCGGAGAGCCGCCGGTGCAGCACGACGTCGGGGGCACCGCGCGGTGCCAGGTGCCAACGGCCGAGGGCGAGCACGTCGTTCCCGAAACGCGACACGCGCAGTGTCCCGCGGCCCCGCGCGACCGCGCGCGCCAGCAGTGCGCGGTCGGTGCATCGGCTGACGGACGGCGTGGTGGACGGCTCGATGATGAGTCCGAGGGTCGGCATCGCTGCGGCCCGCGACTCTAAGGCGGCTGCAATCAAGTGACAACGCCACCCGACCGTGCTCTCCTCGCCGCATGCCCCGCGCTCTGCTCGCGCTCGCCGTCGTCGCAGCGCTCGCCGTTCCCGCGTCGGCCGCCGATCGGCGTGCGCCCAGGGGGACGACGACCACGACCCTCCCGGCTCCGCCCCCGGATCCGAACCTCGCGGCGGCCCGCGACGCGCTCGTCGTCGCCCAGGAACAGCTCCGCATCGCGGGCACCGGCAAGCCCGACGTGTACGGCGGTCATCGCAAGCTCGCCCTCGAGCTGGTCAACACGGCCCTCGAGCAGGTGGACAACGGGCTGCGGGTCGCCGCCGAGGACGCGGCGCGCCGCGCGCGCGAAGCCCAGCAGAAGCCGGCGCCGAAGCGGCGACGACGCTAGAAACCCGACCGAGACCTCGTCTCGCGTCGGTCTCCTAGCGCAGCACGAGCCAGAGGAGCAGCAGGATCGGCGCCAGCTTCGCGGCATAGCTGAGCGCGTAGTACGTGAAGCGACTGCGTGCCTTCACCCGCTTCATCAGCAGGCGGATCGCGTACAGGCGCTCGAACACGCGGTTCGCCGCACCGACCCGATCCTCGTCGGTGTTCGCCGTGGCCGTGGTCGGCATGACGTGGCGGATGGCGAAGCGGTTGATCGCCGTCGCCGCCCGGCCGCGCAGCGGCCGCTCCACGTCGCAGAAGAGGATGATCCGCGCCTCGTCGGTGCGATTCTCGGCACGATGGATGTAGGTCTCGTCGAAGAGGACACCCTCGCCGTCGCGCCAGGCATACGGCAGGCCGTCCACGAAGATGCGGCAGCTGTCGGCATTGGGCGTCTTGAGCCCCAGGTGGTAACGCAGCGACCCCGCGAACGGGTCGCGGTGGCGCACGAGGTGGCTCTGGGGCGCGAGGAGCGCGAACATGGCCGCGTGCACCGTCGGCGTCTCGGCGAGGAGCGCCACGGTGCGCGGGCAGCGCGCCCGCGCCGAGGGAAGGAAGTCGCCGTACCACTTCAGGTAGAAGCGCCGCCAGTCGCGTTTGTAGAACGAGTTGAAGGCGAGATCGTCGTGCCCCTCGGGTTTGCGGATGTCGCCCGCGCGCCACAAGGCGAGCGCCTCGTCGCGGATGACCTCCCACGACGCCTGGAGCCGCGCCAGCTCCGGCAGGTCCTCCGCCCGGAGCATCGGGCGGTTGGGCACCGCCGAGCTCAGGTAGACGAGGGCGTTGTACGGCGCGAGGAACGTGGAATGGTCCGCCACCTGGCGCATGAAGGACAGGCGCTCGCGGCCACGGAGATGGACCCACAGCGCCGCGACGGTCCAGCCGCCGGCGAGCGCGAGCAGTGGCGCGATGGCGGATGTCACCTCACGACTTCGACGACCGCGCCAGCTCCTCGTCGATGACTTCCTTGAACTTCTCGAAGGGCTGCGCGCCCGAGAGCATGCGACCGTTGATGAAGAACGCCGGCGTCCCCGTCACGCCGACGCTGGAAGCGTCGGCCATGTCCTTGTCGATGTCGGCCTTGAACTGCTTCTTCGCGAAGCAGTCGTCGAACTTCGCCTGGTCGAGTCCGACCTCCCCGGCGAGGCTCTTCAGCTTCGCGTCGTTGAGATCCGAGGAGGCGAACAGCTTGTCGTGGTACTCCCAGAACTTCCCCTGGGCGGCAGCACACGCCGACGCTTCGGCGGCGGGTCGCGCAGTGGCGTGGAACTCGAGGGGATAGTGCCGGTACACCAGACGGACCTTGTCACCGTACGTGTCGAGGACCTTCTTCACCGTCGGTTCGGCGCGCTTGCAGAACGGGCACTCGTAGTCCGAGAACTCGATGATGGTGATGGGCGCCTTGTCGTTGCCGCCCCGCGCTGGCCGTCCTGCCGTCGACACCTCCACCTTCGGCGGCTTGAGCGCCACGGTGGTCTTGTACTTGCCCTTCAGCTCGGTGAGGAACGCCTGCTGCCTCTCGGCGCCCTTCTGCTGCTTCAGGAACTCGACGATCCGCGGCTTCACCTGCTCGAGGGTCTGGCCCTGCAGCTGCGCCTTGTTGTCGTCGTAGACCTTCTGGATCTCGGCATCGGTCGGTGCGGCGACCTTGGCGGTGATCTCGGTGGCGACCAGCTGTTCGGTGGTGACGTTGCGCGCCTTCGCTTCCTTCTCGAAGAGCTGCTCGCTGATCAGCTCGTCGAGCCCCTGGCTCAACACCTCGTAGCGCTGGTTCTCCACCTCGACCATCTTCGGCTTGACGTGCTTCTCGAGCGTCTCGCGCGAGATGGGTGTGTCGCCGACCGTGGCAACGGTTTCGGCGCGGGCGAGCCCGGCGAGCAGCACGGTCCCTGCGATGGCGGCGACGACTCGATGCATGCTCCCCTCCTAGTTGGCATCGGCGGGTGGCGTCAACCGGCCCGCATAGCGCAGATCCTTTGCAATTCCTGAGGACGCATGGTAGCCGCCCGACGCGATATGCGGCGGCGGCGGCGGTTTCTCGGGCTCGTGGCTGCCCTGCTCGCCGCCGCCCCGCTCGCCGGCTGTGGCACCAGTATCCACGACCTCAACCTGCGCCCGGAGAAGCACTACCAGCAGAAGCTCACCGTCGTCGGTCGCATCATGCGGCTGCAGACGCTCGGCCACGAGACGCTGCTCGAGATCGCCGACCAGGGCGAGAACCGTCTCCTGGTTCGCGTCGCGAAACCGGTCGACGCGAGTGTGGGCGACTGGGTGAAGGTGACGGGCGTGCTGGTGCCCGATGCGCGTGTCGGCGACACCGCCCTCTACGACGTGCTCATGGCGGAGGACGTCTCCAAGACTCGCGGGCCCTGGCTCCCCAGGATCATGTGAGCGCGCGGTGACGGCTCGCTGCCCTCACGTGGGATCGCCGCGTGCGATCACGTCGGCGCCGACGTAGGGCCTGAGCACGCCGGGGACGGTCACGCTGCCGTCGGCCCGCTGGTAGGTTTCCAGGATGGCCAGCAGGACGCGCGGCAGGCCGAGCCCGGAGCCGTTCAGGGTGTGCACCAGCTCGGGCTTCGCGCCGGGACCCGGACGGTAGCGGATGCCGGCCCGCCGCGCCTGGAAGTCGCGGAAGTTCGAGCACGAGCTCACCTCGAGCCACTCGGCGCAGCCCGGTGACCACACCTCGACGTCGTACTTCATGGCCGCCGCGAAGGCGAGGTCGCCGGTGCACATGCGCACCACGCGATGCGCCAGGCCGAGTCGACGACACACGGTCTCCGCGTTGTCGAGCAGTGACAGCAGCTCCGCGTCCGACGTTTCCGGGCGGACAAACTTCACCAGCTCGACCTTGTCGAACTGGTGACCGCGCTTGATACCGCGGACGTCGCGCCCCGCCGACATCTTCTCGCGCCGGAAGCACGGCGAATAGGCGACGTGACGGATGGGCAGCGCCGCCCCATCGAGGATCTCGTTGCGGTAGAGGTTGGTGACCGGGACCTCGGCGGTGGGGACCCACCAGAAATCGTCCTCGATGTCACGGTAGACGGTGTCGGCGAACTTCGGCAGCTGCGCCGTACCGACGAGGCACTCGCCGTGCACCATCGCCGGCGGGTAGACCTCGGTGTAGCCGTGCTCCCGGGTGTGGAGGTCGAGCATCCAGGTGATGAGCGCGCGCTGGAGCCGCGCCCCCATCCCGCGCAGGACGTAGAAGCGCGAGCCGGAGATCTTGACCCCGCGCTCGAAGTCGATGATCCCCAGCCACGGGCCCAGGTCCCAGTGCGGGACGGGGGCGAAGTCGTAGCGCGGCAGCTCGCCCTCGGTGCGCACGACCTCGTTCGCCGACTCGTCGGGCCCGACCGGAACGTCGGGGTGCGGCAGGTTCGGCAGCTCGAGCATCAGCCGCTCGAACTCGCGTTCCGCCGGCTCGACCGCCGCTTCCGCCCCGAGTAGCCGACCCTTCACCTCGCGCTGCGTTGCGATGGCCCGCTCGCGCTCCGCCGGGTCCTTCAGCGCGCCGATCCGCTTCGATGCCGCGGCGCTGTCTGCGCGGAGTGTCTCGACCGCATGGATGGCCTCGCGGCGCCGGCGATCGGCCGCGAGCACGGCAGCGACCGCGGCGGCCTCGACCCCGACCTTTGCGAGCTCCGCCTTCACCCAGTCGGGCTCGGCGCGGATCAGCCGGATGTCGAGCATCCCACCCTACCCCGCTGCCTCGAATGCGCCGCGCAGGTGCTCCACCACCGGCGGCTCGCTGTCGAAGCGCACGCTGACGACGTCGAAGCGGACGTCGCGATCGGCGACGCCACGCGCCGCCAGGAAGTGGCGGGCGACGCGCACGACGCGCGCCTGCTTGCGCGGGTCGACCGACTCGAGCGGCGTCCCCAGGCGGTCGCCGCGCCGGCTCCGTACTTCGACGAAGACCAGCGTCGGCCCGTCGAGGGCGACCAGATCGATCTCGCCGGCCCGGCATCGGAAGTTGCGCTCCACGATCGTGAGTCCTCGGGCCCGGAGCAGCTCCGCCGCGAGTGCTTCTCCACGCCGGCCAAGCTCCCCCCGCCCGTCCACGGCGGGCGAGAGTACTTGCCCCTCGGGACGCTCGCAAGGAGCGGCCCGCCCGTCGAGTGTGAGCGCCAGCCGACACGCGGCGCCATCCGTCGATCCGCGCGACGCGCCCCGACATGATCTCGTCGAAGACGATCTCGATCGGCACGCGGGAGTCCGCAACCGAGCACGGCGGCGTACGGTTCTTGCTCTGCCTGCCAGCTGCCGGACCCGCTCGAGCTCCCGGCGCGGCTGGAGGACCGTGCCCTTTGACGAAGCGCGCGTTTCCCTGGGTCAGCTCCGCCAGGGCCGCGGCAGCGGTGGACAACGTCGGACACCGCTTCGTGGCGCAGGCGGCCATCGTGGCCGGACTGCCCGGCCCAGAGGGGCGCGCCTGACGCCGGCGGCAGGATGCGGCACGAAATGGCGGTGCCTGAGTGGTGCCTGAGGGAATGTCTGCCAGAAACGTCACTCTGGAGGTGTCCTGAGCGGCCGTGACGGTTTCCCTCGCCCTGGTGCCACCAGATGAGGGCGTCGGATGTTCCGCACGGCGTCCGGGCCTGTGTCGTGAATCGCGGCGTTGCGTGTCGGGTTGCACGGCCGGCCTGGTGACTGGCCCCATGCACCCGACCTCGGCGTCATCGGCGGCGTCTTCGGCGCGACCGAGATGGCACGCGAGAACCGCGGTTCCTTCAACCTCGTCGTGGATCTCGGACCACCCGTCCGAGGCGAGATCATCGTCCCGCCCGGCGAGGCGGGGACGTTCACCGCCGCCGACGTCGGCAACGAGCCGCCGCACCTCCGCGATCAACTCGCCCTCTACGAGGCGTTCTGCTACCGGCGCCAGCCCTTCGAGGTCGACGAGCTCGAGCCGCCGGTCATGATCGAATCGATCCCCGTCGTGCGACCGTAGAGCGCCGGCCCGCCTCGCCGGCGCCGGCCCGGCATGCACACCTTCGGCGCGCAACTTGGCCTCTAGGCGTCACGCATCGCCCTGTGCGTCTAGCTATTCTGCAGATTGCTTGACTTTGCCGTCTTCCGGTCGGTACAACTTGCAGGCGACACGCCGTCGGGACCCCGACGGAGTGCCGGCAGCAACATGGCATCAACGGAATCCTCGGACATCCACCTCGCGGGGACGACATTGCGCCAGCAGCGTCACCTGTGTGCCTTCTTCCACTCCCGCGAGGAGTGGCACCGCGTCCTCGGGCCCTTCGTGAAAGAGGGGATCGAGCGCGGCGAGAAGGCCTTTCACGTCGTCGATCCGGCGCGGCGGGTCGAGCACCTGCATCGGCTGGAGGCTGCGGGGATCGACGTGCGAAGCGCACGAGCGACCGGCCAGCTCGAGGTGCGTGGCTGGGACGAGACCTACCTGCGGGGCGGACGCTTCAACCAGGACGCCACCCTGGCATTCCTCGGGCGGGTCTTGACCGAGGCGAAGGACTCTGGGTTCCCGCTCACCCGCGTCATCGGGGAGGCGGATTGGGCTCTCCGCGAGCCGACCTGCGGCATCGAGAAGCTGATCCAGTACGAGGCGCGGGCGAACGCGGTGTTCGCCGGGTGCCGCGACCCGCTGGTGTGCACATACGATCGCTCTCATTTCGGAGCCGCTGCCGCGATGGACGCCTTCGGGGTTCACCACCTGGGGATCGCGGGCGGCATCGTGCACCAGAACCCGCTGCTCGGCGGCCCGATCGCCTTCCGCCGCCCGCGCGAGCCGGTCGCCCTCGCCACGCTTCGCAAGCGATTCCTCTCGGCCCTGCTGGCTGGAGGGCGGAGCGACGCCCTCGACATCGTGGTCGAGGAGGGGCTCTGGCTCGCCATTCCAGTCACGACCCTCTATCTCGAAGTCGTTCAGCCTGCCCTCTACGAGTTCGGCCGCCTGTGCCAGTGCGGTCGCCTGTCAGGGGCTCACATGCTCCTCGCCGTGGAGATCTCGAAGCTGGCACTCGCCCAGCTCCGGCTTCATCTGGCCTGCCAGCCGAGCAACGGGAGAGCCGTGGTGGTCGCCTGCGTCGAGGGAGAAGCGCACGACGTCGGGGCGTGCATGGTCGCCGACTTCCTGGAAGCGGCGGGATTCGACGTCCGCTTCCTGGGCGCGAACGTCCCGACCCGGACGCTCGTGGCGCTGGTCGAAGACCAACGGCCCGAGCTGCTGGCGCTTTCGGCGACGACCAGCGTATCCCTCGGCAAGATTCGACGGGTGGTCGAGGCCGTCCGGCGAGCGGCGAACGGACGCATGGCCATCGCGATTGGGGGCCAACTCTTCGCTGCGCACCCCGCACTGCGGAAGGACCTGGGCGTCGTCTACGCCGGGAATCCCCCGGACCTGGTCTCTGCGGCACTCGGCCGGCTCGATCGAGCGCCCACCGAGAACCGCGCATGAGCGCCGGGCACACGCAGGATGGTGAAGTCACCGAGCCCGCGAAGATGGCGGACCGATCCGATGATGCGACCACGTGGCGGCCCTGGATGCTCGAGCTCGGCCAGCAGATCCGGCGGTTGCGAGAGCTCGTCGGCCTCTCGCAGCAGGAGCTGGCGCGGCTGGCGAGGGTGAGCCAGGGAGCGGTGAGCCGACTCGAGTCCGCGCGCGGTCTCGCCACCCCGTTGCTGATCGTCGTGAAGATCAACCTCGCGCTCACCACGGAGCTCCGGAAGCTCGAGGAGACCGTCTCGAACGCCGATCTCTACCCCACTCGCGGTGTGCAGGATCTGCTGCGGTGGCCCGAGGGGGCGCTCGGTCCCGACACGGTGGACACTACTCCCGACCCGACCTTCGAGGCCTTCGTCCGGCTCTTCCACGAGACCAGCCCACGACATCGCGATAGACTCCTCGCGATCATGAGAACCGCCGTCGCCGCACTCAAGGAGCCCGGCCGGGCCGACGAGTGACGCGCCTGGCCCGAGTCGCTGCGCGGAATGTCCCGTCATCGACGCCAACGGGCTGCTCCACCCGATCGACCCGGCGTCACTTCTCGGGTCGTTGCAGGGCGGCACGGACCTCGCGCAGGTCGGAGCGATCGCCTGGGAGCGGCGCGGATGGGCGCCATGAAGGCAGTATGAAGGCCTTTCCGGTAGGCCGACGCGGGGACCAGCATGTTTCTGGAGACCGCCCGACTCTCGCTCGGCATCGCGGTCATCCAGCCGAGGAGCGACGATCCACGGAGGCTGAGCACGAGGTAGCCGATCACCGCACCGGTCGCGATCGACCAGACCCCAACCGCAGCGAGCCCGGCGTGAACGCTCACCTCCTGACTCGCGCCGGAGGATAGCCCGGCCGGCACTGCGTTGCCAACCTGCCGCGCCTACGATAGTCACCTGGCCGTGGCGATCACGCGCGACGAGGTGCGGCGGGTAGCGGAGCTCGCGCGCTTGCGGCTCACGCCCGACGAGGAGGAACGCTTC